>DDPU01000060.1:0-1989 GCA_002342345.1 Verrucomicrobia bacterium UBA2460
AGGTTTGCTTCAACGAAACCCCCTGCTTTATTGTCTAAGTAGTTCAGCAACAAATGAAACGACGTCTTGGCGCGATTGCCATTGTGTTGATGGCCTTAACGGCTTTAGCCGCTGTTTTGTCGCATGTTTTTCCGCCGGAAAAAAACGGAGGGAATCCCCCCTCAACTTCGAACCCGCTTCCCGAAACTTCCGACACCCAGACCTCTCCGGCTTTCCCGGAATCGGAGCAGGCATCCTCCGCCCCCACTCATCGCCAACCCACGGAAAAATCCGTCCCCTCAGGGCAGGATTCCGCGACGAATCACCTCGCCAAAAAAACCGCTCCTGCGGCGACTCCGCGCCGAACCATCGCCGATGTTCTGGAGGGGGTCGATCTTTCCAAGCCGGGCGAGAGAGAGAGGGTCGTTGCGGAAATGCGCCGACTGGAGGAGGGCAGAAAATCCCAGGCCGAGAAGGTTGCCCGGGAAAAAGGTTGGCCTGTCCGGGTGGAGGGTTCCAACGGTTCGGTCCGGGAAATTGCCGACCTGGATGAGAGCGGAAATCCCGTATACTTCATCACCCACAACGCCAACGCCGGCATCTCCACCGCAGCCAATATCGTTCAGGTCAGCCCCTATTCCCTCAACGGCCTGAACATGATTTTGGGGCAATGGGACGGTGGCTCCTCCCGCTCCACCCACCAGGAATTCGGGGGCCGCGTCTCGGTCAAGGACGGGGCCGCCGCTCTCGACCACGCCACCCATGTCGGCGGCACCATGATCGCGGCGGGCATCATAGCCTCGGCCAAAGGCATGGCTCCCTCGGCCCGCATTGATTCCTATGACTGGACTTCGGACAAAACGGAGATGACCGCCGCCGCCGCCGCCACGGCCACCGACACCAACCGGATTCTGATCTCGAATCACAGCTACGGTTATGTTGCCGGCTGGGTCTATGTGAACGGAGGAAGCCCCTATCGGGTGTACGAATGGTATGGCAACGGCACAACCACCAACTCCGCGGAAAGTGATTTCGGCATGTACAACACCTATGCGAAAGACTCGGATGCCCTTGCCTTTAGTTCTCCCTACTACCTGATGTTTCGCAGTTCGGGAAATGACCGGTGGGACAACCCCTCCAACGGACAGGCCGTCGGGCTCTCCGCCAACGCCACCAGCGTGGCTACCTATGACAGTTCGATCCATCCGGCGGGGGACAACAGCTACCGCGGAGGATACGAAACCATCAGTTACGATGCCTTGGCCAAAAATGTCATCACCATCGGATCGGTTTCCGATGCCGTCAGCGGGACGAATCGGAGCGCGGCCATGGCAAATCTCAGCTCTTTCTCGAGCACCGGCCCGACCGACGACGGCCGGATCAAGCCGGACGTGGTGGCCAACGGCGAGGACGTTTATTCGACCCTGAGCGGAAGCGACACCTCCTACGGCTCCATGACCGGCACCAGCATGTCGGGCCCGAACGCCGCCGGGTCCGCCGCCTTGGTGGCCCAGCAACACCTTCTTTCCTTCAACAAGGCCATGCGCTCCAGCACCCTCAAGGGCCTGCTCATTCACACGGCGGACGACCGGGGTAACCCCGGCCCCGATTACCAGTACGGCTGGGGCCTGATCAATGTGCGGGCGGCCGTCGACCTGATTCAGGATCAAAAAACCAACCCCGCCAAGCTGCGGCTCGTGGAGGGAACCGTGGATACCACCAACAAGACCGTCACCCACCGGTTTCTCTGGGATGGAACCAACCCCATCCGGATCACCCTGGCCTGGATCGATCCGGCTGGAACTGCCGTCACCACCGCGGACTCCAGGACCCCCCGCCTGGTCAACAACCTCGACCTCAAGCTGATCCGGCCCGATGGCGGGACAAACCTGCCCTACGTGATGCCCTTTGTGGGAAACTGGACCCAGGCTTCCATGTCCTCGAATGCCATCACCGGCACCAACAACGTCGATAATGTGGAACAGGTTTATCTGGCCACCCCCTCCGGCG
>DDPU01000060.1:2096-3381 GCA_002342345.1 Verrucomicrobia bacterium UBA2460
TGTTTGCCACCAACGCCACCTTGCGATTTGCCCGGACGGGATTTTCCGACGTGGTGGCCACCAACCTGCAATATCTCAACTCCTCCAGCCTGCGTGGACAGGCCACTTTCCCGGCCAACGGCACCGGAAGTTGGGATGTCACTGTCAGCAATTCCCCCAGCCAGACAGGCACGTTGAGCAATGGCTTCACCCTGCTGGCCTCCTTGGCCGCGGAAAATTTCGAAGGCGCAACCTCCGGTTGGTCCAGCACTTATCTTACCAATACCGGATATTCCAGCAACGGATGGACCCTGACCACCAATGCCTCCAGGTCAGCCTCCAAGGCTTACTTCGCCCCGGGGCCATCCAGCCGCTCGACGACTTATCTGACCTCGCCGTCCTATCCGATCCCCGCCGGAGCCACCAACCTGCAGATCCGCTTCTGGCATTCCTACAATTTCCAGACCAGCCGGGACGGGGGACGTCTCGAGCTCTCCAACGACGGGGGTTCCACCTGGTTCGCCATGGAAACCACCAACACGGACGAAGGCTTCTCCAGCGTCCCCTACAACGGCACCATTTCCTCCAGCACGAGTGATTTCAACCTGAAAAAAGCTTGGACCGGATCGTCCTCGGGATTCGTGGAAACGGTCGTCACCATCAACACGCCAAGCAAGTATGCGGGTCGTAATCTCCGGATTCGCTGGGTCCTGGCCAGCAACTCGAGCACCTCCAGTGCGGGCTGGTATATCGACGACCTCGTGGTGCTGGGAAGCACCCCTCCCGTCAATACACCCCCCGCCATCACCTCGGCAGCTTCCTCCTCCGCCTTGAGTTTCACCAATGACGGCTTCATCAACTGGGGACTGTTGCCGGGAGACTCCCTCACGCTTTCCGTGCGGGCCTCCGACGACGGCGGGGAGCCCGCCCTGTCCTACACCTGGTCCTCCGATGCCGCGCCGGGACCCGATGCGCCCTTTTTCAGCCCCAACGGCTCCAACCTCTCCAAGGACACCACCGTCTACTTCAACAAACTGGGCGATTACGCCCTCACCGTTTTCGTGCGGGACGCAGCCGGTCTCGAGACGAGTAGCACCGTTCACGTCCGGGTAATTCCCGCGGCCAGCGCGGTGGCCGTCTTCCCCGGATCCGCCAACCTCTCCTTCGGGACCACCCAGGCCTTCACCGCCGTGCTTCAGGACCAGTTCGGCACCCCCATGCCCCAGCAACCGGCCACCTGGAACTGGTCGGTCAACGGCGGCGGCACCATCAGCCCGAACGGCCTATTCACCGCGACTTCCGTGGG
>DDPU01000060.1:3442-11637 GCA_002342345.1 Verrucomicrobia bacterium UBA2460
TCCGGGGATATTCGCCCGCTCTCGGCCACCGCCAGTTCGGGACTTCCGGTGAGCCTGGAAGTAGCCCCATCTTCCCTCGCCACCCTCAACGGCAGCGCCCTCACATTCCTTTCCGCCGGAAGCGTCACCATCACCGCCAGGCAGGCCGGAAACGAAAACTACCTGGCGGCACCCGAGGTTGCCGTGACCGTCTCTGTCAGCAACCCCACCTTCTCGTCACTCTTTGCCGCCAACAACCCCACCAGCGATGCTGATGGGGACGGCATTCCGGCCTTGGCTGAATACGCCCTGGGGGGAAGCACCAACGGGAACGACCAGGGCCTTCTGCCTGTCCCCATGTCGTCGGGTTCGGGCCTTTCCCTGGTCGCTGTTGTCCGGACCAACGACACCAACCTCCAGATCTACCCCCAGGCCTCCCTCAACCTCTCTTCCTCCAACTGGTCAGTCTCCGGTTTCACCACCAACATCCCGCCACAAACCAACGTCCCCGTTGGTTTTGAACGCAGGGAGTATCAGTTCAACTCCGGCACCAATACGCGCGCTTTCCTCAAGCTCACCATCCAACAGCAGTGAGTTGGATGGGGCCGGTCTGTTGTTCGTGCCTCCAAGAGGAGGCGCCCGCATTTACTTCAACTTAAACCCAAACGAAAAACCGCTACGCGGTTTTGCCCAGTTCCGCCTCGTGCCGGATGTCCTTCCCCGTGTAGAGATAAAACACCAGCTCCGCGATATTCTTGGCATGGTCGGCGGCGCGCTCGAAAAACCGGGCCACCAGCATCAGGTTCAGCGCCCGGGTGATCGTTTTGGGGTCCTCAACCATGAAGCTGGTCAACTCCCGCTCCAATTGCCGGTTGATTTCATCCACCCTCTCGTCCATTCCGATGATTGCCGCGCACTTCTCCGGGGTGATCTCCACAAAAGCGTCCGTGGTTCCCCGGATCATGGAGAGCACATCCGCCCCCATCCGCGGAATGTCTAGGAGGGGCTTGAGCGGGGGTTCATCCATCAGGATCAGGCTGCGGCGGGCGATGGAAACCGCCTGGTCCCCGATTCGCTCCAGATCGTTGGAAATTTTGGAGGCCGCCAGCATCAGGCGACACGCCAACGCCATCGGCGCTTGCGTGGCCATGAAATTGGCCACCATCTCGTCGATCTCCACCTCCAACCGATCCATTTCCAGGTCTGCCTCGATAGCCTGTTTGGCCTTCTTGGCGTTCCGTTCCACCAGAGACTCCAGGGCCACGCTCAGGTTCTGGTGGGCCAGACTGGCCATGCGGAGCAATGTTTCCCGCAGGGTGAGCAGTTCCCCGTGGAAATAACCACGAATACGCTCCAGCTTCTCCTCCTGCGGCTCCAATGTTGGATTGGTCATCCCAATAAATTCCTACTCCTCATCTTTCCGATGTCAACGGAACAGCGGGTTTTCACCCGAAGCGTCCGGAAATGTAGTCCTCCGTTTGCGGTTTGGCGGGGTTGGTGAAGACGCGGTTGGTTTCGCCGAACTCAATCAGCTCGCCGAGATACATGAAGGCGGTCATGTCGGAAATCCGCCCCGCCTGCTGGAGGTTATGAGTCACAATGATCACCGTCACCCGCTTCTTTAGCTCCACGATCAGCTCCTCAATCTTCGAGGTGGCGATCGGATCCAGGGCGCTGGTCGGCTCGTCAAACAGCACCACGTCCGGATTGGTGGCAATGGCCCGGGCAATGCACAACCGCTGCTGCTGGCCCCCGGAAAGGTTATGGGCCAACTGGTGCAGTCGGCTCTTCACCTCCTCCCAAAGCGCCGCCTCCCGCAGGGCCTTCTCCACCCGCTCGTCCAGATCGCGGCGGCGGTTCATCCCCTGCAACCGCAGCCCATAGGCCACGTTCTCATAGATGCTTTTGGGAAAGGGATTGGGCTTCTGGAACACCATCCCGCAACGCATCCGCACCTGGATGGGGTCGACGCCCGGGCCCAGAATGTCGGTGTCTCCAGGTTGCAGACGGATCACCCCCTCATACCGGTTTCCCGGATAAAGGTCGTGCATCCGGTTGAGACAACGCAACAGGGTGGTCTTGCCGCACCCGGAAGGCCCGATCAGGGCGGTGACCTGAAAGGCGGGGATGTCGAGACTGACCCCCTGGAGAACCTGGTGGGTACCGTAATAAAATTTGAGGTTGCGGATCGAAACCCGGGTGGAACCGGCAACCGGCGGGGAGGAGGGCGCATTCACCAGTGGATATTCCTCTGCGCCCGCCTTCGGATCAAGATCGCCACGCCGTTCATGCTGAGGGTGATCACCATCAGCACCAAGCCGGCCGCCGCCGCGTTGGCATGGAACTCCTCCCCCGGGCGCGACACCCAGTTGAACATCTGGATAGGCAAGGCGCTGTAGGGGGAAAAGAGCCACTCGAAGGAAACGAACGGCGGGTTGGCAAGGAACGCGGGCGGTGGCAGGAAGGCAATGAAAGTCAGCGCCCCGATCGTGATCAAGGGAGCGCTCTCGCCGATCGCCCGCGACATCGCCAGGATCACCCCGGTGGCGATGCCCCCGGTGGAGTAAGGAAGCAGATGGTGCCAGACGGCCTGCCAGCGCGTCGCTCCCAGCGCAAAGGCGGCTTCCCGGATGGTCGCGGGAATCGAGCGCAGGGATTCGCGCGTTGCCACGATCACGATTGGCAACACCAGACAGGCCAATGCCAGGCCTCCGGACAGGATGCTCTGGCCGAACCGAAAGGAATAGACAAACAGCCCCAGGGCCATCAGCCCGTAAAGAATAGACGGGACCCCGGCAAGGTTGGCGATGTTGATCTCAATGAAGTCCGTCCATTTGTTTTTCGGCGCGTACTCCTCCAGATAAATGCCCGCGGCGATCCCAAAAGGGATGGCCACCGATGCGGTCACCACCATCAGCAGCAGGGTGCCCACCCAGGCGGAAAGAATCCCGGCCTCCGCCGCCCGGCGCGATGGGAAGGATGTCAAAAAATGCCAGTCGATCCGGGCCAGGCCGCTCATCGCAAGGTTCAGCAGCAGCACCGCAAGGATCCCCAGGGTGATCAGCGTCAGCACCATGCCCAGCCGGCCAAACCACCGGTCGATGGCGCGGCGGCGGCGGGCCCGCCTTTCCAGGTCATGGATGATTTTTTCAGGAAGCACGGTGAAACTTCTTTCTCAGGACGTGACCGGCCAGGTTGAAACCAAGCGTCAGCAGAAAAAGCATCGCCCCCGCCACGAAGATCGACTGGTAACCGATGCTGCCATGGGGCAGGTCGCCCAAACTGACCTGGACGATGAAGGCCGTGACCGTGGCGGCCGATTCCAGGGGATTGATCGTCATCCTGGGCTGAAGACCCGCCGCGATTGCCACGATCATCGTCTCCCCCACCGCGCGGGAAATCGCCAGCACGTAGGCCGCCGCCAAGCCGGAAAAAGCCCCGGGAAAAACCACCCGTACCGCCACTCCCAGTTTCCCGTCCCCCAGCGCATACGCACCCTCCCGCAGCAGCATCGGCACGCTCCGCATGGAATCCTCCCCCAGGGAGGTCACGTAGGGAACGATCATGATGCCCATGATCAGGCCGGCGCTCAGCATCGAGAACTGGGGCAAATCGGGATAGAGCATCTGCAACAGCGGGGTCAGCGCCAGCAGGGCAAAATAGCCGTAGACCACCGTGGGAACGGCGCTGAGCAGCTCGAGCATTGGCTTGACCAGCTCGCGAAACCGGGCCGGGGCAAACTCGCTCAGGTAAATCGCCAGGATGGTGCCGAGCGGCACCGCCACCGACAGGGCCACCAGCGTCGTCACCATCGTTCCGGCCAGCAGGGCGCCGATGCCGTACTGCGGCTCCGAAAACAAGGGCGTCCACATGGTGTCCTTGACCAGCCGGACGACCGGCACCCTGGCAAAGAAAGGGGCCGACTCGGTCACCAGGGTGACGATGATTCCGAAGGTCACCAGCACGGAGGCCCAGCCGCCGAGCCGCAGGATCCACACCATCAGCGCCTCCACCGCCTTGTCGAGGCGACGGCCGGGGGCGACAAAAGCGGGAGCCATGCAACCCAGGTTAGGGAACCGGGGAACGCTGGAGAATCTCGCTGATGGGCACGGCCACGTCGCCATGGCCCGCAAAGGCCGTCCCCTTTTGCTTGTTGGCAACCCGCGCCCGCACCGCCTCATAGGCCGTGGCGGGAAGCGGGATGTAATGAACCTCCTTGGTCAGGCGCTCCACATTCTCCAGATAAAACTTCACAAATGCGGCCACCTCGGGTTTCTCCAGCGACTTGAGATTCACGTAAATGAAGAGAGGACGGGAAAGGGGGTTGTAGGTGCCGTTCAGCACGGTCTCCTCGGAAGGGCCGACCGCGGGTTTCCCCTTTTCATCCCACTCGATGTTCAGGGCCTTCAGCCGCTTCCGGTGGGCATCAAAATAGGAATACCCCATGTACCCCAGGGCGTGACGGTCCCCCTCCACCCCCTGCACCAGCACGTTGTCGTCCTCACTGGCCGTATAGTCGCCACGGCTGGCCTTGGCCTTCCCGTTGATGGCCTCGGTGAAGTAATCAAAAGTCCCCGAGTCTGATCCGGCCCCGTACAGCTTGATCTCCTTGTCCGGCCAACCATTACGAACCTGGCTCCACTTGGTGATCTTGGCCTGGGCGGCCGGCTCCCAAAGTTTCTTCAACTCCGAAACCTTGATGGAATCGACCCAGTCGTTTTTGGAATTCACCACCACCGTGAGGGCGTCGTAGGCGACGGGCAGTTCCAGATACTCCACTCCGCCCTCCTTGGCGGCCTTGATTTCCTCCTCCTTGATGGGGCGGCTGGCGTTCTGCACATCCGTCTCCCCCCGGGCGAATTTCTTGAACCCCCCCCCCGTGCCCGAGATCCCCACGGTCACCTTGTTGCCCGTGCTCTTTTGGAACTCCTCCGCCACGGCCTCCGTGATGGGAAATACCGTGCTGGATCCGTCAATTTTGACCACTTGCCCAGCCCGGAGGAGTCCGGGTACGGAAACAACCAGTCCCGCCAGAAAGGCCGCAGAGGCCCGGTAGGATAATGTCATCTCGACTGCCTAAAAGGCCAGCCCAGCCAAGCCAAGACAGGTTTTGTGACAATTCGATGACGTTTTTATTTGTCGGAAGATTCTTGATGGGAAGAACTTGGAAGTTTGGTAAAGCAGATCTTCGTGCCGGAACCCGGAACACTTTCCGCCCGCACCTCCCCGCCGTGCAGTTGGACGAGGTGTTTCACAATCGACAACCCCAGTCCCGTCCCCCCGCGATCCCGGGTCCGCCCTTCATCCACGCGAAAAAACCTCTCGAAAATCCGCTCCAGTTTTTCCGGCGGGATCCCCTCCCCCTCGTCCGCCACGAAAAACTCCACCAGCCCCTCCCTCCGCCGCGCGCCAAGCCGAACCCGGCTCCCGGGCGGCGCAAACCTCAGCGCATTGTCCATCAGGTTGGAAAAAATCTGCCCCGCCCGCAACGGATCCGCCCCAACCTCCGGCAGCCCGCCCTCACACTCCAACTCCAGCTTCACCCGCTTGCCCGCAAACGCCCGCTTCCAGTCGTCCCGCACCTCCTCCAGGATCTCCCCGGGCTTTCGCGGCAGCAGGTTCAGCTTCAACCGGCCCGACTCGATGCGCGACAACTCCAGCAGGTCGTTCACCAGCATCGTCAGGCGCTCGCAGTTCCGTTGTAGCACCCGGAGCACTTCCTTCCCCTCCGCGCCCCGCAGCACCGCCGGGTCCTCCATCGTCTCCAGATATCCCGCCAGGATCGAAAGCGGCGTCCGTAATTCATGGGAAAGGTTCGTGATAAACTCCGTGCGCACCATCTCCAGCCGGCGGATCTTGGAAAGATCGTAAAAAACCGTCACCACGCCGGAACGTTCCCCGCTCCCCTCCACGATGGGGGCAAAGTTCACCGCAAAGGTCCTCTCCACCGGCTGACCGGGCGAGGAAGGATGGATCTCCAGGCTTCGCCCCCCACCCTGCGCAAAGGTCTCCTCCGCCGCCCGCGCCACCTCCGGTAACCGGGTGCTCTCCAAGAAGGTCTGACCGATCGGAAACGCGGTCAGCCCGAACATCTCGAGGAAGCTGCGGTTGGCCAGTCGGATGATTCCCTCCGGATCCGTGATCACCACCCCTTCGCTCAGGCTGCCCAGGATCGTCCGCAGGTTGTACTTCTCCCGCTCCGCCTTCGAGGACAGGCCCTGCAGGCGGTCGGAGATTTTGTCGAGACCCACGATGATCTCCTCCAACCCCAGCGATCCCCGTGCCACAAATCCGGAAGACGCCTTGCCCTCCGCCAGATCCCTCACCAGCCTCCGCACCTGCAGGAGCGGCCGATACACCATTACCCATCCCCACGCCACTGCCAACAAGGCCGCCACCACGATCAGGGGAGTCCACCAGCCTTCCATCGTCCTACGCTCCCCGATTCAACCGTGAATTCAAGCGCTCAGAACTGGCCGTTTATGTTTACGATTACGTTTACGTCGGTTACCCACGACTTCGAGTTTTCGTAAACCTAAACCTAAACGTAACCGTAAACGTAAACGGAAAAACCCCGTCTTCGCTCGCTTATGGCTCGCTGGTATTGAGCCGGTATCCACTCCCCCTCACCGTCTCCACCAACCGCCCCGCCTTGCCCAACTTTTCCCGCAACCGCCGCACGTGCGTGTCCACCGTCCGCGTGTCCAGGTTGGCCTGGTATCCCCACACCTCGCTCAAAAGGGTGTCCCGTGACTGGATGCTTCCCGCCCTCCGCACCAGCAGCTCCAGCAACCGGAACTCCGTCGAGGTCAGTTTCAGCTTCTTTCCCCCGATCGTTGCGGTCATTTCCGCCCGGTCCATCGCAATCAGCCCCGCCCGCGCCGGAATCGGCTTGGCCGACCCCTGGTCCGGTTTGCGCCTCGCCACCGCCCGCACCCGCAGGACCAGTTCCCGCGGGCTGAACGGTTTGGTCACATAGTCGTCCGCGCCCACCTCAAAACCGACCACCTTGTCCTCCTCCGAGGTCTTGGCCGTGAGCATCAGCACGGGGATCCGCGAGGTCGGCGGATGCCTCCGCAGGGCCCGGCAAACCTCGATCCCGTTCATCTCCGGCATCATCAGGTCCAGGATGATCACCGTGGGGAGCTCATGCTTGGCCATCGCCAGCCCCTCCGCCCCGTTGGCCGCCTCCAGCACGTCGAAACCCGCCGCCCGGAGGTTGGTGCGAAGCAGCATCCGGACATCCGGTTCGTCATCCACCACCAGCACCCTTTCTCGCATCGCCTCCATCGTTATCCACCTGCGATCATTCTGCGGCAAGGCCCTGAAAGTAACATTCCTGTGACGGAAACTAGGCCCCCCACGTCGCCGCCAGGGCCTCCACCTCGGCACGCAACTGGTCCACCTCGCTCAGCTTCACTTCCGGCTCGGGCACCAGGATCACCTCCCCGGTCGATTTGTGCTCATACACCGTCACCCGCCCCTCGGGCCCCTTGGTCCGCTCCCGCACCACCAACACCTTCCGGCGCTCCAGCAGCAGGGCAAAAAGAAAAATCACCCTGGCTTCCGGGCTTTGCGGTTGCACCGGTTGGGCCAGACGCCGCCTCAATTCCGCTTCCGCCCGGGCCGCGGGGGGCTCCTTCTCCACCTTGGGCGGCGCCAGCTGGAACCGCCCCTTCCAGAAGCAGAAGTAGGTCGGCCGGCTTTCCTCCCTGGCCCATACCGCTTCCGCGTAATCCTTCCGCTCCATGCCCCCATCCCCGGCCACCAGCACCGTGTAGACCACCTCCCCGTCGGCAAATTTGCGGCCCGACCCCGCACAGGTTTCCCCCCTTGGCCGAATGCTCCAATCCATGGAAAATTCCTAGCCGTTCCTTTTGCGTTGGAAAAGACCCCCTTTCCCTTCACCCTGATCCCATGGTCCCCACCTTCTGGCAACCCGAGCACCTCCATGTGATGCTCAATCACCTTCCCGTCACCCTCATCCTCCTCCTGGCCCCCCTGCTTGTCGCCGGGCTCATCTCCCGCAACCCCGCCGTCCTCGCCGTTGCCTTCTCCCTTGGCCTCCTCGCCGACCTCGCCACCCCCCTGGTGATGCAAACGGGGGAAAGGGCTTACCACCGGTTCAACGGCGCCCAGATCCAGCCCCCGCTCGACGACCGCGGCGACATCGCCATGGAACTGCACGAGGATGCCGCCGAAAAGGCCGCCCCGTT
>DDPU01000060.1:11664-12076 GCA_002342345.1 Verrucomicrobia bacterium UBA2460
TGGTTCTCCTCATCTCCCTCGCCGCCGCCGGCTTCACCCTCCGCGCCGCAGTCCTCGGCGGCCACATCCGCCACCCCGAGTTTCGCCCTTCAGCGGATGAAACCCCGGTCCATATCCGGAATGATTAGTTGAAGGAACCCTTCGAATCCCCCCGCGTACGCGGATTGCGCGGGTGCGAAAGCACCCAAGCCCTAGTCCCCGGACGGGAAGCCGCAAAGGTCGGGGGGGTGTAAGGGGACCAAATGCACTTCCCCTCGCGGAGCGGCTAGCACGAATGGGCTGGGGCAGGTCTCAGGGGCCCAAGTGGCCTACCTAGCCTCAAGCCCTCTTCAACTTAAACTTAAACTTAAACTGCCGCGCGATCGCGCGGGCGCCGCCTGCGATACTCCGTCCAACCGATCAAGATCACCAA
>DDPU01000072.1:0-2513 GCA_002342345.1 Verrucomicrobia bacterium UBA2460
AGGGAAAAGTCCGCGAGGGATACGGCGTCGATTACGGGGTACGAATTCCCGGTCTGCCCTCCCAGCCGGTGGAGCCCCGCCAACCAGAACCGCCCAAGCCGAAGTCAGGGGGTAAGGTGGTCCAGGCCGCGGGGGAAATCTACGATGAGACCACCCTGATCAAGCGGATCCGGGACGTTTACACCGAGTTTTATAAGCAGCACAACGCCCCGACCCCCTCCATCCACACGGTGGGCTACATGTCGAAAAGCGCCGAGGCCAAGTTCCTACAGAATCTGGCGGTGAAAAACAACGGGACCTACAAGGCGATCTCCGCCCCGATCAAGGACACTCCATGAAATTATTTCCCGCGTCCGGAGCGGTTTCCCGGGGGCGGCTTTGGGGTGTGGGCCTTCTTTTGTGGGGATGGATTGGGATGGTCTTTCCGGCAGCCGGGCAGACGATGGTGGACGCGACCAGCCTCAGCAACAAAATCCTCACCGGGTACCAGGGATGGTTCACCGCTCCGGGAACGGGTTATTCCACCCGCTGGATCCACTGGACCCGCGACCACGTCACCCCGACGGGGGCATCCAACAACCTGATCGTGGAAATGTACCCCGACTTGAAAGAGTTTGACCCGGACGAACTGATTGCCACCGGCATGACGCGGGGTGGGGCAACCGCCCACCTCTACGCCGCCCGCCACCCGAAAACCGTCCGGCGACACGTCCGCTGGATGATGGAGTACGGCATTGATGGTGCCTTTCTGCAGCGTTTTGTCCGCACCCATTACGACGGGGACACGGATTACAAGGCCCAGATGAACGCGGTGCTGTGGAACTTCCGTTCCAGTTGCGCCGATTACGGCCGCGTCTTTGCGGTGATGTACGATGTTTCCGGAATGCTGGAAACGGAGGGCTGGGACACCCTCATCCAGAACGACTGGAAGTCCCTCGTGGATGCGGGCCTGACCACGGGGGGAAGGTATCTGCACCATCAAGGACGTCCCCTCGTGGCGATCTGGGGTCCGGGGTTCACGCACTGCGTTCCCGCCGATCCCGCCAAGGCCCAGGCGCTGATCGACTGGTTCCGGAGCAATGCGCCCGTCAACTACCGCGCCACCGTCTGGGGCGGTGTGCCCGGCGAGTGGAGAACCAAGACGGGGGATTCCCGCACCCAGTCGGGCTGGGACAACCTCTACCGGTCCTATGACGTGATCAGCCCATGGACGGTGGGTCGTTTCACCGATGAGGCGGGCGCCGATTCCTGGAAAAGCAACCGCCTTGTCCCCGACCTGGCCTCGGCCCAGACCGCCGGAAGGATTTACGCCCCGGTGGTTTGGCCGGGATTCTCCTGGAAAAACCTGAACAACGGTCCGACCAACCAGATTCCGCGCAAGGGGGGTAAGTTCTTCTGGCGCCAGATCGGCAACGCCAAGAGTGCCGGTGCCGGGCTTCTCTATTTGGCGATGTTCGACGAGGTCGACGAGGCCACCGCCATCTACAAGGTTGCCGAGAATCGCTCCCAGGTTCCCGACCAGGGGTATTGGCTGACCCTGGATGCGGATGGCACCAATCTGCCCTCGGACTGGTATCTCCGGCTTTCCTACGAGGGTGGCAGGATGATCCGCGGGGAGATTCCCCTGACCACAAATTTTCCCGCCACCCCGGGTTCCGCGGGGGCCTCGGGCTGGCAGGGTTGGGCGGGGGTCCTCACCGGGCAGACGGGCGATCTTTTGAGGAAGTATGCCTGGTGCGGGGCGGAAAATCCCCGGGCCGCCGGAACCGAACCGTCGGTGATTGCGGAGACCAACCGTCTGACGCTGACCACTGTTGTTCGCACAAACGACCCCAGGCTGGTGGTGCGCGCCGAGGTGGCGACCAACCTCTCGGATTTCTCCCTGTCGACCAACCTCCCGGTCGCTTCCTACTCGGTGGTGGCAGACCCGACCAACCTTCCGGCCGGGCACGAAAAGAGGGTGTTCACGCTTCCGCGGGATTCGGAGCGGAAATTCCTCCGGCTCCGGGCCACCTACAGTCCCTGAGGGAAGGCTAGCCGGGGACTTCGGACTGGAGCGGGGCGTCGCCCAGCTGCATCGGCTCGAGGATGATTTCCTTGACCGTGCCACCGGCGGGAATCATCGGCAACACGTGCTCGGTGTAGGGAACCATCACGTCGAGAACGTAGGCGGTCTTGGCGGCGAGCAGGCGCTCGAGAGCCGGACGAATCTGCTCGGGCTTGGTGATGCGCTCGGCCGGCACGCCGAAGCCCTGGCAAATGGGGAGATAATCCGGGAAGATCTTTTCGGTGTTGTTGGGATCGCCCAGGAAGGTGTGTCCCCGGTTGCTGGAGAAGAAGCGGTCCTCCCACTGCACGACCATGCCGAGGTACTGGTTGTTGATGACGATCGCCTTGGCGGCGATGTTTTCCGCCATCGCCGTGGCGAGCTCCTGCACGTTCATGAGGAAGGAGCCGTCGCCGTCGATGTCGATGACCTCACGGTCCGGGCAGGCCACCTTGGCTCCGACCGC
>DDPU01000072.1:2556-7209 GCA_002342345.1 Verrucomicrobia bacterium UBA2460
TCGTAGAACTGCCCCGCCCACATCTGGTGCTGGCCCACGCCGGTGGTGAGGATGGCCTCGCCCTTGGTCAGGCGGCAGAGTTCCTCAATGACCTGCTGGGGCATGATCCGGCCCGGTACGGGCGAATAGGTGAACGGGTATTTCTTCCGCCAACCCTCGATCTTTTCCCGCCACTTGGAAAAGCGTTTCGGCAAGGAGGCGGTGGAACGGCGGGCGAGCAACTGGTTGAGCTGGCGCAGGGCGGCGCGGACATCCGCCAGGATCGGCAGCTGCACGGCCTTGTTCTTGTTCAGCTCGGAGTTGTCGATGTCGATGTGGACGATGGTGGCCTTCTTGGCGAACTCGGAGACCTTGCCGGTGACGCGGTCGTCAAAGCGCACGCCGAAGGCGAGAAGCAGGTCGCACTCGTCCACCGCATAGTTCGCGTAAACGGTGCCGTGCATGCCGAGCCACTTGAGGGACTGGGGGTCGTTCTCCGGGAAACAGCCGATGCCCATCAGCGTGGTGGTGACGGGAATACCGGTGGTGCGGGCGAATTTCTGGAGTTCTTCGGCGGCGCCGGAGGTGATGATGCCACCGCCCACATAAAGGACCGGGCGCTCGGCCTTGTCGATCAGCCCGAGGATCTCGTGCAGGGCGTGTTCGTCCGCGGCCGGCGGGGTGCGGTAGCCGGGGATGTCGAGGGCGGGCGGCCAGGAGGTTTGGGCGGTGGCTTTCTGGACATCCTTGGGAATGTCGATGACCACGGGTCCGGGCCGCCCGGTGTTGGCGATGTGGAACGCCTCGGCGACGATCCGCGGGATATCCCCGGGATTCATCACCAGATAACTGTGTTTGACGATGGGCAGGGTGACGCCGAACACGTCGGTTTCCTGGAAGGCGCCGCGGCCGATGGCGGTGGTGGGAACCTGGCCGGTGATGGCGACAAGGGGAACGGAATCCATGAAGGCATCGGCAATCCCGGTGACGAGGTTGGTGGCGCCGGGGCCGGAGGTGGCCATGACCACGCCGGGCTTGCCGGTGGCGCGGGCGTAGCCTTCGGCCATGAAAACGCCGCCCTGTTCGTGGCGGGGAAGGATGGTGCGGATCTGTTTCGAGCGGGTGAGGGACTGGTGGAGCATCATGCTCGCACCGCCCGGATACGCAAAGATGGTGTCGACTCCCACCTTTTCCAGGGAGTCGACCAGCAGGTCACACCCCATCCTCGGGGGTTGCAACCGTGTCTTGGCCGGTTTGGTTTTTCCGGTCAACGGCTTGGCTTTGCGGATTGTTTTGGTTTTGCTCACGGAAGCTTTATGAAAGCACGGAACCGGTGCCAAATTCGAGGCAAATCGGACAAAAAGGCCTCAATACTGGAATCAAAAATAATCCCAAAGTATTGCAATATATGTATTTAAATAAATTTAAGTAAAAATTATCGGACAACGTAAAGTCGGGTGCTTATCGGGGTTAAATATGGCGGGAATCGGCGTGGTCTTTGACGGCGTACCCGGATTCCTGCCGCTTGTGGTTCACCTCGTTCTTTTTGACGTAACCGTCGTAGATGTCCTGGGCGGTCATCCCGAGCGTCTGGGCCAGGGAGACGAGGAAGTGAAACAGGTCGACCACCTCGACGCGGGCGTTCTGCTCGTCGATCTTCTGGTACTTGGCCCACCACTTCCAGGGGAAGCTGTCGATCAGTTCGGCGATTTCCTGGGTCATCGCGCGGGAGTAGTTCAGGGCCCACTTGGTTTTGTCCTCGGGGGAAAGATGGGCGAGATCGACCCCGATCTTTTTATTGAGGATCTCCTGCATGCGGAAGATTTCGTCGAGCTTGTCGGCTTGGGCCATGAAAGATTCGTAGCGTTTGGGCGCGGGAGCGGGAGACTTTTTTGCAGGAAAGCCGGGCCGGAATGTGAAAAAGAACGGAGGGATGTTTGGACGCATCCGCCCGCGGGCGATATCTAGTTTTGATGAGGAATGCGGTGATTTTGGGAAGCGGATGCGCCGGCTGGACGGCCGCGCTTTACCTGGCCCGGGCCAACCTCAAGCCCCTGGTGCTCACCGGCGCCCAGACGGGCGGACTGCTCACGACCACATCCATCGTGGAAAACTTTCCCGGTTTTCCCCAGGGCGTGGACGGGACGGCGCTGATGAGCCAGATGATGGAGCAGGCGCAGAAATTCGGGGCGGAGGTGGAGTTCGGCGTCACCGCCGATGAGGTGATTTTCGGCAAGCCCGCCCACAAAATCCGGGCGGGGAACCGGACGATCGAGACGCGCACCCTGATCGTTTCCACCGGGGCCGGCCACCGCCATCTGGATGTCCCCGGGGAAAAGGAGCTCGAGACCAAGGGGGTGACCTACTGCGCCACCTGCGACGGGGCCCTGCCGATGTTCCGCAACCAGCCGCTTGTCGTGGTGGGGGGAGGGGATTCGGCCTGTGAGGAGGCGACTTTTCTGACCCGGTTTGCCTCGACGGTGTACCTGGTGCACCGGCGGGACCAGCTGCGCGCCTCGAGGATCATGGCGGAGCGCGCGCTGGGAAATGCCAAGATCAAGCCGGTGTGGAACTCGGTGGTGGAGTCGGTGGAGGGCTTGGCCCAGGGCAAGGTGACCGGGGTGAAACTCAAGGACACCGCCACGGGGAAAAGCTCCGTGCTTCCCTGTGCGGGCGTGTTTGTGGCGATCGGTCACGTTCCCAACACAAAAATTTTCGCGGGAAAATTGAGGATGGATGAGGCTGGCTACCTGCAGCTGGGTCCGGGCAGTCGCACGAACGTCGAGGGTGTCTTCGGGGCGGGAGACTGTGCGGACAGGGTGTACCGTCAGGCAATCACCGCGGCGGGGATGGGGTGCATGGCCGCGATCGATGCCGAACGATATCTCGCCGGTTGATGCGTCCCGTTGTGGGGAGGTCGACGGGGACAGGTTTTGCGGATGACCCGCGTGTGCGAAGAGGTTCTCCTACTCCCGATAAAATCCCTGCCAAAGGAAAGGGCAATTAGGGTAGCGTTTCCGGCAATGGCACAGGCATGGAACGGGCAGGGCTCTTTGCGACCATGAAGAATCCTTCCCAAGACAAGGGGACAATCGTGCCCGGAGGCGGAGGGGGTTCCGCCGGTTGGCGAAGGATTCCCCATGGATTGGAGATGGGCCTGGAGGCGGTTCCCGGGGAAGTCGTGCAGGTGACGATTCTGCGCGCCGAGGTGGTGCGGATCAGGATCTCCAAAAACGGGGTTTGGGAGGAGAACCCCTCGCACGCGGTGCTGCCGGAACGTTCCCTTCCGGAAGCCACGCCCATCGAGATCCGTGAGCAACCGGACCGGGTGGAGTTGGTCACCGGGGCGGTCACCGTTTCCCTGTACCGCGATCCTTTTCACGTGGAAATCCGGCGCGCCGACGGCACCCCCGTTTTGGCGAGCCCCCGCGATGCACAGGGGCGACCCTGGTTCTACCGGGTCCGGGGGGACGGGTTCGAGGTGGGGAGGCGGATCGGCGGGCGGGACGGAATCCACGGATTGGGGGAGAAAACCGGGCCGTTCAACAAGAACGGGCGCAACTGGACCTTCTGGAACACCGACGTCCTCAATCCCAACGTGGCGGGCGGGTACCGGGAAATTCCCCATCCGGATCCCTCGAAGGATCCGACCAGCACGGAGTTTGATCCCTATTACGTCTCCATCCCCTTTTTCCTGCACCGCAGGGCGGAGAACGGCGAGGTGGCCGGGTTCTTTTTGGATAATCCCGGCCGTTCCCACCTTGATTTTCGCCGGGCGGAGGAAACGGTTTTTCATTTCGAGAGCGGCCCGTACACCGAGTACGTCTTTGCCGGCCCCCGGGCGCCCGAGATCCTGCGGGGCTACACGGGACTGACCGGTCGGATGCCGCTGCCCCCGCTGTGGGCCCTCGGAAATCACCAGTGCCGTTGGCACGACTACCGTCAGGACCAGGTGGAAGCCCTGGCATCCCGCTACCGCCGCGAGAGGCTGCCCTGCGACGTTCTCTGGATCGACATTGATTACATGAACGGATTCCGTGTCTTCACATGGGACCGGGAAAAATTCCCGGATCCGGCGCGCCTGATGGAAAATCTGGCCAAGGAAAAATTCAAGCTCATCACCATCATTGACCCGGGGGTCAAGGAGGAGCCCGGCTACCCGGTGTATGACGATGCCTTGCGGAACCGGTTGGTGTGTCTGGACGCCCAGGGCCGTCCTTATGTGGGCCAGGTTTGGCCGGGCCGGACGGTCTTTCCCGATTTCACGCTGCCGGAGGCCAGGGCGTGGTGGGGGCGGTTGAACGCCGAGCATGTCCGTTCCGGAATCGCCGGCATCTGGAACGACATGAACGAGCCGGCCACGGGGGATGTGCCGGCCGAGGGGATGCTCTTCGGGAACGGCCGGTTTCCCCACGCCCGTTTTCACAACGAATACGCCCTGCTCATGGCGATGGGGACGGTGGAGGGGTTGCGCGCCGCGATGCCGGATCGCCGCACTTTCGTACTTTCCCGGGCCGGTTCTCCCGGCATCCAGCGTTACGCCGCCAACTGGCTGGGGGACAACTGCTCCCGCTGGAGCCATCTGGGCCTGGCGGTGAGGATGGCGCTGGGGATGGGGCTCTCCGGCCAACCGTTTGTGGGTGCGGATGTCGGCGGTTTCATGGAGGCCTGTTC
>DDPU01000004.1 GCA_002342345.1 Verrucomicrobia bacterium UBA2460
GCCATGGCCGCACCGACGATGCCCGCCTCATTGTGGAGTTTGGCCGGAACCACCTTTGCCTTCACCCCCCGGGAAGCCCGCGGCAACCACTTCTCCGCCCTCTGGCTCACGCCGCCACCGACAATGATCAGGTCGGGGTTGATCAGCCGGTCGACCAGCTGAAGATATTCCCTCACCCGTTTGCCCCACTTTTTCCAGCTCCAGTCGTTCGCTTCCCTGGCCCTGGCGCTTGCGATTGTCTCGGCGTCCTGCCCGCGCAGGGTGAGGTGGCCGAACTCGGTGTTGGGGACCAGCAGGCCCCGGGTGAAAACCGCGCTGCCGATCCCCGTGCCCAAGGTGATCATCACCACGGTTCCCTTATCCTTTTTGCCCGCTCCATGGGCCATCTCGGCGAGGCCGGCGGCATCGGCATCGTTGATCACGGTAAAGGGAAGTTGGTTGGCCTGCCGGAAAAGTTTTTCCGCATTCCTTCCCACCCAGCCGGGCGAAAGGTTCACCGCCGTTTCCACCACCCCTTGGCGCACCACCCCGGGGAAACCGACCCCCACGGGCCCGGAGAACCGGAAGTGCCGGATCAGTTTTTTGGTGGCCGCGGTGACCGCGCCGGGCGTGGCGGGCCGGGGCGTTGGCAGGTGCAGGTGCTCCGCGAGAAATTCCCCCGAGGGAAGCTCGACCGGTGCCCCCTTGATTCCCGAGCCGCCGATGTCGATGCCAAGGACCTTCATCGGATCACCGTAGGCAATCTTCCTCCGCCGGGCGAGGCCCTACCTGGGCTTGCGAAGCTCCACCCTTCTCCCGGTCGTCTGCGGTTCCTCCTCCTCCGGCTGCGGAATGTTGGACTCCGGGGCGAAGTCCCTGGAAAAAAGCCTTTCCATGAGCGTGCGGCTTCCTTTTGCCGGCTGGATTTTCACCACAAGGTTGGTGGTCTGGGCCGGCGGGACGGAAGCGGGCTCCCAGATGCGACGGTAGGCAAGCTTGAGGTTGAACCGTCCCTCCCGTGGAAACACCACCTGGAGAATCTGCATCCCGGGGGCGCCAACCCGCAGGTCCCCGGCGTTACCCTCGTAGGTTTCCGAAAGAATCCGCCCGCTTTGCAGGGGCGGATCCAGGGTCCAGCGGTATCCCGTCGACGGGTTGGCCGGGAGCCGGACTTCAACCGGGTGCTCAGCCTTGCCTTCCAGATCGGGTCGGGCCGGAAAACAGCCCGCCGCCCATACCAGAACGGGAAAAGCCAGGAGGAAGGGGAACACCCCGCCTTGGCGAGGGGATCGCGGGCCCATTCCCAAGCCTACGATTTTTTCCGGAGAGGAGCCAGATCGGCGTCGGATTGGGCGGCCTCGGCCCAGGCCCGGTCAATCGCAATGGCCGCCTGGACATAGATGCGGGCCTTGTCCAGTTCCCGAAGAAGACAATGGTAGCAGCCCAGCTGGAATTTGATGTGGGGATTCTGCGGAAACTTCTTTTCCGCTTCTTGCAGGACGATCCGCCCCTGCTGGATAGAGCCGCTTTGCCGCATGGCATCGGCCAAAGAAACCCAGGCCTCAGGCTCGTTGGGGCACCGCTCCCGCAGCCGCTCGGCGGTCTGGCGCATTTCCGCATAACGCCCCGCGGCGCGGAGAATGCGGGTACGCAGGAAGGACAGGGTGACTTCCTCCTGTCCCTTGGCTCGGATCGAGTCGAGCACGCGGAGAGCCTCGTCATACATGCCGAGACCGCAGTATCCCTCAAGCTCTTCCTGAAGTTTGGAGAGGTTGGCCATCAACGCCTGTGAATCTTTCATGGAGGGCAAACGAAACAAGCCCCAGCCGGGGCTTGTTCACGCCCCGGCTGGGACAATTTGCGAGCGGTTAGTCGACCTGGACCTGGATGGTCTTCGGCTTGGCCTCCTCGCGCTTGGAAATCTCCAACGTGAGAACGCCGTCCTCATACCGGGCCCGGATCTTTTCGGGATCCACGTCCTCGGGCACAAGAAGCGACCGCTCAACCTCCACCAAGGTTTCCGCGCCGCCGCGGAAGATCCGTTTCTGACCCTTCACCGCGAGGACTCCGTCCGCCAGGGTGACTTTGAGCCCGTCTTTTTTCAGGCCGGGCAACTCGAGGTCATACCGGTAGCCGGATTCCGTCGCATGGGCAGTGATGGGATTCCAAGTGCGGCTGGAGGCCGTGGTCGCGGGAAAATCAAAGAAACGGTCGAGTTCGCTCATCAGGAACCCGAGGCCGCTCCCGTTCCCCGCCCTGGTCGCCAGCATCACATCGCTTTCACAGTTGTTTTTCATGCTTTAGTTCTCCTTTCTTTGATTGGCTTTCACCAGATTTAGAGATGCATAATTCTTGCCAAAACTCATAATTCTCAAGCTGTTGATAGATAAGGCTATGATTGCAATGCCAGAAATGCGGCTGGGACTATTTGGCGCATTTTTTAAACGGCCTTAAAAAGGGCGGGAC
Organism: Verrucomicrobia bacterium UBA2460; assembly: GCA_002342345.1. GTDB lineage: Bacteria > Verrucomicrobiota > Verrucomicrobiia > Methylacidiphilales > Verrucolacustridaceae > Verrucolacustris. The sequence continues at coordinate 2,446 of DDPU01000004.1, forward strand.
AAATTGGCATTCCATTAAAAAGCCCGAAAAATTGGCCTGCGCTCCATCGCGCAGGTTCCGAAATCCAACCCTAGTACAGCGGCACCAGATTCTCGGTCCGGATCCACCCGGCGTCCTGGTTGGGCATGCGAACCTTGCTCCAGCCTAGAAATTCCTTTTCCCGGTGGGCAAGGGAACCCGGTGGATAGGCCTTTTCGACCTGCGTTTCGACTTCCGTCGGCACCGACCGCAGTGGCACAACATCCACAATCATCACCGCGGCGCGGTCGGACAATCTGCCGTAAACACCGAGGGCCGATCCGGCCACAAATGCCAGCGCGGCCCCCAACAACACCACCCCCGACCCCACCCGGAAAAACAATCTTCTCCGCCACACAAAGTAGCCGGAAGCCAACCATAGCCCGACTCCCACCGCGGTCGCCGCGCTGCCGGCCACCAGGAAGAGTTGCCAGGTGAAGACCCCGGCCCGGGAAGTCATCCGGCTGGCCCAGGTGTCCTCGAGGAGCCGCCGGATTGCCGGATCCAGCTGATCGGCCGCTTCCGCAAAAATCATCAGATTCCAATCCACCGTCGCGGTTTGCGGGGAAACAAGATAAGCGGAGAGCCCGTTCGCCAGGGCCCTCTCCTTGTCACCGATCTGGAACCAGGCGAGGCCGAGGTTGTTCCGGGAAACAGGATCGGTCATGTTTTTGCGCACCGCCTCTCCCCAGATCTGCCCGGCCTTCTCAAAACTTCCTTCGCGATAAAGCCGGACAGGATCCCCGGCTTGGGGAGCCGCCGTGGCCGTGTTCGTCTCCCCGGCATCGCATCGCGGGAGAAGGGCCAGGATCAACAAAGCACCAAACCAGGGCAAAAGGTTTCTGGGCCGCAAGGGTTCCCAGATTTTTAAGGCCGGCAGGTCAATCCGTCCGGCCAGCGCGGCCGCCCGCTCACACCAGTCGCCCTGGAGACTCGGATGGCGCCCGTAGAGCGCCTGATCCGAATCCAGCCAGCACTTTTGCAGATCCGCCCGGTCGTTTTCCTGCAGGGATTCTGTGGCCGCGGAAATCTCCGGCCAGGCCGGCGTGGCCGCATCCACTCCCAGCGTCGCCGCGACCGCCTTTTGCCAGATCAGCAGGCTTTTTTCTCGGGCTTCCGGGTTGGCTGGTTCCGTCCGCAGATGCTCCACAGAGGATTTCCACGACTGCAACGCCTCCTTTCGGGCCCGTTCCGGATCGGTCAGGACCGACCGCTTGCGCGCCCAGCACCACCAGACTCCCGTCAAAACCAGCCATGGCAGGACCGCAAGAAACCGGATCCACCCTCCCGGGATCGGTCCCGCACCAAAACCCGCTCCCTCCAGCGGTTCCCGTGGGAGCGCCGGCGTCCCGTATTGGAGCGCCTTGGCCTGCCGCCCGGATCCAAAGCCTCCCCATCCGGGTCCCCCGCCCTGTTTTTGTGACGGCGTGCCGGCGGGCGCGATCGTCACCTGGGCGGGCCCGGAGGCACGGAGGGTTCCCTGCTTTCGCACGACAATCTTGGGCGGTTTCGCCTCGATGGATTCATAGGCCTTCTTTTTGGGGTCAAAGTAGACAAACCTGACGGAGGGAAGGTCATATTCCCCCGCCTCGGTCGGAATCAGCACAAGGTCCTCCACCAGTCCGCCCGTGAAAATCTGCGTGCCGTCAAACTCGCGCCGTAACTTCGGCTGGATCGTGCGCATCTTGCCCGGAACGGTGCGGGCCGGCAGCTCCACGCCCATCGGCCAGTTGCCCGTCCCCTTGAGGCTCAGCGTCCAGGTGATCGGCTCCCCTTCGTTTACCTGATCGGGAATCAGGGCGGACTCAAGGGTGAATTGCCCCACCGCGCCCTTGAATTCCGCCGGGGCCCCGGCAGGCAGCGGTTGAACATCCAGGGGAACGGGGTCGGTGGAGACCTCAACTTCCGCGGAGCCGGGTGCGGTGAAGAAAAAGGAACGCCCACCCATCGGCGTGTCGATATCAAGCTTTTGCCGGATTGCGGGAAGGTCAAACTTCCCCGCCTTGGGAAGCATCGCCCGGGTATGGAACTGGAGACCCTGGCTTCCCCCCGGACCGATCTGCTGGCCCCGGTCCCACGCCTCCGCCGTAAAGTTCTGCACATCCCAAAGGGGTGTGGTTTTCACCCGCCCGCTTCGCCCCGGTCCCATCATCACGCGATAGTTCACCTCGAAGACCTCCCCCACAAAGGGGGTCCGCGGTTCCGCCTGCGCTTCGGCCTGCACCGCACTCGCCGGCACCGCGGGCGCGGCGCCCGCCGGTGGCTGGTTCTGGAAGAAACCCTGGGGGAAAGGAAAGGGGGCCGGGGTCGCCTGCTGCCGGGGAGGAGCTGCAGCCATCGCATCCAGCACCAGCGCGGACACCGTTTTTTTTCCTTTGTCCGTTTGGACGTCGAAAGCGGGGATCTGGATCCGCCCACCTTGATTCACCTGGATCGCATAGCTGAGGATGGTGGAGGAGCTGGCTTGGAAATTGATCATGGAGAAACTGGTTGCCCGGCCCGGCTGGCCGAGGACCTGGAGTCCGCTGACCTGGGGAAGCCTCACGTTTCCCTGCGGCTGGCAGTCCGTGAACACCAGTTCCAGCTGGGCCACGCTGTTGGGAGCCACCGGGCCCGGGCTGTTCCATTGGACCGTCTGGGCACACGCGGCCGACAGCAAGCCGGCCACGAACAAAATAACGGTCAATGCCCGGAGATATTTCATCACCATGGTTTTCCCAGGGAGGAGGGTTGAGGACGCTGATCCTGGGGCTGCAGCCGCTGCTGTAAAATCGCCGGGCTGTCCGATTGTTTCACCTGCTCAAGCCGGGACATCGCCTCCAAGGTCATCGGGTCGGCAGTTTTGTCGTTGGCCTTTTTCCCGGAACCTCCGCCCACCACGCGCATCCCGGGAGGCGCTTGCTGCTCCTGCTCCTTCTCCCCGCCCTGCCCGGCCGCCATGCCTGGCTGCCCCTTTCCATCCTTCCTTTCCTGCCCAAGGCTTCCAAAGCCGGCTTTTTCATCCTCCAAGCCTTTCATCTCCTCGTTGCGGCCGCGCTCCTTCATCTGACCCTCGCCGGCCTTGCTTGTGCTGAAGTCCCGAATTTGGTTCGGTTCCTTGCCGCCGGCTTCCTGTTCCTGGCTCTGTTGCCCCGGGCCCTCCGGGTCGCTTTCCTTTTGCCCGCCTTTCTTGTTTCCCTTGCCGGCTTGTCCCTGGGAAGGGGGGGCTTTCGACTCCCCCTCTCCCTCCTTGCCCTCTCCTCCCTCCTGCTGATCGGATTTTTGTCCTCCGCCGGACTGCTGCGGTTGCTGGTCCTTTCCGGAGCCCTTTTGCTGCTTTTGCTTGTCCTTGCCTTGGTCTTTTTTGTCTTTTTTCGAGCCGCCTTGGGAAGGAGGTGGGGCCGGAGGCTGCAGTTTTTTCAGTTTTTCACGAAGCTCCGGCCAGTTGGCGGCCTTCGGATCGAGCCGTTCGCCCTCATCCACCCCGCTGAGGGCATCGTTCACCATGTTGCGGAAGGGCCGATGGGGATCCTGCGCATCCGGAGTTTTCCCGTTGAGCTGGGAGACGGCTTCCGGGCTGGACCCGAAGGTGATTGTCTCCTCGGCCATCCTGGCGTAGTCCCCGGCCGGTCGTTTTTCCTTTTCTGCCAATTTTGCCACCGTCTCCCGCAGGGGGCCGGAAAGGTCCGGCTGGGCCGATGCGGGTCCCGGACGGTTCGCCGCAGGCAAGGCCGGGGGCAGACAAAAAAGGACCGATGCAAGGATGGTCACGGGCGGACGCTTCATGGCTTCCTGGCCAGCACCGGCGGCCCCTCCCTGGAAACCAGCCGCGTGGTTTTCTTTTCGAGGGGCAACGGCAGCGGCGCGCCTGCGGTGGTCGTTCCCAGGGCCAACCGCCGCCGGGTCGGCAAGGAGGGGATTTCCAGCGCGAAACTCAGGGCCAGCAGCAAAATCCCGGGAGCCAGAAACCACTGGAACCGCTCCGCCATTCTCACATCCCGCGTCTTGGAAAAGTCGCCGGTCTTTCCCTGCGCCACCGTTTCCTGGATCAGCTCCGCCAGATCCACCCAGTTGGATGCCTCGCGGTAAACCCCGCCGGTGGCCTGCGCCAGCTCCTCCAAGGTGGCGGGCTCCAGCTTGGACAATACCGCGGCACCACGCCCGTCCTTGATGACGCCTCCCTGGCCGTCGGGCACAAGCCCGCCGGCCGCGGTCCCAATGCCCAGGGAAATCACCTTCACTTCCTTTTTCTTCAAATCTTCCAGGGCCCTACGCCAGTCCGGGTCATGGGCCTCCCCGTCGCTCAACACGATCAGAAAGCGGTCCGCCGCCGTGCTTTGGCCGAACGCCTCGTTGGCCACCCGCAGCATTCCGGCGTAATCCGTTCCGGCCTGGGGAAGATAGGATGGGTCCAGCCCCGTAAGGATGTCCCTCATGATTTCATAGTCGGAGCTCATCGGAACCTGCAGAAAAGCCGTCCCGGCAAAAACCGCCAGGCCCACCCGCTCTCCCTGCAGCTCGTCCAGCAGCGCCCCGATGAGAAGCTTGGCCCGGGCCAGCCGGGTCGGCTTGACGTCCTCCGCCAGCATGCTCGCGGAAAGATCCAGGGCGATGAGCACCTCCCGCGACTGGTCGAAGACCGTCTCCTCAAGGTTCCCCCATTGGGGCCTTGCCAGTGCCACCAAAACCAGCGCACTCCCCAGTCCAAGCCATGTTCCCGAGGCCCGCCGTTTTGACGCCGGCCGGTCGGTTACCGCCCGGGCCCCCGCCCAGCGCCGTAAAACCTTGGGGAGGCGTAAACCACCGCTCGTGCCGGTTGTTCCGCGAAAGAGAGCCCAGGCCAAAAACAGGGCAACAGGGACCAGGGCCAGAATCCACGGCTGTTCCCAATGAATCCCAAAAAAAGAGCTCAAGCCGCTGCCCCCCACCGCCCTGGCCGGGCCAAGGCCAATCCCGCAAAGAAAATCGCCAGGCCGGGCGCCGCAAAGGCCGGATACCATTCGTCGGCCCGGATCTGCGCCTTGGCGCTGAACTCGATGCGTTGCCGCTTGTCGATGGCGGCAAAGGCCGCCTCGGCTGTTCCCACATCCATCGCCCGGAAAAACTTGCCATCCGTGATGGAGGCAATCTGCTGAAGGGTTCCCTCATCCAGGTCGGAAACCGCCTGCCGGTACCCCAACTTTCGTCCCGCATTGTCCACCACCGGCATCGGCACGATCCCCGGCCGGCCTGCCCCGATGGTGTAGACGGGAATTCCCCGCGTCCGCGCCAGTTCCGCCGCCTGCAACGGGGCCAACACCCCGCTGTTGTTCGAGCCGTCTGTCAGGAGGATCACGAAAGCCCCCTTGCGCTGCCCGCCCTTGCCTTTTTCCGCCTGCTCCAGGCGGGTCACGGCCAAACCCAGTCCGTCCCCCACCGCCGTGGCATCCTCCACCAGGCCGATCTTGAGACGCTGGATCTGACGGGCAAGCCAGTCGTGATCGAAGGTCAGCGGGGAAAGCGTGTAGGCTCGGCCCCCATAGACCACCACGCCGATGCGGTCGGTGGGCCTTCTCAGGATGAACGCTTCCACGATCGGCTGGATCGCCTGCAGGCGGTTGATCCTTCCCAGCGGCCCCTCGTAATCCTCCGCCAACATGCTGGGGGAAAGGTCGATCGCCAGCATGATGTCATAGCCCTTTTGCCGGACCTGTTTTTTCTCCTCAAGCTGCTGCGGTCGCGCGAGTGCGATCACCAACACCGCGAAACCGCTTGCCGCCAAAAGGGAGGGCATGCGCCCCAGGGAAACCACCGGGGCCCCGGCCCACCGCGCCACCCGGGGAATGACCAGCACGGGGCGCGGTCGCCGGTTTCTCCACCAAGCGGCCAACGGCAAAAGCAGCAGCGCCAAAAGCCAAAGCGGATCGGCCAACGTCCAGCCTCCGGGGAGAAAAGTCGGCGCCGGATTCACCTCCGGACTCCCTTCATCCGCCTCTTGAAAAAGGCCACCAGCGGATCAAGAAGATCGCCTTCCGTGCTGACGGTCAGGCGCTGGAGGGGGCTGGGAAACCACTCTTCCCATGCCTCGTCTCTCTCCTTTTTCCAGACATCATGCCGGTTTTGGCTTTCGAAGGTTCCGGTGTCGAAGGCCAGCACCTCGCCGGTCTCGGGATCCACCGCCGGAAGGATTCCCGCCGAAGGCAGTTCAAGGTCCCAGGGGTCATCCACCCGCACCCCGATCATTTCGTACCTCTTTTTCAGCGCCGCCCAGCCCGCCCCCGGGGCCCGCGGGGGGAAATCCCCGAGCCAAAGCACCACGCTGTGCCGCGGAAACGCGTGGAAGAAAAGTTTCCAATCCACCTCCACCTCCGCCCCGTCCTCCAGTTTCGGAACCGGTTGCCCCAACAGGGTGGCGGCCGTCCGCACAATGTTCACCCGGCCGCGCACCGGCTGCCGGACTTCGTGTCCTGTCGGGGTGGCGTGCCAAAAGCCCACCCGGTCGCGGTTGCCGGCGGCAGTCAGAGCGAACAGGCCGGCGACCTCCAGCAGGGCCTCCCGCTTCGTCCGGCTGCCAGAACCAAACTGAAGGGAGGGAGTGTCTTCCAGCAGGAGAATCACCGTGAGCTCCCGCTCTTCGATAAACTTTTTCCGATACAGTTCTCCCAGCCGCGCCGAAACGTTCCAATCGACGTCGCGGATGTCGTCGCCGTATTCGTATTTGACCACCTGGTCGAACTCCCGGCCCCGGCCTCGGAACGCGGAACGGTATTCTCCCCCGAGAAAGGAATCCGCCGCCATGCGGACGCGCCACTCCAGCCGGCGAAGCATGGCCAGCGGGGCCTTGCGGGCCGCTTGCCCGGAGCCGGTCAGGGTTGTCATCCGCAGGCCTCCCCCATCCCCTCCTTAATACCCGGCAGGCACCGGCACGCGCTCCAGCACGCCGCGCAGGATCTCGTCGGTGGTCGTCTCCTCCGCCTCGGCCTCATAGGTCAGACCCACGCGGTGACGGAGGGCATCGAGGAACACATTCTGCACCACTTCCGGCGTTCCGTGATCCATGCCATGCAACCACGCCAGGGCGCGCGTCGCCTGCACCAGCGCAAGCGAGGCTCGGGGGCTCGCCCCGTAGGAAAGCACCTTGGAGGCCCCGGCGGAACCACTGGGTCCGGCCGCCGCGTCGCGCGTCGCGCGGACCAGCGCCAGCATGTAAGCCTGCAAGGGAGGACTGAGGTGCACGTTGTCCACCTGATCCCGCAAGGCGAGCAGCTCCTCGCCCGAGGAGACGGACTCGAGCTTCGGTTGCTGGGTCAGCTGTCCCCAGCGATCCATCATGGCCCGCTCCTCCTGTTCGGACGGATAGTCCACCAGCAGCTTGAAAAGAAACCGGTCGGTCTGGGCCTCGGGCAAAGGATAGGTCCCCTCCTGCTCGAGCGGATTCTGCGTGGCCATCACCAGAAAGGGCCGGGGCAGATGGTGCGTTTCCCCGCCAATCGTCACCTGGCGCTCCTGCATCGCCTCCAAAAGGGCGCTTTGCACCTTGGCGGGCGCACGGTTGATCTCGTCCGCAAGTACCAGATTGGCAAAGACGGGCCCCTTGTGGACGCGAAAGCTTCCTTCCTTGGGCTGAAACACCATCGTGCCGACCACGTCGCTGGGAAGAAGATCGGGGGTGAACTGGATTCTCTCGAACTCCAGGCCCATGGCCGAACCGAGGCTTTTGATCAGCAGGGTCTTGGCAAGCCCCGGCAACCCTTCCAGCAAAACGTGTCCGTTGGACAATAACGCGACCAGAAGCCTCTCGATGACAGCATCCTGCCCAATGATGGCCTTCTGGACCTCCCCCTTGATTCGCCCAGCCCATTCCGATCCTTTTTTTGCCATAAATCAAAAGCCTCCTTCATGCCATTCTTGCAGGGGTGAAAGTTTTTTCAACCCTCCACCCCAATACCCCCCGGCCTCGCCGAGAAGGCAAACGGATCCACTTTTAGTTGCCGGAAAAAACCGCCGCCCCTTTTTCGATCCGCTCCAAAGAGAGGTGCTCCGCCGCACCGATGGCGGCAGTCATTTTGGCGATGCTCCCGGTCCACTGATTCCACGAACGGATCACCAGGGCCGGGGGAAGGGCCAATTTTCCCAGGGTCGCCTCGATCCGGTAAACGTCCTCCCCCTGCTCGGACCGATGAAAAGTCATCTCGTGGCGGAGAACAAACTTTCGCCCGAGCAGATTTCCCGTCCGGTCCAGCCGCAGGCAACCGTCCTGCATCCCCAGTTTCCAGCTCTCGGCCGAGACGACCAGGATTTCCGTCACTTTCGGCGCCGAAAACCGCAGTCTCTTTCCAAACCAGGCGTTGAGATCCGCCGCGCCAATCCTCAATTCCCGGGGAAAGGGTTTTTTTTCGCCGGCGTGCCGCCAGAAAAGCTCCTCCACCGCCGCCGCGTCCCCGGGTCCCTCCGTCTCCAGGGTCGCCGGCTCGCTCATGGCCAGGCCGGCGGCGCGAACCAGCACCGCCACCAGGGCCAAACCCGCCAAGATCCATCCCGTCCCCTTCCACCAGGCCCGGTGCCGGCCGATCTCCAAAACGCCATGGAAAAGAAAACTGGCCCCCAAAAAAGCTCCGAGTAACCCCACCGCCACAAAGGCGAGCAGAATTCCCTGGCTGACCAAAACCGAGGACACCTCGGGAATTTCCAGTTTGGCGAGAAATGCCTCCCGGGCCGCTTTTTGCCGGGCCCCCTTCTCGCGCTCCCAGTCCTCCGGATTTAGCCACCTTCCCTCGAGCTTCTTTTTTCCGGCATCCATTTCCGCTTTCTCCAGGCGCCAAGGCTCGGATCTTTGGTCAATTTCCCCCTGCAGGGAGGGAAACCTGCTCCGCGCCTCGGCGAAAACCCCCAGCCGTTGATTCAGCTCCTCCTCCGTGTAGGTAAACGTCGGGCTGTGCGACTGGGGCAGGGCGCGGCCCAGAAATTCATCCAGTTCCGCGCGTGCCTTGGCCAGGCTTTCCCCGTTCTCCTGCCCGGGCATCGCATCCAAAACTTTTTTCCATTTCTCCACTTCCTCCTGGAGGGTTCTTTCCAGCGCGGCGGCCCTCGCCTTGGCTTCCAGCAGGGCGTTGATCGCTGCCAGCGCGGTTTCGCGGTTGGCTTTTTCCCCGGGCCCGGGAGCGGGGGTCACGCGCGCGAGGATTCTTTTTTCCGGGATTGTTCTTTCCAAGCCCCCCGGCTCCACCAGCACGGCTGTCCCGTCCCGCCTCGATTCCCGTTCCACCAACACCAGCTCCTCGGTCTCATCCTCCCGGGCCGGCTCCAGGATGTAGACCTGCAGCCCGGCCCAGCCGCTGGCCAGAAGCGCCAGCCACAAGCCCGCCGCCCCGGCCAGCCGTCTCAACGGCAAAGCTTCCGCACGGCCTCGGCGATGTCCCGCGGTCCCATTGCGAAATGGTCGTACAGTTCGCGGGCGCTGTAGGCGGAGCGGCCGAACTCCCCCTTCATCCCGATCGCGGCGCTCTTCACGGCGATTCCCGCAAGGTTGAGCGCATGCACCAGCATCGCCCCCATGCCTCCGACAATCTGGTGATCCTCCGCGGTCACCAGCCTGCCGCCCGCCTCGCCCAAAACCGGGGAAATCGTCGCCAGATCCGGACGGTTCACAAAGGGATTGTCGATGACCGCCGCCTGTTTGCCGTCCTTGGCCAGCAGCTCCGCCGCCTCCAGCGCCAGCGACACCATCGGCCCACAGGCCACGATGGCCGCATCCTTGCCCCGCCGAAGAACCTCCGCCTTGCCCCACGCATAGCCGTTAAGACGATCCCCGATCCGCGCCGGAAAGTCCTCCCGGCCCGCAAAAAAGATCGCATTTTCCCCGTCCCGCCCCGCCTGTCGCTCCTTCGCCATCCGCCGGAAGGCCTCCAGCATCAGGCCGTAGGCCTGATCCGAACAGCAGGGGGAAATCGCCAGGGTGTGCGGAATGGAGGAAACCGCCGCCAGGTAGGTCGTCGCCTCATGCGAGGCGCCGTCCGCCGCGTCCTGGAATCCGGCATGGGTAAACGCCCCCACCACCGGCCCCTGCGACAGCGCCGCCATGATCAGCGGCAGGTTCCCCTTGGTGATGCCGAACTGGGAGAAGGTGTCCGCCACCGGAAGGAAACCTGTTTTGGCCAGCCCCGTGCAGGTGCTGATCATGTTCGCCTCGGCCACGCCGATGTCGAACGAGCGGCCCGGCACCGCCTTCTGGAACGCCGCCACCCCGGTGGATCCGGCCAGGTCTGCGCTGACCGAAACCACCGGAAGCCCTTCCTGGGCGGCTTGGGTCATGGCGCGGGAAAAACCCGCCTGCACCTTTTCCTTTTTCACCGGTGTGGCGGCCGCTGCCGGGGATTTCTTTTTGGCGGCCTGTTTCTCCTCCCAAGCCTTGCGCAGTGTCTGGGCCCATGCGGCCAGATCCGGCGGCGTCCTGCCGCCGGTGATCTCGTTCACAAACTCCACGATCTTTTCGCCGTCTTTCAGCGGAAAACCGTGTCCCCCCGAGGAGCTCTGTTCGGTCTCCTTCACGCCAAAACCCTTGATGGTTTTCACCCAGAGACAGACCGGGCGGCGCGGATCGCCTTTCGCGTCCGCCACCGCCTGTTCCACCGCAAGGTAAACCTTCTCCAGGTTCTGACCCTCGTGAACATGACGGACGTTCCAGCCCAGCGGCGCCAGGGAGGCAAACGAAGGCTCCATCGTGAAGCTGTCCTTCGAAATCCGCCCGGAAAGCTTGGTGTCATTGTCGGAAACAACGAGCACGAACGGGTTCAGCTCTCCCCGCCCGGCGAGCCCGGGAATGGCCGCAAGGGCCTCCTTGGCCTCGCCCTCCATGCAGGCTCCGTCGGAAATCACGCAAAAGGTCAGGCGATCGCGCTTCGCCAGCCGGTCCCCGAGCGCCAGCCCCTGGGCCACCGGAATCCCCGATCCAAGCGGCCCGTTGCTGATGAAAACGCCCTCGGGATTCAGGTGGCTTTCCCCGTGGCCGGTCAGCTTGCTTCCGATGCTGCGGAATTTCTTCAGGTCGTCGAAGGTCATACCGTCGAACCCGTACTGTGCCCGCAGCGCGTACACGCCGTTTTCCGTGTGGCCGGCATCGTTGACGAAGTGGTAGGCCTCGTGCCAGGGCCGTCCCTTCGCCGCAAACATGATCCCGTGAATCGCCGACATGGTCTCCGCCAGCGCCGCTGGCCCGCCCCAGTGGCAAGCCGCGCCCCCAATCACCGCATGCGTGTCCATCAGGGCCACCAAAGCCCGGGTCATCACCGGATCAGCCAGGATGACTTCCTGGCCGGCGGCGTTTTTCACCTTTACCGGGTATTTGGGCCCACTGGTCGGGGTTGGCGCCAGGCGATTGGGCAGGCTGAGGGGGCGCAACGGGGGGGCTTCGACGGTTTTGACGGGTCCGACTTCAGTGGCCATGGCTTTAGCTCCTTAAAAGTTTTGTATTCAAAGGGGCGAGGAGCGTATCGGTTCCGCCGCCGCCTTGGCAAGGCTCAGGAGGCGGATGGCCGTGCCGATCCGGGGGAGATCTCCAGAATAACCCACGAACCGCTCCCTGCGCCCGGCCGGTCGTGGGCGCTGGCGTACAACACCTGGGTCGCCTCCGGCACCACCCTCCAAAAGGCCTCGCGCCGGGAGGCATCCAGCTCCTTGAGGGCGTCATCGACCAGCAGGACCGGGCCCCGCCTGCGCTTTTCCCGGATCAGGCCCAGCTCGGCCAACCGCAGGGCCAGACACCCCGTCCGGCGCTGCCCTTCGGACCCGAATTTGGCGAGGCTTTTGCCGGCGAGGCGAAATTCCCAGTCGTCCTTTTGCGGTCCGGCCAGATTGAGGCCGCGCTCGCGCTCGCGCTCCCACAACCGGTCCCGCTGCGGCCCCTTGGGCGGGACGGGGTCGGCCGGTTGGTATTGCACGGAAAACTTTTCCGTGTCGGCCGCCAGGTCGCGATGGGCCTTTTCCAAATGGGGCAACAGGACTCCCGCGAGAGTTTCGCGCGCGGGCCGGAGGATCTCCCCAAGCTCGGCCAGTTGCGCGGTCCATGCCTCCCACTCGTCCCGGGATGGCTTCGGATGTCGCAGGAGGGCGCTGCGCTGCCGTGCGACCTCCTTGAGTCGGCGCAAGTCGGCCAGGCGGTGCGGCTCCAACTCCGCCAACAACAGGTCAAACCCCGCACGGCGCTCGCCGGCCCCTCCGTCCAGCATGGTGGTGTCCGCCCCATGGGCGACCACCGCCAAGGCCCTTCCCCAGAATTCATCCATGGTGGCGCCCGCACGGCCATCGACCTCCAGCTCCCTTCCCTCGCCCCGCCAGATCACCGCCAGGTGCACCGGTCCCGCCTCGTCCGCCCACGCGCCCTCCACCCTCCAGCCCGGCGCGCCGTGGCGGGTCAGATCACGGAGGGCCGCCGTGCGGAAAGAGCGCAGTCTCGCCAGAACCGCCACGGATTCGAGGATGCTGGTTTTTCCCCTCCCGTTTGCCCCGGAAAGCAAGATGCGGGGACCAAGCCCCTCCAGGTCGAGGGCCGCATGGCAGCGGAACGTGGTAAGGCGAAGACGGCGAAGCACGCCGGCCGGCTCAGGCCGTGCGCATGGGCATGATCACGTAAAGGAACGGCTTGCTGTAACGGATCACCCCCGGGCTGAGCTCGTCGATGAAGTCGAAATGAACCGTGTCCCCCTCGATGTTTTTGAGCGGGTCGGCCAGAAACTCGGGATTGAAGGCCATGGTGAAATCCTTTCCCTTGTACTGCACGGGAATTGCCTCGCGCGCCTCGCCAACATCCGGCGTGTTGGCGGCNNNATCTCCAGGTTGTTCTTGGTGAAGGTCAGCTTCACCGAATTGGATTTTTCGCTGGAAAGCAGGGCCACCCGGCGCACGGAGTTGAGGAACAGCTCCCGTTCCAGCGTGACCCGCTCCTTCGCCTCCGCGGGAATGACCTGGCGGTAATTGGGATAGTTGCCCTCGACCATCTTGGCGGCGATCAGCGTGGGGCCGAACTGGAAGAGAATCTGGTTTTCCAGCACGACAAAGGAGACCGCGTCTTTGTCCATCAGTTGCCGTTGCAGTTCCAGCACGGCTTTGGCGGGCAGGATGAATTCGCGCTCGGCGGCCTTGGGGTACTCCAGTTCCTGGTCCGCCAGGGCCAGACGCCTTCCGTCGGTCGCCACGAGGGTGATTTTGCCGTCCTTCAGACAGACCAGCAGGCCGTTGAGGACAAAACGCTTTTCGTCGGCGGACATGGCGTAGGAAACCCGGCGGATGAGTTCTTTGAGGGCCTTCTGCTCGATCTTGTAAACCGGGGTTTTCTCCCCCCCCTTGGCCGGAAAATCAGGAATCGCCGGGAACTCCTCCTCGGGCATTCCCATGATCCGGAAAAACGCGGCCCCGCACCGGATGGTGGCGCCAAGCTTGCTGTCGACATCCAGGGTCAGTTCCTCGGAAGGAAGCTCCCGGATGATGCTGAAAAGCCGTCGGGCGGGAAGGGTCACGGCGCCGGGCTTCTCCACCCCCGCTTCACAGGAAGTGCGGATCCCGATATCCAGATCGGTCGCCGCCACCGTCAAAAGGGAGCCGGACCCGCGCAGGAGAAGATTATTGAGGATGCCAATGGGGGTGCGTGTGCCCACGACATTTTGCACCGCGGAAAGGGCATTCAGGAATTTTTGCTTTTGGAGGACGAGTTTCATGGCGTGGGTGGAGTCAGAAGATTGAGATAGGGAAAGAAAGAATCAAGAACACCTTAATCATAAGCATGTGGATAAGTGAAAAGATTCGGCACAACTTGCGGAGGCGGAATTTCTTGCGGAGAAAACAACGCGTGCACAGTTCGCGTTTCCCGGGTGTCTTGTTGGCGCCGCATCCATCTCTTCACTCCGGACCCCGCCGGCTTATTCCCATGTTCACAGGCGATCTGAATAGTTCTCTGTAGCGGTTGGCAAAGTGGGAGCATCCGGTGATTTCCACCGAAACAACCCGGGGTAACTGGGGAGAGAGTCATAAATAAAGCAACGGCCTGCTTGTGCGTTCGTGAAGGCGGATGACGCGTGGGGCGCGGGGAATGCCAGGGTGAGCTGCAAATCATTCCATCCAGGGAGAAAAAAATCTCCCCAGGGAAATCCAAGACCGTTCCCAGAGCGCAATGCTTGCGCCCACGTTCACGGAAAACGTTCACGAACGCCCGAGCGACGAGCTTGGGAATAGTGTCTTCTAGCGGTCTGCCGGCTCCTCGAGCTTGTGCGTGAGCATCCCGACCATTTGCTGGAGCCGGTCGTCACTCTGCATCCTCGAGGTGATCGTCTTGCAGGCGTGAAGCACGGTGCCGTGATCCCGCCCGCCGAACGATTCGCCGATTTCCTGGAGGCTTTTGCCGGTCATTTTCCGGCTGAGGTACATCGCCACCATGCGCGGCAAAGCGATGTGGGCCGGCCGGCGCTTGCTGGTCATGTCGGCGACGCGAAGGTCAAAGCCCTCGGCGACCCGCCGTTGGATCAGCTCAATCGTCACGATCGGCTTGGTCTCCTGCTGGATGAAGTCCTTGAGGAGCTCTTCAACCTGCGCCGGGGTGATATGCCGGTCGTGAAGGGCGGCCCACGCAGCGACGCGGTTGAGGGCGCCCTCCAGGCGGCGGACATTGGTTTTGACACGCTCGGCGATGAAGTGGAGGACCGATTCCCCCAGACGAACCTGCATGCTCGATGTCTTTTTCCTTAAAATGGCCATGCGGGTTTCCATGTCGGGGGACTGCAGCTCTGCGCTCAAGCCCCACTCGAAACGGGACACCAGGCGCTTTTGAAGGTTGCCCACCTCTCCAGGAGGGCTGTCGCTCGACAAGACGATCTGGCGGTTTCCGTCAAAGAGGGCGTTGAAGGTGTGGAAAAACTCCTCCTGGGAGCGGTCCTTGCCGCCAAAAAACTGGACGTCATCGATCAAAAGGCAGTCGGCCTGGCGGAAGCGCCGCCGGAATTTCACCAATTCCCCGTGCTGGATGGCCGAGATGAATTCGTTGGTGAACTGTTCAGAAGTCACGTAGACGATCTTGGCGCCCTTCTTTTTTTGAAGCACCCGGTGGCCAATCGCATGAAGGAGATGGGTTTTCCCCAAACCAACCGAGCCGTGGATAAAGAGGGGGTTGTAGGTCCGCGCCGGGGCGTCCGCCACGGCCTGGGCGGCGGCATGGGCGAACTGGCTGTTTACCCCCGCAACAAAGGACTCAAAGGTGTACCGACTGACCAGCTCACCCGAAAAGGGCTTGGACTTCTCCTTTCCTTCCGCCTGAAGAAGCTGGTCCTCGGCGGTGGGGATGGGCCGGTCCTTGCTGCCCACCACCTCAAAGCCGATTTTTACCTCGCGGCCCATCGCCAGGGTGGCGCACTCCCGGAGCTGATTCAGGTAATTCTCCTCAATCCAGTACTGGTAGATCGCATTTTCGACCCCCAGGACCAGCCGCCCCGAATCGTACCCCAGCGGGACAATGGAGGAAAACCAACGGTTCAGGGCATCGGGGGAAATGACCTTTTCCAGCTCTCGGCATACTTTGACCCATACTTCCGGCGGATTGTTCATGTGTTGTACGTCTCCTTTTTTGATAAATTTTTTTTTGAGGGGCTGGGATCATTCGCACCCGAAAAAAAACCTGCAAGAGGAATTTTTATTTTTTCAAAAAAAATTTTTCGGGTCGGCGCTTGACAAAACATTTCGGCATAAAAAACCCGGTTTTCCCTCGGAAAAGCAAAACGGAAAATCTTTGCGCGTGCCCGCGACCCCTGTGGGGCTAGAAGAAAAAATTATGCCCCTCCCGCCTGTGATCGTCTGGTTCCGGCGCGATTTGCGTGTTTCCGATCACACCGCGCTGCATCGTGCGGCCGCGACCGGCGCCCCGGTGGTTCCCGTTTTTGTCTTCGACCCCGCCATTTTAGGGGCCAAAGACACCGGATCCCGGCGCACCGCCTTCCTCTTGGAATGCCTGCAAAGTCTGGAAGGAAACCTCGCGCATTTGGGGGCTACGATGCTGTTTCTCAAGGGCCATCCCGATGCGGCCTTGCGGGCCCTCGCCAAGGATACCGGAGCTCGGAAAATCTTTTTTAACAAGGATGTGGAGCCGTATTCACGCAAACGGGATGAAAAAGTGGCCAAAATGGCCAAGGAAGAGGGTCTGGAGCTGGAGGCTTGCGACGACTTGATGATTCATTCGCCCGGAAGGGTCCAAAGGGCTGCGGGCGGCCCTTATACCGTGTTCACACCCTACGCCCGCGCGGCCCTGGCGATCCCGCCCCAGGATCCCCTGCCCCGCCCAGCCAGGTTATCGGGAGTTTCCGGGGCCCGCGGCATTCCCCTGCCGGAGATCCGAAGTCTTGGTTTGGACCCCTGTGACATCCCCCTCCCGGTTGCCGGGGAAAATGCCGCCCAGCAGCTTCTGCGCGGCTTTGTTTCCAAAAATCTCCGGCGGTACGATTCGGTCCGGAACTATCCCCACACGGACGCCACCTCCCGCCTTTCCCCGCATTTGCGTTTCGGGACGATTTCCGTCCGGACTGTTTTGGCCGCGGCCCGCCGGGCCCGGGCCGAGGATCCCTCCGCCAGGAAACAAATCGATGTTTTCGTGTCCGAACTGGTCTGGCGCGACTTTTACAAGCAGATCCTCTGGGAATTTCCCCACGTGGCGGAGGGATCCTTCCGGAGGGAATATGACCGGATCGAATGGGAAAACCGGAAAGACCTGTTCCAGGCATGGTGTGAGGGCCGGACCGGCTTCCCGATTGTCGATGCTGCCATGCGCCAACTCAACCAGACCGGCTGGATGCACAACCGCCTCCGCATGATCGTGGCCTCCTTCCTCACCAAGGACCTGCTGGTCTCCTGGCAGTGGGGCGAGCGCTATTTCATGGAGAAGCTGTTCGACGGCGATTTGGCCGCCAACAACGGGGGTTGGCAATGGGCCGCCGGAACCGGCACCGATGCCCAGCCCTATTTCCGCATCTTCAACCCCACCAGCCAGGCGGAGAGGTTCGATCCCGACGGTAAATTCATTGCCCGGTACATTCCCGAGGCGGATTCGTTGCAATATCCCGCCCCGATTGTGGACCACGCCCGCCAGCGTGTCCGCGCGCTGGAGATGTACAAAAAGGCCAGAGGTTAGGGGGCTAAAACGGCCGAATCCTCTCGTTTACGTTTAGGTTTACGGGAACCAACCGGGCCGGAACCCGCGTAAACCTAATCGTAACCGTAAACGAACCGGTTTCGGATTCTCGTTACAGAGTCTGTAGGAATCTCACCAACTGTTCCCGGTTCGGGCTGTTGGCGTGCCGGACGTAGAAGCCGGAGGCCGCCACGGCCAGCTGCAGGGAGTGGGCCAGTCCCAGTCCGAGGAGGCGTCCGATTGCGAAGCCGGAATTGAAATGGTCTCCCGCCCCGGTGCTGATCTTGGGTTTGGAGGTGTACGGTCCATTGACGAACACCTCCTCTTCGGCGTTGGCCGCGCAGGCATATTCCACGGGGTGGATGACCACCACCGAGACGCCCATTTTTTCCCGGATCGCCCCCGCGAGGGAGGCATAGCCCTTGGGATTCTTGGCGGCGCCCTTCAGGCGCAGCACCTTGGCGACATGCAGGGCCTCACTCTCATTCAGGCCCAGGGTGACGTCGCTGTCCGTCTGGAATTCCCCGATGATCTTGAGGGCGGCCAGCAGGTCCGCCTCGATCCGCTTGGCCGGATCGGCCAAATCGAAGAACATCTGCTTCCGCTTGCCGGCCTTGACCGGCTTGTACTCGGTCAGAAGCTTTTTCCAGATGGCGGACATGTGCGGGAGCATCGTCCAGTTGACCATTCCCACGAAATCGGCGGAGGTCCAAAGCTTTTGGACAAGCTTGTCCCCGAGGCGCTTGAGGATGGTTTCCCAGTTGGCGTCCTGCACGGAGGCGTGCTGGCCGAGCATGATCTTGCCGTCGTTGAACTCGAGGGCGGAAGTCAGGGCGGGCTCGGCAAACGAGTGAACCTTGGCGCGCTTGGCAAATTCCTCAAACACCGGGTGGATCTTGGGATATCCGCACATGCCCATGTACTCCACCGGGGCTCCCAAAGTGGACATGGCGAAAGCCATCAACGGTCCGTTGCCGCCGATTTTCTCCATGGTCGGAACCACCTCGAAATTTGCGCTCTTGCCGGCAGCCTCGCCCAATTTCTTGGCGAACGGCTTGATGGAGGTGTAGGGAAGATATTTGGTCGCGGTTTGGCGCTGCTCGACGACCTGCAGGATGGTGTCGAGGAAGCCGTCGAATCCCAGGAGGCAGGTGAATTTGAGGAGTTGGGCGCGGGAACCGATCAGGCGCTCCGCTGTTTGCCGGGCTAATCTGGAGTCAGTCATAGCTGCCCGTTATATCTTGTGGGAGAGAAATTCACAAGCCAAACCCGCAGGCCCGCAGAGGGCGGTTGCCTTCCCTGCCTCTTCTGCGAATTCCAAAGGCGCATGGCAAAGATTGTCTATTTTGATCTGGAAACCCAGAAGGTGGCCTCGGAGGTCGGCGGGTGGGGCCATATCGACAAAATGGGGCTGGCCGTCGCCGTCCTTTACCACGCCGACCGGGAGGAGTATGCGGTTTATCTGGAAAAGGATGCGGAAAAGCTGATCCAGGATCTCCGCCGGGCGGATCTGGTTGTCGGTTTCAACGTCCTCCGCTTTGACTACACCGTCCTTTCCGCCTACTCGGTCTTCGATTTCTCCACCGTGCCCACCCTGGACCTGATGGTCAGCCTGGAGGAGAGGATCGGCCACCGGGTCGGGCTGGATGCCGTTGCCGATTCCACCTGCGGCGTGAAAAAAACCTCTTCGGGGATGGAGGCCATCCAGTGGTGGCGTGAGGGCAAAAGGGCCAAGGTGGTGGAGTACTGCTGCTACGACGTGAAGGCCACCCGGATGGTGCACGAGTACGGCGTCCGCAACGGCCGGGTCGCCTATGTCAGCCACAAGACGATGTTAAAGCAGTTCGTGAAGGTGGACTGGGCGAAGATCGGCCCCGTCGGACACCTGGTTCCCCCTCCCCTTGCCGCGGCGGCGTGAGCGGAGACTTGCCGTTTGCTGCCACCCCCTTTCCAGTCCTCCGTAGCCTTGGCCCAGGAGGGCGGCGGCGTGGAATCGGCAGCCTTGGATTAGGTGGGGCGGGGTCATCGACCTCGCCTTGATCAAGCCGTGCGCCTGATTTTTCTGTGCAGGTCGGCCTGCCTAAGTCCGAAAACTAACGGCCTTCAAACAGCCGCTTTGTCGCCTCGTGCCTTGCCTGGAACATTTTCCTCAGCATCCACCGGATTGCGGGAATCAGGATCACCCCGGCGACTCCCCCGGGCGGAAGAAACTCCACCCGATCCACCAGTCCGGTTGTTCCGTCCGGCGCGTGCCAGAACTCATGCAGGTGGCGCCAGAACGGAAAAGGCCCCCGCACGGCCTCATCGAGGATGGATGCCTTGGCGGGGTTTCCGGAAAAGTCCTCCACGGCGACCACCTTCACGTCCCAGGATTGCGGCAGGCCGAAGGATGCGACCTTGAGCTTGAGGATGTCTCCCTGCGCCACCTTCTCCGGTCCCTCCAGGGAAACCACGCGGATCCATGACGGATTCACCTTCCCGATGTTTTTCGGATGGAGATGAAATTCAAATACCCCCCGCGCCCCGGTCCTGAGGTTGGTGGCGTGTTCAAAAACAAAGGGCAAGGGTTGCCTGACCATGACCCGATGTTGTTCGATTCGGCAGGACCGGCCAAGGCTCTGTTTCCGGGTTGGCCGGAAAGTGGTTTCGGAGGAAACTTGCCCATGGCGTTGCCGGGCTGGAAAAAGATCCTGGTGGTCGACCTCGGTTTCCTCGGGGACACCGTCCACTCCGTTCCCGCCCTGCGGGCCCTGGCCTCCACCGGTGCCCAGGTGGATGTGATGACCACCGCCGTGGGAGCGGAGGTTCTGGCGATGGTTGCGGAGGTTCGCCGCACCTGGGTCACCCCCTTGCGCAAACCCAGCCCGCCGTGGTGGCAGGGGCTGGCCCAGTTGGCCGCGCTCCGTGGCGAGAAATACGATGCCGCCCTTTCGTGGACCGGCTCGGACCGCAATCTTTACGGCGTGGGATGGTCGGGAGCCCGGGATCGGATCGCCCGGATAACCGGAAAAAACTCTTGGCCCGCCCGCTGGCGCCTGACGCGGGCCATCGAGGACAAGGATCGCTCCCTCCCCGTTTTTCAACAAAGGCTGGCCTTTTTGCGGGAGCTGGGCTGGTCCGGAACGGATCCGGGCTGGGGTTTTCAAATTCCGGATCCGGCGGGCGGCGATCTCGGCGGCCCCGCAAAAAAACCATACCTGCATCTTTCCGTTAACGCTGCCAGCACCCCCCTGAATGAGTGGCCGCTCGATGACTGGGCCGAAACCCTCCGGCAAATCTGGAAACAGGCCCCGCAGCTGGAAATTTTGGCCACGGGGGCGGGATCGGAGCGGGAAGCCGCCCGGCTGGCCGACCTGGCGGCATTGACCGGCGATGCCCGGCTCAAGATCTTTGCCGAGCGTTGTCCGGTCGCCCGGCTGGCGTTCCTTTTGAAAAACTCCGGGCTTCATCTCGGCCTTGATTCCGGCGTGCTCCACCTGGCCGCGGCCCTGGGAAAACCGACGGTCTCCCTTTTCCGGGAATCCCCCGGCCTGCCGGGCTGGGCCCCGCGGGGGAATCAACACCACGTCCTCAGGCACGATTGTCCCTGCATCCAAACCGGCCGGAACTCCTGTGACGGCAGCCGGGCTCTCTGTCTTTCCAAAATTTTGCCGGGAGACGTTGTCCGGGCTGTGCTCGCCGCCCTGCCGGCAACCGGAAAGGGTTAAAACAGTGAACCTGCCCAAATACTATTCCGCACTGAATCCCTTCCGTCGGTATTTTCAGGACGGACTCCCTATCCTTTGTTACCACAAGACCGAACCGGTTCCGGCGGGAGCGAGGATCAAGGGCCTGTACCTTGATCCGGGGCTTTTTCAACAGCAGATCCGGGAGTTGGCGGAAGACGGTTTTGCCTTTGTTTCTCCCGGGCTGATGTCAGGTGCCAAAGCTGTGGCCATCACCTTTGACGATGGCTTCGTCAGCAATCTGCACGCTGCGGTTCCCGTCATGAGCGGGTTCGGATGCCGGGCGATCAACTATCTCGTGGCGGATCGGATCGGCAAAACGAGCGACTGGGAGTCGGCGGAAGGAGGGGAGGCCCGCCCCTTGATGGATGAGCCCCAAATCCGCGAATGGATGGCGGCCGGGAACTGGATCGGCGCCCACACCTGCACCCACCCGCGACTTTCCCGGATTCCGCGAGATCGGGCGAGGGAGGAAATCGTTGCCGGCAAAAAGAAGCTGGAGGACCGGTTTGGCCTCCCCATCGAGCACTTCGCCTATCCGTTCGGTGACTACGATGACGCCGTGGCGGATCTTGTTCGTGAGGCCGGATTCAAAACCGCCTGCACCATGGACCGAGGGGTGAATGCCCGCGGGACCGACCCCTTTCGTCTGAGGCGTTGGACCGCAAGATACGCGACGAGAACAATCGGCGCCCTCTTTCAAAGGTGGTTGGGTATTCGTTCCTGATATTTTGGTGGGGGCGATAACCCCGCCCGGCCCGGATATTCGTTGCTGGAACTCCTTTCTTTAATTCCCTAAAAAAGGCCGTGGTTCGGCGCAAAAAGACAAAAACCCCGGCAGTTCTGCTTGTTTTGCCCGTTCACAACGAGGTGAACGAGGTTTCCCGCATCACCCGGGCGATCCGAACCTTTTTGGCCAAAAACCGGAATGTTTCCCTGCGCGTGGTGGACGATGGATCCGATGACGGCACACCGGAGGCTTTTCGCCATGCCCTCCGGGGTGTCAAAAACGCCTCGGTGATGTCCCTGCCGCGGAATGGAGGTAAAGGCCGGGCCGTCCGGTTGGGACTGACCGGAGGACGGCAGGATCTATGGATCTTCATGGACGGGGATTTGGCCTATGACTTCAACCATCTCCGCCCGATGGTTGAGGCTCTCCGCCAACACGACGTGGTGATTGGCTCCCGCTCCATGTCGCCGCAACCCGA
>DDPU01000011.1:0-707 GCA_002342345.1 Verrucomicrobia bacterium UBA2460
CCGGCGGCGATGTTTGTCCGGGAGGCCAACCGGCACAAATGTGAGATTCACGTGGAGAAAGACGGGGAAACGATCAACGGAAAGAGCATCATGGGGCTGATGATGCTGGCTGCCGGGATGGGCTCGCGGATCCGCATTGTCGCCACGGGGCCCGGGGCCCCGGAGGCGGTCCAGGCCCTCCTGCAGCTGGTGGAAAGAAAGTTCGACGAGGAGTAGGCCCGGGGGAGAGAATTTCGTTCCGTGAGCGAAGCCGCCAGTCCCCCTCGAGGTGCGGAACTCCGACTCACGGGGATCCCCGCCTCCCCGGGCGTGGTCAGCGGAAGACTGGCGGTTTTCAGCCGGGAGGAGGAAATCCGGATCCATCCCACCCCGATCCGGGAAGAGCAGATTGAGGATGAAATGCGGCGCCTGGAGGCGGCGTTGCTCAAGACCCGGGAACAGATCCAGAAAATCCGCGAGCAGCTCTCCCATTCCCTTGGCGAGCAGCAGACCGACATCTTTGAGGCGCATCTGATGGTGGCGGCGGACAGCACCATCGCCGGGGCGGTTCGCCGCCAGCTGGAAATGCGGAAAGTGTGCGTGGAAAGCGTCTATCAGCACGTCATCCGCACCTACGCCCAGAGCATGAAGGAGGTGGAGGATCCTTATCTTCGGGAAAGGGCGGCGGACATCCTCGATGTCGGGCGGCGCGTGGTCCACAACCTGCT
>DDPU01000011.1:787-2375 GCA_002342345.1 Verrucomicrobia bacterium UBA2460
CACACCGCGATCATGGCCCGTTCCCTCAACATTCCCGCGGTGGTGGGCCTGCATGAGGTGCTGGACCAATGTGAATCGGGGGCGCCCGTCATCCTGGACGGGTACGCCGGACTCCTCGTCGTTCATCCCACCGAGCAAACCCGGTACGAATACGGGCAGATCGAAAAGCGCCGCCACGAGGTGGAGGTCAGCCTTGAGGCCCTGCGGGACACGCCGGGGGCCACCAAGGACGGGCGGAAGATCATCCTCTCCGCCAACGTGGAACTCCCCGAGGATCTCCCGTTGATCGCGGAAAGCGGGGCGGAGGGGATCGGCCTCTACCGCACGGAATTTCTTTTCCTCAATCGCGTGCATTTTCCCGGGGAGGAGGAGCAGACCAACATCTACCGGCAGGTGGTGGACGCTTCGCGGCCCCACCCGGCGATCATCCGCACGCTGGACCTCGGCGGGGACAAGTTGCCCACCCACCTGGGTCTGGATCCCGAGCAGAATCCCTTCCTGGGATGGCGCGCCATCCGCTACTGCCTGGAAAAGCCCGACGTTTTCAAGGTGCAGTTGCGCGCGATCTGCCGCTCCAATCCCGGAGGCAAGGTGCGGGTGATGTTCCCGATGATTGCCACCCGTGAGGAGCTTTCCTCGGCCCTGGCGATCCTCGGCGAGGCGAGGGAGGAGCTGAAGGCGGCCGGGGTTCCCGCGGCCGAGGTGGTGGAGGCGGGGGCGATGATCGAGGTGCCGTCCGCCGCGCTGATCGTCGACCATCTGGCGCCCCTGGTTCAGTTTTTCAGCATCGGAACGAACGATCTCACCCAATACACGCTGGCGGCCGACCGCACCAACGAGCGGGTTGCCAGCCTCTATCAACCGACCCATCCGGCGGTGCTGAGCCTGATCCGGATGGTGGTGGAGGCGGCCCGGAGGCATGACATCTGGGTCGGGGTTTGCGGGGAGATGGCGGCGGATGTGGTGATGACGCCGATCCTGGTGGGGTTGGGCGTGGACGAAATGAGCATGGGTTCCGTGGCGGTGCCCCGGGTGAAGAAAGCGGTGCAAAGCCTGCACTACGGGGATTGCCAGAAACTTTCCTCGGAACTTCTGTCCATGGATTCCGGGGAACAGATCCGGCAGCGCCTGCAACAAGTGGCGCAAGGGGCTTATCCGGAATTAGTAGGCTAGAAGTTGTACGAACAACCAAGGCCTTTTTGTCTGCGTGGACATCCACGTTTAGGACAAGACGAGAGTCTGCCCTACCCAGGGGAGGCGGAATCGGGTAGAACTCGTTGTTCATGAGCGAGGAAAGATCCGCCCTTCTGGCCGTGCGACGCGAAAAGCTGCAGAAGCTCCGCGAGCTGGGCGTGGATCCCTTCGGGGGCCCTTTCCCGGGCACGCAAAGCTCCTCGGAAATCCGCGCCGGGTGGGAGGAGGGGAAAAAAGTCCGCATGGCGGGCCGCATCGTTTCCCATCGCGACATGGGCAAGAGCCAGTTTCTTCACCTGCAGGATCGGGCCGGTCGTCTGCAGATTTACATCCAGAAGCCCTCCTTGCCGGACAAGGAGAGATCAGTCTTCGAGCTGCTCGATCTGGGCGACAT
>DDPU01000011.1:2448-5312 GCA_002342345.1 Verrucomicrobia bacterium UBA2460
CCGTTGCCGGACAAGTGGCACGGGCTCGTGGACACGGAAACCCGCCACCGCCACCGGCATCTCGACCTCCTTTCCAACGAGGCCTCGCGGCGGGCGCTGGATTTGCGGGTGAGACTGGTTCGCTATCTCCGGGAGTTTCTTTCCGCCCGGGGCTTCACCGAGGTGGAGACCCCGATGATGCAGACGGTGGCCGGAGGGGCCGCGGCCGAGCCTTTCCAGACACGGCATCACGCCCTGGGCATGGACCTTTATCTGCGCATCGCCCCGGAGCTTTATCTCAAGCGTTTGCTGGTGGGGGGTCTGGAGAAGGTGTTCGAGATCAACCGCAATTTCCGCAACGAGGGCATCTCCCGTCGCCACAATCCCGAATTCACCATGCTGGAGGCCTACTGGGCCTATGCGGATTTTGAGGCGATGGCCGCGCTGGTGGAGGAGATGATCGCAGGGGCCGCCCGGGAGCTGACCGGCGGAACCCGGGTTCCGCAATCCGACGGCACGATGATCGATCTCACCCCCCCGTGGCCGAGGAAAAAGTACCGCGATGCCGTGGCCGCGGTGGCGGGAGCGGACTGGTTCCGGCTTCCCCGGGACGAGATGGAAAAGAAGGCGGCGGCGTTGGGCGTGGAACTCGAGCCCGGCCTGCCTGCCTCCGAAATCACCCAAAAAGTGTTCGAAAAGAAAGTGGAGGCGGAGGCCGTCGACCCTGTCTTCATCACCCATCTGCCGGCAGAACTGGTTCCCTTGGCCCGGCTCAACAAGGAGGATCCAACCGTGGTGGACGTGTACGAACTGATTTTCGGGAGGCAGGAAATTTCCCCCGGCTACTCGGAGCTGAACGACCCGATCCTGCAGGCCGAGCGCTTCCGTCACCAGGTCGGGGAGCACACGCAAAAAGTGGATCAAGAGTTTCTCGAGGCCTTGGAGAGCGGCATGCCGCCGGCGGGCGGTCTGGGGCTCGGGGTGGACCGTTTGGCGATGTTGCTGGCAGGGACGGATTCGATCCGCGAGGTGATCTTTTTCCCCCTGCTGCGGCCGCGGGACTCCGGCGCATGAAAGACGGCGGGCTCGTGCGCGGGCCCCTCCTGAACGCCTTCCTGTTTCAGGTCTTCAACACCAGTTCGTTCTACCTGGTGATGGGGCTGCCCATGATGCTGTATTTCAAGAAGCTGGGCGCGTCTGCCACGGTGCTGGGGGTGTTGGCCTCCCTTGCGGCGTTGCTCAACATTTTCCAGATCCCCGCAGCCCGTTTTGTGGAGAAGGTGGGTTACCGGAACTTTGTGCTGCGGGGTTGGACATCCCGGAGTGTGCTCATCGCCGGGCTGGTGCTGGTGGCGGTCCTGCCCCTCTCGATCGACAACTTTTCCCGGCAGGCGCTCATGCTCTTCCTGCTTTTTCTCTTCAATACCATCCGGGGTATCTCCCTGAGCGGTTACCTTCCCTGGATCAGTGCGATCGTGCCCGAGCCGGTCCGCGGACGTTTCCTGACCCTGGATCAGGCCGCCTCCCAGTCCGCCCTGTTGCTCACCGTTGCCCTGACCGCCTGGTTTTTGAGCCATACCGACAATCCCGCCGCCTTTGGGGTGCTGTTCGGGGCGAGTTTGGTTTTGGCCGCTGCCTCCCTTTTCTACCTCCGGAAAATCCCCGACGCGCCCACGCAGGGGACGGGCGGATCGGAAGAGGTTCCCTGGAGGGCGATGTTGGGGCATCCCCCCTTCCGCCAACTGGTGATTTTTCATGCGGTGGTGATGCTGGCGATGTCCGGGGGAGGATTGTTCTTTGTGCCCTTTGCCCGCGACCAGTTCCAGTGCTCCGATTCCCTGTTCCTGATCCTGCATCTGATGTGGGGCACGGTGTTTGTGCTGACCTCGCTGCGGGCAGGCCGATGGCTGGACCGGATGGGAAGCCGTCCGGTGTTGTTCCTTTGCGTCGTGGTCATGGGAATTCACTGGCTTGGCTGGGGAGCGGTGGCCGCCCATCTTTTGCCGTTCTCCTGGGGGACTTTCGCGTTTCAGCAGGCGACGGCCGGGATCGGGTTGGCCCTTTATAACAGCGCGCACATGCGTCTCCTCATGGGTATTGTTCCCGCCATGGGGAGGAGCCACTTTTTTGCCCTCTTCAGCGTGGCGGGGAGTGTTGTGGCGGGGCTGGCCCCGCTGGGCTGGGGGCTTTCCGCCGACGCGTTGGCCGGGGTTCGGATCGGCACGGGGGTGCAACTGAACGGCTTTGTGATCCTCTATGCGACCATCGCCCTGATCATGATCCCGGCCCTGATCCTGCTGGGGAGGGTCCAGGAGGCGCGGGCGGCGTCCACGGAGGAACTGATCCGGGAACTGGTGTTGGAAACGCCCTGGCGGTCGATCACCCGCTGGTGGAACCGGAGACCGTTCGCGTGATCCGGGCGGGCAAAAGGTTCCTGGCGGAAAAAAGCCCGCCGCTGATCGCCGCGCTGATCCGGTTGCTCGGGGGCAGCCTCCGCTACCGCCTGGAGGATCCGCAAGGGCTTTTGCTCCGCCAGCCGGACTCGGCCCGGATCTGGGCTTTCTGGCACAACCGGATCCTGATGATGCCGTACCTTTATGAAAAATTTTGCCCGGGTCGGAAAATGCTGATGCTGGTGAGCCGCAGCCGGGATGGGGAGTTCATCACGCGGATCATGAACCGTTTCGGCATCGAGGGTGCGAGGGGTTCGAGCTCGAAAGGAGGGGCGGAAGCGCTGCGGGAGCTTTTCCATGAGCTGGACCGGCCGCGCGGCCGTGACATCGGAATCACCCCGGACGGCCCGCGCGGACCGCGGTTGCGGGTGCAGGACGGTGTCCTTGCGCTGGCGGCGGGAACGGGTCGCTCCATTTGCCCGGTGACCGTGC
>DDPU01000011.1:5432-5699 GCA_002342345.1 Verrucomicrobia bacterium UBA2460
TGGATCCGCGCGGGATCCTCGCTACCGGTTTTTCTGGGCCGACATTTCCGTCCGGGAGGAAAGCCCGGTGCGGATGACGGCCGGGACGGTCCATGTTGTGGCCAAAGCGGCCAGCCAGGCGACGAGGGCCAGAAAACCCGGAACCTTGAAGGTCATTCGCGTGAGGGGGACGACGACGAGGAGAAGGCTGGCGGCGGTGCCGCCAACCAGGAGCACGTTCCGTGCGGGCCAGACCGGCTGGTGAAACCGCGTGCTCGCCCAGGAGGA
>DDPU01000011.1:5747-6258 GCA_002342345.1 Verrucomicrobia bacterium UBA2460
AGGAGGAGGACCCCCAGCGTGCCGGCCACCAGGACGAGGCCCGGGCGGCTGTTTTGCGAACCGAAGAAACGAAGAAGCAGGGTCAGCACCAGCAAAAGGGAAAGGACGGCGGAACCTGTCTCCAGCCAGAACCGGGCGGCATCCGGGTTGCCCGGAACAAACTCCCGGAACAGGTTCAGGGCGGTTGAGGCGAGGGACTGCAGACCGTTCACGCGCCTTGAAATTCGGCCCGAACAGCGGGCTGTCAATCCTCCCGAATGACCCAAATCCCGGCCGGCATCCTTGTCCCGGGAACCTCCGGCGGTTTGCGGGACGGTTCGAGCCGGGCCCGGATTTTTTCCCGATGGAGAGCCGACCGGACCAGCTGGTCCAGTTTCCAGGGGTGGGTTCCCGACTGATTGACCGATACGAGCAGGTGTCCCCGGGGGGAAAGAAGCCGGAGGCAGGCCGCGAGCATCGGCCCGAGCTCCCTTTCGATTCGGAAGGATCGTCCCCGCCCGCCGTGGGCGAA
>DDPU01000011.1:6297-6488 GCA_002342345.1 Verrucomicrobia bacterium UBA2460
CGGGGCAGGGCTTTGCGGACATCCTCCTGCCAAAAACGGTGGTTTTCCCCGTCCAGCCGGTTCCGCCGAAAATTATCGCGCCCGCGACCGAGGGCGCGGGCGGAGTTGTCGATGTTGAGGGTGGTTGCCCCGGTGGAGGCGGCAAGCAAGCCGAAGGCGCAGGTATGGGCAAAGAGGTTTAGGAGGGAGCG
>DDPU01000011.1:6599-8922 GCA_002342345.1 Verrucomicrobia bacterium UBA2460
AGGGGATCCGGCTGGGAGGCGATGGCGCGCAGGACGGTGCCCCATCGTTCCAACCGGAGCCGTGGGGACCAGGCGGCCAGAAAAGCGTCGGTGCCGGTGGCCTCGATCTCCTTCCAGGAACTTCCGGAAATCCAGACCGGGGCGCCGGCAGGCGGTTTGCGAAACGGCTCAGGCATGGTTAGATAAAGGTTATGGAGTGCACCTTCTGCCCGGGCAACCAGGCGACGTGTCACCTGAGCAAGCTGGTGAACGGGAAATCCATCGACGTGCACGTCTGCGACAAATGCATTCCCCAGCTTTCCCAGAAGGACTTGGTGGATTTTGACGTCTGGGCGGCCGTGTCCAAGCTTGCCGCCAGCAAGGGGAAGGAAGACCCCGCCGCGGCGGTGGAAAACGAGATCAAGGAGATCTCGGCCAAAAGCCTGCTGATTCCTTCGCCGACGCCGGCGGTCTCCCACCGTTGCCCCAGCTGCGGCTTCACCTCCGAGGATGTGCGCAAGACAGGACGCTTGGGCTGCGGGGAATGTTACGGGATTTTCGCGGAACTCCTGCAGGACGTTCTCAACGACTGCCAGAAAGGAACGCGCCACACCGGCAAGGTTCCGAAAGGTTTCCGCAAGCTGCGCAAAAAACGTCTGCAGGAGGACTTGGCCACCGCGGTGAAGAAGGAGCAGTTCGAGGAGGCGGCCAGGATCAAGGACGAACTGGGAAAAATCGGGGAAGAGGGATAAGGCCCGGACTTCGGATCACGAAGGCCGGAGGCCGCTAAAATCAGTTTTCCAGGACGGAGCCAATCGCCCGGTAGCGGGCTTGGCGCGACTCGAGAAGCTTTTCGGGGCCCAGGCGTGCCAAATCCTGCAGGTGCCGGGAAACTTTTTCCACGCAGGCGCGGACCGTGGCATCCCAGTCCCGGTGGGCCCCGCCGTGCGGCTCGGGCACGATCTCATCGACAAGTTTGAGGGCGACGAGGTCCGGGGCGGAAATCCGCAGGGCCTGGGCGGCCTGGGGGGCGTAGGCCCGGTCTTTCCAAAGGATGCTGGCGCACCCTTCGGGGGAGATGACCGAGTAGTAGGCGTTTTCGAGGATGAGCACCCGGTCGGCCACACCGATGCCGAGGGCCCCACCGCTGCCTCCCTCGCCAATGACCACCGCGACGATGGGAACGCGGAAATTGAACATCTCCCGGATGTTGACCGCGATGGCCTCGGCGATGTGCCGTTCCTCGCTGGGAACCCCGGGAAAGGCCCCGGGGGTGTCAATGAAGCTGACAATGGGAAGGCCGAATCGGTCGGCCAGGCGCATCAGCCGCAGGGCCTTGCGGTATCCCTCCGGGTGGGCGCAGCCGAAATTCCTCATCAGGTTTTCCCGGGTGTCCCGGCCCTTTTGGTGTCCCAGAAAAACAACCTGCTGATCGCCGATGGTGGCAAAGCCGCCGATCAGGGCGTGGTCGTCGCCAAAAACCCGGTCGCCCCCCAGCTCCACCACGTTGGTGGCTCCCAGGCGCAGATAATCGAGCAGGTAGGGGCGGAGGGGGTGGCGGACAATCTGCACCCTTTGCCAGGGGCTGAGGTTTCCGTAAATCTCCCGGCGGGCCTCCTCCAATTTCTTTTCCAGCGAGGAAATCTCGTCCTCCGCCTGGATTTTTTGCTTTCCGGTGAGCCGGCGCAGTTCGTCCAGCCTCCGCTCGAATTCCACCAGCGGTTTTTCGAATTCCAGCGGGGCGATGGCCTTGGGTTCCGGCATTGAATAGCATTCTACCGCCGGGGGCGGGCCAAGGGCAAACGGCCGCGGGCGCGAGAAAGGAATTTCCCGGGAGGAAGGGGCGGCCCAGTCTGGATTGATGAACCGTGGCTGGAAGGGTGTGGCGGCATTTTTTTGTCTTTGGATCCTGCTGACGGGTGCGCTTTTTCCTGTGGTCTGGGCGGGTGTCAGCGTTCCGGCAGTCCGTGGGCTGATTGAGGGGTGGGCGCCCGGTTCCCTCACGGCTCCGCGGGTTTTCGGACGGGTCGTTTTGGTTGTGGCCTTGGTTCTTGTGCCGGCCTTGTTCTGGTTCTGGAAGGACGGCCCCAAAAGGTTCTTTTCCGGACCCCCGTGGGGCGGACGGGGCATGCGGATCCTGGCTTGGTTTTTTTTGGGTTTTTTCATGGTGGCGGCGGGGGCCTGGCTGCAGGAGATGCTCGGAGTGAGGAATCGCGGGGTTTTTCCCGGTCCGGACATCTGGGCGGGGGCGTTGGCTTCCGGCTGTCTTGTGGCGGTGCTGGAGGAGTTTTTTTTCCGCGGGGTGCTCGGTCTGGCCTTCTGGAAGGCGGCGGGGGAGAAGCCG
>DDPU01000011.1:8979-10078 GCA_002342345.1 Verrucomicrobia bacterium UBA2460
TGGGCGGGGCCGGCGGATCCCTGGAAGCTGGCGGGGCTGTTTGTTGCCGGGTTGATTTTGGCCCGGTTGGCCTGGCAGCACCAAAATCTTTGGGCGGCCATCGGGCTTCATGCCGGCTGGGTGGCCGGGATGCGTTTCTGCCGCGAATTCTGGAGGGAAACTCCCGGAGTGTCCGCCGGATGGTGGGGGCCATCCCTGGAAGCGGGTCCGATTCCCTTTGTGCTTCTGCTGCTGGTGGCTTTTGCCGTCTGGGGACAGCCGATCCGTGCACGTTTGGATTGAGGCGATTTTCGGGATTTTGTTTCCGGTGGCGCGCCCGCCCCGGCCCTGGGCGCGTCTGGAGCGCCCCTTTTGCGAGCGGTGTGCCGAGCCCTTTGCGCGCCCGGTCGCGGCATCTTTTGAGTGCGCAAACTGTGCAAAAAGGAACTGGTCCCTTGGCCGCCTTCGGGCCGCTTACCGCGAGCAGGGATCCGTGCGGGAGGCGATCCTGGGTTTCAAGTACGGCCGGAAATTTCATCTGCGTCCCTGGCTGGGGCGCTGGCTCGCGGACGGTTTTCGGGAGCACTACGCCGCGGAGCAGTGGGATGCCTTCGTGCCGGTTCCGCTCCACCCGGAACGGAGGCGCAAACGGGGCTTCAATCAAAGCGCCGAAATTGCGGGTTGGCTGGGAAAGCGGGCCGGGATCCCCCTGGTGGAGGGACTTCGCAGGGTGAGGGCCACCGTCCCCCAGGCCCGCTTAACCCGTGCCGAGCGGTTGCGGAATCTTCGGGGATCCTTGGTTCTGGCCCCGGGATTTGACCCCCGGGGAAAGCGGTTGGTAATCTGTGATGACGTGTTCACGACCGGGGCCACCGCGGACGCCTGTGCGAAAGTTCTGCTGCGGGCGGGAGCCGGGGAAGTGGTCGCCCTGGCCGTGGCCCGAAGATAACCTACCTCAAGCCACCCAAACCTACCCCATCCCAACACGATGCCTGTTTTTGAACGAAGAAAATACGAGCCACGCAAGGAGTCCAAGCCCCGGGCCCGCGGGGTGCCGGGCGGGCTTTGGACGAAATGCCCGGGCTGCAGCGAGATGGTCTACAACCAGGTCCTCAAAAAG
>DDPU01000066.1:0-486 GCA_002342345.1 Verrucomicrobia bacterium UBA2460
ATCCACAGATCCAGCCAGCCTTGATGCCTTCGGGAGGCTCCCACCGGTTCACAGCGAAGCCGGATCAACCGACGGGGTTCCCGGTCCTCCAGTTCAATCTCGCCGATCTCGGTGCAGGTCATCTTTCCGAAGAGAGGCTCCTTGTTTTCCAGGATGTTCCAGACGACGGATTCCCCTTTTTTCCACGGGTGGAAACGAAGGTGGTAAAGCATGGATCCAAAATCCTCACAGGGCCCCTCGGGAAGGTCGAAGTTCTCCTCCGGTTTACCCGGTCCCGGCCAAAAGCGGCCCAGTTTGACGGAATATTCGGGGATGGTTTTGCGCGTCCGCAGGTTGCCGCCCTCGCTGCGGTCCTGGCGGTACTCGAGGGAGCGCCAGGGTTTGACCTGGGTCAGGGAGACGAATGAGCTACGGATGGGGTAGAAAGCCTCGATCGGTCCCCGGGAACGGAGATAGAGGTCGAACCTCTGGACGCCTTCCTTCCCG
>DDPU01000066.1:512-7345 GCA_002342345.1 Verrucomicrobia bacterium UBA2460
TAGGTGAGTTTTTCGCCTTCCGGCCAGGGCAGGGTTTGGGCCGGACAGGAAAAAATTCCCCCAAAAAACAAAAGAAGAAACACCCGCATAAGAACAAAATGAGCCAAGGAACTTCTTTTTCCACCAAAATAGGCAGGGCAGGGGCCGATGATCCTGCCGCTTTGAAAATTCAAAGAGAGGTCCTGGCAAGGAAGGCGCTCCACATTCAGGGCTCTCACCAGAATTTAGGTACGGCGATCCACCCTGGGGCGGGTCCTGCCGGGTCTGAGGCTATTTGGAGGCGGTTTGCCAGACGCCATTCCAGTCCTTGGGGGGCGGGGTCCGGGCAAAGTTGGCGATGCGGGTGAGGAATTCCAGGGAGGGTCCATCGTGTTGCCTGATTTTGAGGCATTCGCGGAAAGCATTTTCGGCCTCCCTCCATTTTTGTTCCCGATAAAGTTGTAAGCCATCGGCGTAAACGTTGTTCAATTTGGCCGTGACCGGATCCAGGGCTCCCTGGCGTCCCTGCAGTTCGAAGATGCGGACGGGTTCCACCTTGCCGAAGACGGTCACGAGGTCGATTTCCCGGGCCTCGATATCGCCCTCGGCCAACCGGAAGCACTCCTCGTTGAGGAGAATGTTGGTGCCGTAGATTTTATTCACCCCCTCGAGACGCGAAGCCGTGTTCACGGTGTCGCCAATGACGGTGAAGGATTTGGTGGTGTGGGAACCCACCGTGCCGATGACGGTATCACCCGTGGCCAAAGCCATGCGGGCATGAAACTTGGGAACGTTCCGGCGCAGTCCGGTGATCTCGGAAATTTCCTGACTGATCCCGTCGAACGACTTCAGGAGGTCGAGGCAGGCAAGGCAGCCGTCCCGGGCGTGGGTTTCGCCGGTCGAGAAGGGGCTTGCCCAGAAGGCCATGACGGCATCGCCGATAAACTTGTCGACGATGCCGTGGTGGGCGCGGATGGCTTCGGTGGAGGCGGTGAAGTAGCGGTTGAGGAGCCGGACGAGGTTGGCCGCGGTGAGTTGTTCGCCGATGCCGCTGAAGTTGGAAATATCGGAAAAAAAGATGGTGACCTTGCGCCGTTCGGCCACTTCCTTGAGCTGGCCGGTGGCGGCATCCACGACGTTGGCGACAATGCGGGGGTCGAGAAACTGGCCGAAGGCCTCGCGGAGACGTTCCTTGGACTTGAGTTGTTCCACCATCTGGTTGAAGGAAATGGTGAGGTCCCCAATTTCGTCCTTGGAGGTGACGGGGAGGGGATCGGAAAGTTCGCCTTCGGCAGTTTTGTGGAAAGCGTTGGCAAGACGGCGGAAAGCGGTCTGGAGCCGGCCGGTGATGACCAGGAACACGAGGAGACCAAAAATGCCGGCGGCGGAAAAGAGGAGAAGGTTTGCCCGGATGATTTGCTGGATATTCAGGTTGGTCTCGGCCAGGGAATCGGAAGTGAGACCGGCGGTCTTGTTGCGGATGCGCGCATACACGGGATCCAGATCCTCGTATTTCTGCATTTCTTCCAGGGCACGGCGGGCCTCGGAGGTTTTTCCTTCAACGGCCCGGTCGATGCTGCGGATGGCGGCATCGACAAAGCCCTTCGTGCCCACCTCGAGGGTTCGCAGGCTGCCGATGAGCCGGGCGATTCCCAGGCGATCTCCGATATCGTTGCGGTCATCCTCGCTTCCCTTTTCGGCGAGGGGAATCGCCTCGGCAAAAATCTGCCCAACGATCCGTTGTAATTCATGGGCTCTCGCCTGGCGGGTCTGCGCGTGTTCCCGGGCGGGAGGGGGAATCCCGTTCAACTCATGGGCGATGATTTCCAGCTCGAAGGTGTAAACATCCAGATCGCTGACCATCTTGTTGAGACGTAAATGATATTCCTCGATCCCCATCAGTTCCGTCGATGAGTCCTGGATCAGGTAAAGGGTGATTGCAAGGGCGGAGGCAAAAAGGACCAAAAGGGCGATGACGCCCGACATGATTTTGGCGCGAAGGGAAGAGCCCATTCGACGAGGTTAACGCGGGAAAACTCCATGTTCGAGGAGGTAATTTTCCGTGAACAGGGGGCGGAATTTCCCGTTCAAAGCTGGTCCTGAATTTCGGCATGCCCCGCCAGAAGAGAAGGGCGGTTTCCTTTTCGGCCCAGGTCGACGGCCGCGTTTTGCACGGGAATGCGGCTGGTTGGCCTTGGAGGCAGGTTTCGGCAAGATCAATGGCTTGAAAAGGCGGAAAATCCACGGTCCCGGGAAGAAAAATCCTACGGCAATACCGGGTGCAACGGTCCTTGTGCGGGAATTTTCCGCCCGATACGCCGGCGGAATACCGCCGTGGCAAATTGACCGGCCCCAACCCGAGGTTCTCCGCCTGATCAGGCAGGGAAAATTTCAAAGCCCGGTTTTGGATCTTGGATGCGGCACGGGGGACAATGCCATTGCCCTCGCCTCCAGCGGCTATCGTGTGGTGGCCATGGACCCGATCCCGGAGGCACTCCGCCGGGCCCGGGAAAAGGCGTCCCGGCTCAGCCTGGATCCCTCCCCTGAATTCAGGAAGGGGAATGCCCTATCCCTCGACAAAAGCGGTCTTAAGGTGGCGACGGTTTTGGATTCCGCCGTTTTTCATATCTTTTCCGACGGAGACCAAGAACGCTATGCGCGGGAGGTGGGAAGTGTGCTCGCCTCCGGCGGGAGGCTGCATCTCCTTTCTTTTAGCGAGCGGGAGACCAGGCAACCCGGGCCCCGTCGCCTAACTTTGGAGCAAATTTCCCGTCCTTTTCAGGCGGGTTGGGTGAGGGAAGAGGCGGTCCGCTGCCGCTACGAAGACCTGGTGAGGGCCGACGGGGCCCACGCCTGGCGAATCACCTTCCGAAAGGCATAAGCCTCAACGACTCCCGGTCTTGAAAAAGAGCCGGATGGTTTCTTGACGATGACCGGGAAATTCCCAATAATTGTCTTTCGCATCCTATTTCCATGAGTCCCGACAATTCCCAGACCGTGATTGGCAAAAGTGTCACCATCAAAGGTGAAATTCATGGGAGCGAACCATTGATCATCGAGGGCACAGTGGAGGGCCGGGTCCAGATCGAGACTTCCGTGATGATCCGGGACGGGGGCCTTGTCAAAGCCGACTTGGACGCGGCCAACCTCAACATTGCCGGGGGTGTCGTCGGGAATATTGCCGTCAAAGAAAAGGTCGAAATTGTCAACGGGGGCTATGTGGTCGGTGACATCCGGGCTCCCCGCGTGGTCATTAACGACGGGGCGAGCGTCAAGGGGCATATCGAGATGGAAGTTGATCCGGACAAGGCCTCGAGCCGGCGGCATCAAAACGGGCATGCCAACCCTTCCTCATCCCCGACGGGGGGTTCCGAGGATCAGAAAAAGCCGGGTTCGTTGGGCGGACTGTTGGGCCGGAAACCGTAGTCCGTTTCTTTTCCGTAAAAAAAGCCGGCGGGTCAGCTGCCGGGGAGTTCCTTTTCGAGTCGTTCCGCAATCCATTGTTTCATCATGGATTGGTAATTCAGGTAGCGACGTGCGGCGATTCGTTTGAGGCGGCTGAGCATGCGCGGATCCATCCGCAAGGTGATTGTGGTGGAGTCCTGACCCTCGGTTCGGGAAAGCGAACTGGCCATCAGCGCGGGATCAAGCTGGTGTTTTTCCCAGTAGGCAGCCTCCTCCCCGGGATTGGGAAAGAAGGGAACCTCTTCCCATTTTTTGATCACGGAAAGGTTTTTCACAGGGCCTCCTTGGCCTTGCGTTCGTAAAAATAGGATTCGGCCTCCGTCATCGGCCGCGAAGCCACGGGTCGCATTTTTTTGCCGTCGGAGCTGTAAAGGGAGAAGAGGGATTTTCCCGAGAAGCATTTTCCCAGGCAGAGGAAACGGGAATGCTCCGCCATGGGGCCCGCTCCGGGAAGGATGCGGAGGCAGAAGGGATCCTCAAAGCTTTCCTGGACCTCCGCGGGGGGGGTCTCCGGCGTGGAATAGAGGGACCAGTCAAAATCCATGGATGCGGGGGACCATCTTCTTCAATTGATGTTGCGAGTACGGGGGGGCGGGTCAAGATGCCGTCTTATGGGACGCGTGCTTTCGCCCCGGGAGTTGGTGGATTGGAGGGATCAGCAGAAGGCCTCCGGGCGCCGGGTGGTGGTGACCAACGGTTGTTTCGACCTCCTGCACGTGGGCCATGTCCGTTTTTTGCAGGAGGCGAGGGAACTGGGGGACGCCCTGGTGGTGGGACTGAACGCCGATACCAGCGTCCGGGAACTGAAGGGGGCCGGCCGACCGGTGAATCCGGAATCAGACCGCGCGGAAGTGCTGGCCGCCCTGGGTTGTGTGGATGTGGTGGTGGTTTTTTCTGAAAAAAGGGCGACCCGCTTTTTGGAGGCGGCACGGCCCGATATTTACGTGAAGGGCGGGGATTATCGTCCGGAAGACCTCGATGCGGACGAACAGGAGGCCGTGCGGAAATCAGGCGGGCAGGTGAGGGTGCTCCACCTGACGCCGGGCAAGTCCACCACGGCGGTTTTGGCCAAAGTCAAAAAGTGAAGCCCCTCAGCCTTGGGGTGCTGGGATCCGGCAAAGGCAGTAACTTTGTGGCCTTGGCCGAGGCGATCCGGTTGGGGGAGGTCCCGGCGGAGATCGTCCTGGTCGCCAGTGATCGGGCGGATGCGGCGATCCTCGCTTTGGCCCGGGAACGAAAAATGGCCGTCTATGCTTGTCGTCGCGGAGCCTTCCGGACGAAATTGGAGCCGGAGATTGAGAGGGATTTGGCGCAGGCTCTGGCATCGGCGGGAGTCGAGCTGGTGGTGTTGGCCGGATATATGCGGGTGCTCAAGTCGTCCCTGCTGGAAAAATTTCCAGGCAGGATCATCAACATCCATCCCTCCCTTCTTCCTTCCTTTCCGGGGCTTCATGCCTGGGAGCAGGCGCTCAAGGCGCGGGTGGAGCAGACGGGTTGCACGGTGCATTGGGTGAATGAGCAGGTGGACGGCGGGTCGGTGATCCGTCAGGTCAAGGTGCCGGTGCGGACCGGGGATACGCCGGAGTCCCTGCACGCAAGAATTCAGGAGGCCGAACACCGCTTGTTGCCGGAAGTCGTCCGGGATCTGGCGGAGGGGAGGATTCCGTGGCCGGAGGATCCGAGGCGCTGAGGTCGTCCTCGGTTGAGCTTCCCCGGGGCTTGAATCCGAAGCCCGGCAGGCTTCTGAAGCCAACTTGCTGCCGGCCCTGGACTCGAACCAGGAACAGCCAGATCCAAAGTCTGGAGTGCTACCATTGCACCAGCCGGCAATCATTCCAGTTTAAGCGGTTCGGGCCTGGTTTCGAGAATGTTTTCGCTTGGAGCCACTCCGTTCTGCAGGGCCCCGGTCGCTTGTGGCCAATTTAGAGGGCCAAAGCGGGCAAACCTGCAGATTGGCGAATGGGTGCGAGGGCCTCGGTGCCGAGGCGGATGGCGTCCTCCGGGGTGGGGGCGCGGACGGTGAGGTGCCCCATCTTTCTTCCCGGGCGGGCCTGCGTCTTCCCGTAGAGGTGGAGGACCCCACCCGGGAGGGCGAGAACGGGTGACCAGTCCGGTTCCCCCTTGGTCCAGAGGTCGCCGAGCAGGTTGAACATGGCGGCGGGGCAGAGCGGGGCGACCATGCCGAAGGGCAACCCGCAGACGGCGCGGATCTGCTGTTCAAACTGGCTGGTGTGGCAGGCCTCCACGGTGAGGTGGCCCGAGTTATGGACACGGGGAGCCAGTTCGTTGACGAGAATTTTTCCTTCGGGCAACTCAAACATCTCCACCCCGAGCAGTCCGACGAGGCCGAGCTTGTCGGCAATCCGCCGGGCGAGGGCCAAGGCATCGTTGGCGACGGCATCGGTGAGACGGGCGGGGAAAACCGTGCGTTCGAGGATGCCGGCGGTGTGGCGGTTTTCCAGAGGAGGGAAGGCCAGGGAGCGGCCTTGGGCGTTGCGGGCCACGAGAACAGACAATTCGCGGACGAAGGGAACGTGTTCCTCGAGGATCGCCCGGGGAATGTTGGCCTGGGCCCAGGCGGTTTCGGGGTCGTTGCCGGGCTCCAGAGCCAACTGCCCCTTGCCGTCGTAGCCGAAGGCGGAGGATTTCAGGCGGGTTTTGCCGGAAAACTTTTTCAGGGCGGTGCCGAGGTCGGAGGCGGAGGCGACCACCTCGAACTTCGGGCAGGGGAAGCCGGAGGATTGCAGAAACTGTTTCTCCCGTTCCCGGTGCTGGCAGGTGTGCAGGACGGCGGGATCGGGAAAGACGGGCCGGAGGGAGGCGACTTGCCGGAGGGATTCGGCGGGGATGTTTTCAAATTCGTAGGTGACGACGTCGCTGGCCTCGGCGAGGCGGCGAAGGGCCTTGGAATCGTCGAAGGGTGCGGTCAGCACCAGATCGGCCACCGGTCCGGCGGGGCAGGCGAGTTCGGGGTCGAGCACGGCAATGCGGTAACCCATGCGGCGTGCGGTGAGGGCGAGCATGCGGCCCAACTGGCCTCCGCCGATGATGCCGATGGTTTTTCCGGGGGGAATCACGGGAGATTTTTCAGAATGCTGGCGGCAAAGCGGGCGGCGGCCAGGGCGCCTTTCCGGCCGATCGGGAAAGTGGCCACGGGAATCCCGGCGGGCATTTGGGCGATGGCGAGGAGGGCATCGAGGCCGTGGAGCGCCTTGCCCGGAATGGGGACGCCGAGCACGGGTAGGGGGGTGAGGGCGGCGGCCATTCCCGGGAGATGGGCGGCGCCGCCGGCACCCGCGATAATCATGCGAAGGCCCCGTTTCCGGGCCGAGCGGCCGTAGGCAACCAGACGGAGGGGAGTGCGGTGGGCGCTGACCACGCGGACCTCC
>DDPU01000079.1:0-1021 GCA_002342345.1 Verrucomicrobia bacterium UBA2460
CCCCAAATCAGAAAGCCCAGGCCGATGGCACCATATGGTACTGCTAAATTGCTGCTTTCTTTTGCGGCAATAGCAGCACCCAAACCAAAAAGGCCAGCCACCAAAAAGGAGAGATAAGACAGAACATTAAAAACAGTTCCTGCATTACTCACTGCTCGACGGCCGTTCTCATATTTAAGTTGTGTAACGAAAGCGGAAAATTCGGAGGATCCAGAAGTTATTTCCGGTGTGGACTGGGTTTTGCAAATATCATGGAAAGGAAACCAAAAACTCGATCCCTCCCGGCAGCAGAAAACGCTGGGTTCCAAGAACCCGCTGAACACCTGGTTGTTTAATTCAGCGAATTCCACGGGTCCATGAACCTCGTTGTTGTGATGGTAATAATACCGACCAGCCATATTCCCTGGTTTCATGGGATACCCGAACCTGCACAATGCATTAAAATCTGACAACGGTTTTGGCGGTGGAAATTTTTTATAGTTGGGAAGAAATGGCGAATTTATGGAAGAGGCAAACAAACCCCTTCCGGGAATCAGACCAAAATCACGACCAACCCCTTTGCCCGGGCAATTACTCCCCGTATGCGCGCACCAAAAGAAAACTTCCCGCCCGTCCGATCACCTGCCACCGCTGTGGGTCAAAATCGGAAGAAAAAACATGCCGGAGGGTGATTCCCTCCACTTTCTGCCCGGAATGCAAACCTTCGGTGAGTTCGGCGGGTTTTACGAAAAACCTCCCCCTCGCCTCATCCGAAGGGGCAATCACCACGTCCGCATCGGCGGGATTAATCCAGCAGTTCCGATGGAGGGCGAACAGATACCCTGCCGCACGGGCCCGGTAGATGAAAATCCGGTTCGGCTGATGCCGCTCGCTGATTTCCGCCAAAGTCCTCACACTCGCCTGGCGTCCCAGCAGATGGTTGACCCTCCCCATCTGCAGACAGGCCCCGTGCCATGCCACCAATGCGCCTCCTCCGATCAGGGCAATTTTCCAAACCGCCTCCTGCCTGCGCAGCCACACC
>DDPU01000079.1:1083-5624 GCA_002342345.1 Verrucomicrobia bacterium UBA2460
GACGGAGCCGCATCCCTGGCCTCATCCCAAAGGTAAGGCACCACTGCCAACCCCGGTCCCCACGCCAACAGCAACCCCAACGCCCCGGACCAACCGAGCATCTTCCAGCCCCCCTCCCCCGGTCGGTTCAGCCACCAAGCCAGGGCCAGGGCCAACGGGGAAAAGATCGGGAGAATGTAGGTCAGCAGCTTGGATCCGCTGGCGCTCACCACCAAAAAGGGAATCACCACCGCCGCACCCAGCGCCCACTGGGGAGCCGAGAATCCCCCATGCCGGAACTTGCGCCATGCACGGACGACCAAGCCGGGCAGGAAGAGGGTCCAGGGAATCGTTCCCACCGCCAGAATCGGCAGAAAAAACCACCACGGCTTGGCGCGCCCGTGGGTGGTGCTGGCAAAACGATCCTTCAGCTCGTACCCGACAAAATAACCCCACAGCTCCGGAAATTTCAGGCAAACCACCACAAACCAGCTCAGCGAAACCACCACCGTCAGCAAAATCCCCGCACTCCACGGCAAACCAAGCCTCTGCCCATCCCGTCGGGCCGCCCAGGTCCAGGTCAACGCGGCCACTCCCGGCACCACCCACGCCATCGGCCCCTTCGTCAGGAACCCCAGCCCCATGCACAAAAAGAAAAGGGTTCCATATTTCCGAACCTCACCCGCGGTGGCGACCTGGACCAGGCAGGCCAACGCCGCCGTGATCCAAAAGGTCAAAGTCATGTCGAGGGTGATCTGCCGCCCCAGCCCATATGGTTCCATCATCGATGCCAAAACCAGCGCGGCACTCCAGCCCACCGGCCGTCCCGCCAACCGCCACCCCATCCACCCGGTCAGCCAGATCACCCCAAAGAACGCCAAAGCCGATGGCAGGCGAGCCGTCCACTCGGAAACCCCGAAGATTTTGTAGGCAACGGCGTTCAGCCAGTAGACCAGCGGGGGCTTGTAGAACTGTTCGATCCCGTTGAGGTGGGGCACCAGATAGTTGCCGTTGGCGGCCATCTCCCGGCCGATCTGGGCGAATCTTCCCTCGTCCGGTTCCAGCAACCCAAACGAGCCCAAAAACGGGAACACCACACAGGCGGCAAAAATCGCCAAACCCCACCGGTCGACACTTCTCATCCTCTCCTCCATCCATCAATCATGCCCTCCCCAACTTAAACTTAAACTTAAACTTAAACGGGCCTCTGTCCTCGCTTGAAACTGCGTGCCTTGTCCTCGAATCTCGAACGATGTGCGGCATCGCCGGCTTTACCACCCTTCGTCACCAGCCTGACTCCCCCGAGAAGGCGCTGGCGGCCATGACCTGCGCCCTGGCCCACCGGGGTCCGGATGCCGAGGGGGCCTATGCCGACGCCGCCGTCCGCCTCGGCCACCGCCGCCTCAGTATCCTCGATCTCTCCGGCGGGGCCCAACCGATGTCGTCCGCCGATGGCCGTTGGCACGTGGTCTTCAACGGCGAGATCTACAACTACGTGGAACTCCGCCGCGACCTCGAAACCCGCGGCGCGATCTTTCGCACCCAGTCGGACACGGAAGTTCTTCTGCAGGCCTGGGCCGAAGACGGGGCGGACTGCCTGCCTCGGTTGAACGGCATGTTCGCCTTCGCCGTCTGGGACGCCCGGGAAAAACGACTGACCCTCGCCCGCGATCCCCTCGGCATCAAACCCCTCTACTATTCCAACCACCAGGGGGAGCTGATCTTCGCCTCCGAACTCCGTTCCCTCTTGAAGTATCCCGGCCTCCGTCCGGGCCTGGATCCGGCTTCCGTCAATAAATACCTGGCGTTTGGCTACATCCCCGCACCCTCCACGGCGTATGCCGGGGTTCGAAAGCTGGAACCGGGGCAGATGCTCGTCTGGTCACCGGCGGGGCGCCGCACGGAATATTTCTGGGATCTCCCCATCGAGGACAATCCGGTCGGTGCCGGCACGTTCGACGAGTCCGCCGAAAAAACCCGGGAACTTCTCCACGAGGCCGTCCGCTACCAGCTCCGCAGCGATGTGGAGGTCGGCATCCTCCTGAGCGGAGGGATCGATTCCAGCGCCGTCGCCGCCCTCGCCGCTCCCCTGGCCGGAAAAAAGCTCCACTCCTTCTCCATCGGTTTTTCCGAGGCCTCCTACAACGAGCTCCCTTACGCCGAGCAGGTGGCCCGCCGGGTTGGCACGGAACACCACCATCAGACCCTCTCGCCCTCCGATGTGGTCGGCGCCCTTCCCAGGATCTACGCCGGTCTCGATGAACCGCTCGGCGACGCCTCCCTGGTTCCCACCTGGTTCCTTTCGCGGTTGGCCGCCTCCCGGGTCAAAACCGTTCTCGGCGGCGACGGTGGCGACGAACTCTTCGCGGGCTATCCCAGCTTTCAGGCCCACCTGCTGGTCGAACGCCTTTCTTTCCTCCCCGTCGCGGTCCGTGACGCCATCAACCACGTCATCCAGCGGCTTCCCGTCTCCCACAACTACAAAAGCCTTCCCTTTCTTCTCGCCCAGTTCGTGAAGGGATTGGGCCTCCCCCCGGAAATTCGTTTCCTTCTTTGGATGGGGGCGTGCGGGAATTCCGAGCGGAGGGATCTCCTTTCCGCCGATGTCAGCGACCAACTCCACCGTTCCAACCCCTTTGAGGATGTCACCCGCCTCGCCCAGCGCAGCGGACTTTCCGGGGGCCTCGAGCGCCTCTTCTACCTCTGCGCCAAGCTCTACCTGCAGGAATGCGTGCTTATGAAGGTCGACCGCGCCTCCATGGCCCACTCCCTCGAGGTCCGCGTCCCCTTCCTGGACGTGGATCTCGTCACCCACGCCTTCTCCCTGCGATCCGACTACAAACTGCGCGGCCGTCAGACCAAGCTGATTCTGCGTGAGGCCCTGAGAAAGGATCTTCCGGAAACGATCCTCCACCGGAAAAAGGCGGGGTTCGCCATGCCGGTGGCCTCCTGGTTGCAGCAGGATCTCAAGGCATGGAGCCTGGACCTGACCCAGTCCTCCCTGGTGGCCTCCACCGGTATCCTCGATCCTGTTGCCGTCCGCCGGATGACCGAGGAACACCTCAACGGCCAGTCCGACCACCGCCGTTCCCTCTGGGCCGTCCTCGCCTTTCTCGCCTGGTGGAACGAATCCCGCTCCTCCTCCACTTCAGCTTAAACTTTAACTAAATTTCCCCTGCCCGGATCACCGTATCCTTGGCGGTTTTTGCCGATCCCGGATAGTCCGCGTTCGCGTTAAGACCGCGGCTCTCGTGCCGCCGCAGGGCCGAATCCACGATCAGGGCGGAGCAGAGCGCCAGATTTCTCAACTCCAAAAGGTCCGGCGTCACCCGGAAATCCCAGTAAAACTCCTGCACCTCCTTGAGCAACAGCTTTAACCGCGACTGGGCACGCAACAGCCGCTTGGTGGTCCTCGCAATCCCCACGTAGTCCCACATCAACTGCCGTATCTCCCGCCAGTTGTGCGTGATCACCACCAACTCGTCGGCGTCATGAGCCTTGCCCTCCTTCCAATCGGGCAGCTTTTGGGGCCCGCTCCCCTTCCCCAGAAGGGAGGGAAGCTTCGCCGCCGCCTCATGGGCCATCACCAGAGCCTCCAGCAGGGAGTTGCTGGCCAGCCGGTTGGCCCCGTGCAGGCCCGTGCAGGCCACCTCTCCCAGCGCCAGGAGACCCGGCAAACTCGTCCGCCCATCCAAACGGGCCTGCACCCCGCCGCACTGGTAATGCGCTGCCGGCACCACCGGGATGGGTTGCCGCGCAGGATCGATCCCCAGCTTCCGCAGCGTTCCGGTGATTTCCGGAAACCTTTGCTCGAGAAACCCGGACCCGCGCGACCGGATATCCAGATAAACGCAGGCTGCACCACTCTCCTTCATCTCCTCGTCGATCGCCCGGGCCACGATGTCGCGAGGGGCCAAGGAACCACGGGGATCCGTCTTACGGGTGAAATCCTCCCCGGCGGCATTCACCACCAGCGCCCCCTCCCCCCGGAGCGCCTCGGAGATCAGGAATGTCTGGGCCTCGGGATGAAACAGACAGGTGGGGTGGAACTGGACAAACTCCAGATTCACGACCGCCACGCCGGCCCGGTAAGCCATCGCCACGCCATCTCCCGTC
The DNA here is from genome assembly GCA_002342345.1 of Verrucomicrobia bacterium UBA2460. Classification (GTDB taxonomy): domain Bacteria; phylum Verrucomicrobiota; class Verrucomicrobiia; order Methylacidiphilales; family Verrucolacustridaceae; genus Verrucolacustris. Next base: position 5,179 of record DDPU01000079.1, read on the forward strand.
GCAATGGCCGGGTTGGTGGTGTAGAGGTAGCACTTGCCGCATCCACCGGTCGCCAGGACCACGGCCGAGGCCGACACCGCCTCCACCTTTTGTCGGTTCGCGTCCAGCACGTAAAGCCCCAGTACCTGGTTCGGCCCGCGGCGTTTCAGTTTTTTGGCGGTGATCAGGTCGATCGCCACCATGTTTTCCCGAATGGTGATCCGCGGGTGGGACCGGACGGCGGACAAGAGCGCCCGCTCCAGTTCCCTTCCCGTGATATCCCCCGCATGCAGAACCCGCCGCTTGGTGTGGCCACCTTCCTTGCCCAAATCCGGGCCTCCGCCTCCCTCCTCGCGCTCCGTGAACCGCACCCCCAGCTCGATCAGTTCCGCCACCCTCGCCGGCCCCTCCTGCACCACCTGCCGCACCACCTCCTCGCGGCACAACCCCGCGCCCGCCTCCAGCGT
>DDPU01000023.1 GCA_002342345.1 Verrucomicrobia bacterium UBA2460
GGTCTTTTCACCGGATGCACGCTCCATGCCCCGTCCAGGGAATCCGGAAGAGAGGCGGCTTCCGGGCGCACAAAGCGGTCCTGCTCCCCCATGCCGGACACGCGGAATCCCAGATGGTGCACCGTGGTCGGCAGGTCAATTTCCAGGTAGATCCTCGGCCCCGCCGGGGCCTGGCTCATCGCCTCCCAAGCCTCCCTCGTCCAAAAAGATCCGGTGCCCAAAAAAGACAGCATCACCGAGGGATCCGGTCTCCGGCTAATGGAGCGGAAATATTTTTCGAACTCGGGATCCTGCCGGTGAAAAAGAAGGTGGGGATCGTTGGTCTGGTCGATCCGCTGGAGCGAGTGGCCCAGCACATCGGCCTTTTGCCGCGTCGCCCGATCCAGAATCTTTTCCTCCCAGTCAGCCACCAGCGGGAAATGGTCCCCCTCCCAAAGGGCCACATGGCTCCAGTTGCCTTGGCTGAGATGATCGGCCACGGGCCCAAAAAGGCCGCGATAGGACTGCTTTTCCGGCGGGTGCCGCACGGTCCTCAGCCAGGGATCCTCCACCCAGGCCTTGGGGCGGAAGGAAACGGAATCAAAATCGGTCTTTTTGCCGCCGTGGAGAAGCAGAAGATCCGCACGGGGAAGAATCCGTCCCCACACCGACAAAATTTCCCGCACCTGCGGATCCGCCTGGTGGGCCAGGAGGACATGTAAAACCTTCAAGGGCGCTCCCGGGGAAAATCCGCGTCTCCCGGGCGGACGAATCCAAGCCATTGGACGCGATAACGGATGTCCGGGGCCGGCAAAAAGTCAGCCCGGACCTTTTCCCGGAGGCCGAGCACCAGGATTTTTCCCCGCCAGGGAATCAGAAACCCCCGGCCCAGCAACTCTCCGGTGCGATGGTCCCGGATGGGATGGCCAAGCCAACGGACCAGGCCATCCAGCGTCCGGATCGCCCCGCGGCGGAACCAGCCCCTCATCCCCGGCCCGCACTGGGGGAAAATGCCAGGTCCTCAATCACGGAAACATACTGGCGGAGAATCCGGTTCCCGTCGAACTCCTCCGCCTTGCGTTTGCCCTCCCGACCCATCCGTACGCGCAATTCCGGATCCCGCGCCAGCTGCAGGATCCGTGCCGCCATGCCCGCGATGTCCCCGGGGGGCACGAGAAAGCCCTCGCGGCCCTCGGTCACCACATCCCGCGGACCATCCGCGTCGGAAACAACCACCGGCACCCCTGCGGCCAAAGCCTCGGGCACCACATTCCCCAGCCCCTCGTAGGCGGTGGTCATCACCGCAATGTCGGCGGCGGCCAAAAAAGCCCATCCGTTCTTTTGTTCCCCCAAAAACCGGATCTGCCCGCCCAACCCGAGCCCCTCGCTCAGCCTCTCCAGCCCGGCCCTTTCCGGACCATCCCCAACGATCCAAAGACGCGCCTGGATTCCCTCCCGGGCAACCACCCCCCAGGCGCGGATCAGCCAATCCACCCGTTTCTGATCGACCAACCGGCCGACGCTGACCACGTGAACCTCCTTCTCGTCCCATCCCCAGCGCTCCCGGACCGCCCCACGCTCCTCCGGCGTGGGCAGGACGGCATGACTCAGGGGGTTGGGGATCGAGAGGATCTTGTCCGGCGGGCAAAGTCCCCGGTAAAGAAACTGGTACCGGGGCCCCTCGCAGAGGGTGATCACCCTGGCCGCCAGCCGGCAGGGGATTTTTTCCGAGAAAAAATTCCGCAGGATCCGCAACGGGTCCCAATCGGTGTAAAAAGCCGGCCACTGGACCACGTAGAGCACGTTGCGGATCCCCGCGAGGCGGGCCGCAAGGGCGCCGACCGGTCCGGCCCACTGGCCGTGGAGGATGACCACGTCGGGACGGATCTTCCTGAACCACCGGACCAGCTGGATAAACCCGATGCCCAGCCACCGCTTCTTGTCCAACCGGAGCTGCCGGTGGGGGATGCCCACGCGATCGCACATTTTGGCAATCAACCCGCTGCCCCCGTGCAGGATGACGCTGTCGAACTCCGCAAGATAGAAGAGCATGTGCCGGACGAGGCTGCGCGGCCCGCCTCCCGGGCCGTCCAGGTGGGTGACCTGAACCATGCGAAGCCTGCGCCTCATGGACCCGGCCCCAGCGCATCGAGCAGATTCCGGTACTGGAGAAGCGACTTCTGCCAGTCCCAGCGATCCACCCGGGATTCCGCCTCATCCCCCAGCCTCCGCCTGAACCCGGGATCCCGCGCCAACTCCGCCAAGCGGGCCGCGAAAGCACCGGTGTCGCCCGGGCGGACCAAAATTCCGGTGACCCCGTCCTCCACGGAGTCCTCCACCCCGTCAACCTTCATCGCCAAGACGGGCCGCCCGCACAACATTGCCTCCAGCGGAACCAGGGCGTGCCCCTCGTAAAGGCTGGTCATCGCCACCAGATCGGCCGCCGCCATCCAGTCGAAGGCCTCGTCCTGCTCGCCGGCAAACCGCACCCTCCCGCCCATCCCGGCCTCGCGGACAAAACGCTCCAGGGCCGGCTTTTCCGGCCCGTCGCCCACCAGGTGAAGGAACGAGCGCGCGGAGAGCTCCGGCGCCGCCGCCAAAAATTTCCGCCAGGATTCCAGCATCCAGTCAGGTCTTTTTTGGTCCACCAGCCTTCCCGCAAAGACGACATGAAATTCCCCCGGTTGCCAGCCGCGCCCGGCCCGCAGCCTTTTTTTCTCCTCCCCCCCCATCTTCCGGGACAGATCCACTCCGTTGGGAATCTGCACGATCTTCTCCTCCGGACCCCACCCCCGGTAAATGTAGTTCCGGCGGCTGCCCGAGGAGAGCACGACGACCCGATCGCACCACCTCAGCGGCAAGCGCTCCGCGAGGTAATTTCTCAGGGCCCGGTCCCACCGGTTGCTATGATAAAAGGCGGGGCAATGGGCGATGTAGACGGTCCGCGTGTGCCCCGCCATCCGGCAGGCCATCGCCCCGAGCGGCCCGGCCCACTGTCCATGGAGAATGGCCACGTGTGGTTTTTCCCGGCGCAGGAGGGCCACCAGCCGCGGCAGCCCACGCCAGGCCCGGGCCAGGGGAAAAAGGGGCAGCCGGTGGAACGGTCTTTTTTCCCGCAGGCACCAGGCCGCCATCCGCCCCTCCCCGTCCGCCGCCACGGACTGGTCCCACTGCCCTTTCAGACCCTCCAGAAGCTGGGTGGCAACGACGGGACCGCCTCCGGGCCCATCCCGGTGGATGAGATGCAACAAACGGCCGCGGCAAGCCTTCACCCGACCGAATTTGTCTTGGGGGCTGGGCAAAGGGAATTACGATTTGCGCCATGATTCTTCTTCTGGGTTCCACGGGCTACGTGGGCTCGGCCATCCGGCGGCATCTGGAAGCCCGGGCCATCCCTTTTCATTCCCTGTCCCTGCGGGACAACCACCGGGACGCGCGTGATGTGCTGCTGGAGGCGGTCCGCCGGCTCAAGCCGCAGTTTCTCATCTGCGCCGCCGGATTCACCGGCAAACCGAATGTCGACGCCTCGGAGGGACAGAAAGCCCTTTGCATCGAGGCCAACATCGGTCTGCCGGCCAAAATCGGGGAGGTCTGCGCCTCCGAAAAAATCCCCTGGGGCCACGTCTCCTCGGGGTGCATCTACACGGGCAGCCGCCCGGACGGATCCGGGTTCACCGAGGAGGATCCGCCCAACTTCGATTTCCGCCACAACAACTGCAGCTTCTACAGCGGGACCAAGGCCCTCGCCGAGGAGGTCCTGCGGGACATGCCCAATCTTTATCTCTGGCGGCTGCGCATCCCCTTCAGCCATGTCGACAACCCCCGCAACTATCTCAGCAAGCTGATGCGCTACGCCCGCCTCGTTGATGTGCGCAACTCCATCTCCAACCTGGAGGATTTTGCCCGGATCACCCACGACTGCTGGGCGCAGCGGATCCCCTTCGGCATCTACAATGTGACCAACCCGGGCAGCGTCACCACGCGCCAGGTGGTCGGCCTTCTCCAGAAGGCCGGGCTGGGGCCGAAAAATTACGAATTCTTTGAGAGCGTTGAGGCCTTTCACCGCCTGGCCACCTGCACCCCCCGCGCCAACTGCGTGATGGATTCGTCCAAGCTGCTCCGCGCCGGCATCCGCCTGCCCTCGGTGGAGGAGTCGCTCGGGGACTGCCTGCGCCGGTGGCAACCGGCCTAGGCCCGGTCTTCCCGCTGCCGCTCCCGCACCAGTTCCGCCACCACCTCCGGCATGGTCCGCCGCGCCTGCCACGGCAGCAGCCGGCGCGCTTTTTCGGGCAGGGCCCGGCTGATTTTCAAATCCGACGGACGCAACAGGGAGGGCCGGGACTCCACATGCTCCCGCCATTCGAGGCCCACTTGGGCAAAGGCCTCCCGGCAAAAATCCGCCAGGGAGCAGGTGACCCCGGTGGCCACGACAAAATCCTCGGGCTCCTTCCGCTGCAACATCCTCCACATGGCCTCCACGTACTCCGGCGCCCATCCCCAGTCCCGGGAAACATCGAGGTTGCCCAAAATAAGCTTCTCTCCCGAGCCCCGCGCAATCCGGCAGGCGGCGGCGACGATCTTGGCCGTGACAAAGCGCTCGGGCCGGAGGGGCGATTCATGATTGAAAAGAAGGCCGGAACAGGCGAACAGCCCGTAAGCCTCACGATAGTTTGCCACCTCCCAAAATGCGGCACATTTGGCCACGGCATACGGGCTGCGCGGGCGGAACGGGGTTTCTTCCCGGGCCGGCTCGCCATGGGTATCCCCGAAACATTCGCTCGAAGCCGCATGATAGATGCGGGTGGGATGGCCGAGAAAGCGGATGGCCTCCAGCAGGTTGAGCGTCCCCACCGCCACGCTGTCCAGGGTTTCCACCGGCTGGTCAAAGGAAAGGCCCACCGAGCTTTGTCCCGCGAGGTGGTAGATCTCCGCCGGCTGGACCTGTTTCAGGGTCTGCAGGACGCTGCGGAAATCGGTGGTCACCATGGAATGGAGATGGACGCGGGACAGAACGCCGAGGCGCTCCAGGCCGGGGAAGGAATGCAGGGCGGCATCCCGCGAGGTCCCGTGAACCTCGTAATTTTTTTCCAGAAGAAATTGCGCCAAATAAGCCCCGTCCTGTCCGGAAATCCCGGTGATCAGGGCAACAGGCCGGGCCATGGAGTCATTTAAGGAGGAGTCGCCGGCGCCGTCGAGGCGGACAAAGCGGCCTTGCCGAGGCCCTCCGTTTGGGGAGTAATCATCCCGTGCTGCAGAAAGACGCCTTCCGGAATCCCTGGCTCTATCTTCCCGCGCTCGGCACCGAGGCGATGGCTCCCCTGCTCAGGGCCTGGGCGCGGATCCGGACTGGCCCGCCGACCCCGCCGGAGAGGTGGCGCAAGGGGATCCTGATCGGGGAATCGCACATCGGCGATGTCCTCTACAACACCTCCTCGCTGCCCCGGCTGAAAGAGGGCCTGCCCCGATGCGATTGGGTTTGCCTTGCGGAACCCCCGGCCTCGGAGGTTCTGCGCGACAACCCCAACCTTGCGGGGGTCGCCGCCTTCCCCCGCCCCTTCGGCAGGGGAGCCAGGGACCAGGAAACCCTCGCCTGGCTTAAGGCCCAAAAATTTGACGTGGCCCTTTGTTATAATTGCGGAATGTACGGGCGCGATCTTGCCCTCGCGATCCGGGCGGGCATCCCCAACCGGGTCGGGTATGTGCACAAGGGTTTTTCCGGGTGGGTCACCCACCCCGCTCCCTTTCGGCATCGGCAACCCTACCCGGCCTATTTCCGGGATCTGGTCGCCCACCTGACCGGACAGCCCCCCCTCGGAAACCTGCGCCCCCAGGTCTTTCCGGATTCCGCCGACGAAAAAATGGCGGACGGCGTCCGGCAAAGGCTCCGGGGCACCCCGGGGTTGCCCTGGTTGGCCTGTTTCGTGACCACACGCCAGCCCAGCGGATCCTGGCCGCGGGAGGCGTTCGGTCGGGTGCTGCAGCTTCTCCAAAAAAATTGGAATGTGGTGCTGTGCGGAGCGGCCGCTGACCGCGAGATCCTGCAGCAGGTCCAACAGTCCCACCGTCCCGATGCGGAAATCCTCGCCGGCGACCTGCCCCTGCGTGCCCTGGTCGCATTTCTGAAACATTGCCGGGCCTGCCTGTGCGCCGATTCCGGCCCCCGGCACCTGGCCAACGCCGCCGGCATCCCCGTTTTTTTTCCGAGAAACCTCTGGTTCGGCAAAGAGGAGGCCGGGCCCTATCTGCCCACCGAGCACGACTTCTCTCCTCCGTTGGAACATTTGTCCCACGAACGCCAGGCAAAGCTCCTTCGGGAAATCCCGCCCGAACCCGTTGCGGAAATGCTCAGACAGCTTGCCGGGAAAAACCCGTGAACCGCGAACCTTCCCGCCTTTGCATCGACGCCACCCCCCTCCGGGTGCCGGATGTCGGCATCGGGGTCTACACGCTGCGCCTTTTGCGGGCCTTGGCCAAATCCCGGGCCGCCTCCCGGGTCACCGTTCTGGTTCCCGAATCCCTGCCGGTCGCCCTGCCCGGCAACCTGCTCGTCCACAGGGTTCGCCTCCCCGAAATTCCCATTCCCCTTTTCTCCCATTTCCTTTGGGCCAGCCGCATGGCCTCCGTGGCGGCGAAGAAGGATCCGGAGGCCGTCTTTCATTCTCCCGGCCCCTGGGTGGGAGTTCCCCGGCCCCGCCGGTTCTCGGTGACCATGCATGATTGCATCGCCCGCCGCTTCCCCCGGTACCAGGGAAAATGGTGGGTGCGGAAATGGTTTCAGCGGGCGGGCGAAAAAATCGCGGCCCGGGCCGACCATGTGCTCACCGATTCCTCCTGTTCCCGGCAAGACCTGGTTTCCCTGGCCGGCATCCCGGAAAACAAAATCACCGTCGTTTATCCGTGGGTGGACAGCCATTACCGGAAGGGCCTCGATCCCGCGCCCCTGCTGTCGCGCCTGGGACTCCCCTCCGGCTACTGGCTCTATGTGGGGGGCTACGACTACCGAAAGAACGTGGAATTCCTGCTGGATGCCTATGCCCGGGCAAAACAGGAAACCCCCTGTCCCCCGCTGGTTCTTGCCGGACGGATCCCCCGGGATCTCCGCAAACCGGTGTGCGATGTGGCCGGCGCCATGGCCAGGAACAACCTCGCCCCCCCAGACATTTTCCTCCCGGGATTCGTTGCCGATGAGGATCTTCCCCTTCTTTATTCCGGAGCGTCCTTGATGATCTATCCCTCCCTGTACGAGGGCTTCGGACTTCCCCCCGCGGAAGCCATCGCCGTGGGAACCCCCGTCCTCGCTTCCGGAACAAGCAGCCTGCCCGAGGTGGTGCGAAAGGCGGAGTGCCGCTTTGACCCCGCCAATCTTTCCCAGCTGGTCGAAAAACTCCGGGCCGCATCGCGGTCCCCCGCATCGTTTCAATGCGCGCTGCCCGCGGAATTCACCGAGGAATTCGCCATCCGGGCCTACCTGTCGGCGCTGGGCCTGGCGGATTAGGCGGGCACGAAAAAGGCGTTGGCGGTTTTCGGTCTCCGGTACCCAAGTTCGGCAGGAAAGATTTCGCGATAGCCGTGGTCCGTCAGCAGCTTCCGGACATCCGCCACCGTGTCCCCGGCCAGACCCAGCGTGAAATCGTTCAACTCCACCACGAGCAGGGCGAAGGCCTTTTTTTGCAGGGCCGTGGTCATGCCCCGGAGAACCCCGCACTCCGAGCCCTCCACATCAATCTTGGCCACCCACTCCGGCGAGGAAGGAAGGGAAATTCCCCGGGATTCCAGCCACCGGTCAAAACGTCGGATGGGAATGGCTCCCGCGGTCTTTTCCGGAAGTTCGGGATGCCGGAAAAACGTGGAGTGCCCGGAGTCCGACTCGCCGCGGTAGAGATGCTTCTCCCCTTCAAAATCCGAGATTCCCATCGGCTGAGGGTCCAGCCTTGCCAGTCCGTTCCGCTCCCGTGTCTTCCGTAGCTTTTCAAAAGTTTCTGGGTTGGGCTCAAAAGCAGCCACCTGCAGATGCGGAAACCGGGACAGGAGAAAGTAGCTGAAAAAGCCGTAGTTGGATCCGATGTCAAAGAAGCGCGTCACCGGCGGACGGCAGTACCTCTCCAACAGGGGGCAGGTGGGCCACTCAAAACGCTCTCCCTGCCAGTAGGTGGCTTTTTGCGTGTCGTCCGTGGTCTTGAGATCGACACGGATTCCCGGAAAAAGCTCCACCGGACAGGGGTTCGGAAAGGCGCGGTAACAAAACCGAAACGCCCATCCTCCCAATGGGGGAAACTTGTGCCCAAGAAAGCCGCGAATGCGGTCAATCATGCGAGAAAGGGTCATCCGTGGATCCTTATGGCGGCACCTGCAAAGAGAAAAAAGCACGGCATCACGGGGAGGGGCTCGGCTTAGTCGGCCCGGGCAAGAAGAAGTCCGGGAGTCTTTTGCGACTCGGTCGCCACGAAACCGATGTCTTCCAGGGAGCGCCGGACCCGCTCCAGGGTCCGAACGCCATCCCGCAAATGATATGCCTGGATCAGCAGATCCGGCTTTACCCGGGAAAGCCAATCCTTGGCTCCGAGCACGGCCTCGATTTCCGCCCCCTCAATATCCATTTTCACCAGCACGGGTCCGGAAATCTTTTGATCCACAAACCAGTCATCGAGACGGACTCCCCGGATTTTTTCCCGGTAGGAAAATCCGGGCGGAAGCTGGCAGGTTTCAGCAAGCGAGCTGAGTGCTCCATGGGTGCGAAACTGCAGGATTTTGGGAACATCCCAAAGGGCGTAGGGAAAAACTTTCACCCCTGGATGGACGCGGTTCAGGAAAAGGTTCTTGTGCATCAGGATCCTTTGGCGGAGCGATGGCTCAAAGGCGAAAATCCGGGCCTGCGGCTGGATTTTGCGCGCCGCCACCGCGAAAAGCCCCTGGGCGGCCCCCGCGTCGAGGATCGTCCCGTACTTCTTGGCCCAAAAGGCTTCCCGGAAGTACGGCACGATCTCCGCATCAAACCATTCCTGCCCGGATTCAGACCAGAACACCGGGCGAAAATTCAGGACGGTGGTGCCTTGGAAGCCGACCCGGACGACCCGGCAGGCCAGCAGCGCGTCGAGAATGCGGGCCCAGCGTTTTAAATTTTCCATGATTGCTCGGGGTTAGGCTGGGAGTGAGGAGGGGCGGATTCCGCGAAGCTGTCGTAGCCAAATCCCCGGCAAGGTCCAAACACAAAAAGCAGCCTGGGCGAGAATGCATGCCCCAAGAATGCCCCCGGGTCCGTAGGCCCCTCCCAGGACAAATCCCAAAGGAAAGCCAACAGCCGCTGCCAGGCAAAACAGCGGCAGATGGGGCGTGCGGTTGGTGGTCTGCAGAAGAGCGGAGAAAGACCCCGACCACAAGTCCACCCCAATGGCGGCGAGCAGGATCAAAAAGGCGGTGGACGGAAGGAACGGGGTCTTTGAGCGAATGACCTCCAAAGCCAGGGGCCCAAGGTAAAAGGCCGCGGCGGCACCCGCCCCGAACGTGAGAAAGGTCAACAAGATCCTCGTGCGCACGATTCGGCCGACCTCCCGCGCCCTGCCTGCGGCCAGCATTGCCGCCACCTGGGGATATTTGGCCACCTGCCAGCAGGCCGAGAAGCCGTGGATCATCAGCCCCATTTGCAGGGTCAGCCCATATTCGGCAGTCACCAAAAGATTTGTGGTGGAGGCACAGGTCAGGGCGCTGGCCGGCAGCAGCAAATAGGAGCAGGCCTGGATCAGGGAATTTCTCCAGGTGCTTGGCCAAAGCGTCCGCCAGGAGATCTCCGGTGTCTTGTCTGCCGTTTCGGAGGGCAGAAAACCAAGGACCTTGCGCCGCGCCTTCCATCGCGGCACCAAGCCCAGCGCGAGCTGGCCCAGCACCAGGGAAAAAATCCCCGCCCCGAGCAGGATTCCTGCCGCCACCACCAGGTAATTCAGCACGAGTCCGATGAAGAAGATTTTCTGCTGTTCGCGAACATGGTTCATCCCCGCCAGCATCGCTCCCCAGAAATATTGGCTCATCGCAAAGCCCGACCCCGCACCCAAAAGGGCAAAAGCCAGCCAGGATTGTGCCGACCGCATCGATTCCGGGTACCGCCAGGCAAGCCAACCTCCGCCAAAAACAAAAAAAGACACGCCGATCGCCAAAGCCAACCATCGGTAGAGCCTTTCGGCACACCGCGCCAAACCCGCCAAACCGGCGTAGTTGGGGGGCATGCCCTCCCCTCCCGCGCTCGGAAGGCCCGTGGCAGGAATCGTCGAAGCCCCGCCCATGAAATAGCTGGCAAACCGCCCGATCGTGGGGGCGAAACCCAACTCCAGCAGGCTGGCCGCCTGTACCAGCCCGAGGAGAACGTACCAGTAGCCGAGCTCCTCCGGAGGCAACGTCCGGACAATCAGGGGAAGAATGAAAAGAAAACCCCCCGTCCGCAAAGCAGTCACGCCAAAGGACCAGAAAACCGCGGAATTCCACACCCGCCTGAACATTATCGAGCAAGGGTACCTCCAAGTAATCCCGATGGCATACTAAAACATCCCCGGGAACCCAGATTCCCCAGGGCGTTGCCATCCAAGCTTTTGCCTGCCCCCGGAGGAACTGGGTTTTGCCCCAAGCACAGATTGATTTATCCTTTTAGGGCTATGAGTCCTTTCTCCCTCCCCCTGTCCGGGCCGGGCAAAGGTTCCACCC
>DDPU01000037.1:0-8368 GCA_002342345.1 Verrucomicrobia bacterium UBA2460
TGCAGTTCACCGGGGCGGACTTCACGATCACGCCGGCTCCGCTGAGCAGTCCCGCCACCGCCATCACCCTGACCCCGCCGGCGGATTTCACCTACAACGGTAGCGGCAAGGGTTATGCAGGATCGGCCAGCGGGGTGGCCGGATTCACCTTTGTCTACGAGGGAATCAACGGGACGGTCTACGGACCCAGCAGCACTCCTCCCACGATCCCGGGAACGTACCGGGTGACCGGCTCGGCGACCGGAAATTACAGCGGCAGCAAGAGCACCACCTTCACGATTGGGCGCAAGCCGGTGACGATCGGCGGGATCGCGGCCGCCAACCGTACGTTTGACGGAACCCGCATCGCCAACCTGACCGGAACGCCCACCGTGGTCGGCAAGGAGTCAGGGGACGATGTCTCGGTGGCGGGCACGCCCACGGCCACATTCGACAGTGCCAACACCGGCTCCGGCAAAAGGGTCTCGGTGACGGGCTACTCCCTGACCGGGGCGAATGCGGACAATTACGAGTTGGTCTCGCAACCGGTCCTGACAGCCAACATCACGGCAAACTCGATTTCCAGCGGTTCGATCACCTTTACCGCGCCGGCCAGCCTGGTGTTTGACGGCGATCCGAAGGTGTATGCGGCGAGCGCAGCCGGGGTCGGTGGATTCACCTACAGCTACCAAGGCCGCAACGGCACGGTGTACGGACCGTCCGCGGATGCGCCGAGCGATGCCGGGGATTACACGGTGACGGCGACCAGCACGGACGCCAACAACCCGGGCAGCGGCACCCAGGACTTCACGATCCAGAAGGCCACCCAAACCATCACCTTTGGTCCGCTGCCGACCTTGGCGGCCGGGGCGCCCGGATTGGTGCTGGGGGCAACCTCCAGCAGTGGTCTCCCGGTTTCCTACGCCAGCTCCGATTCCTCGGTCGCGACAGTGTCGAACGGGGTGGTGACAATCGTGGGTTCCGGATCCACCACCATCACCGCCAGCCAGACAGGGAATGCCAACTACGCGGCAGCCACCTCGGTGGCCCAAACCCTCACGGTCCAGACGGTGTGGGATGCCTGGGCGGCGGCCAACGGCCTGACGGGCGCCAACCGGAACCATGGGGCGGATCCCGATGGGGACGGTTTCAGCAATGCCCAGGAGTTCGCCTTCGGCACCAACCCCAATGTGGCAAATTTCCAACTCTTCGAGATGACCAAGTCGGGAGGGGAACTGGTGGTGACCTTCCTGTGGCGGACCGCGGTGGCGGATGCCACCTACGATATCCGTTCCTCCACAAACCTGAGCGCGCCGTTTGCCAACGGTGCGGGCATGACGGTCTACGGGGTTTCCGACCAGAGCGGATTGCCTTCCTTCGATTACGAGAGGGTGTCCGTCCGGTTGCCGATCGTCGGCGATCGGAGCTTCATCCGGATGGAAGCCACGGTGCTGACCTATCCGACCCCGTAAGATTCGGATCTTTACCCGAAAACCCCGGGGCCTTGGCTCCGGGGTTTTTCGTTTTTTGGGATGGAATCATGAACGTAGGTGGGTTTATCAACCCCGCCCTACCTAAGATGCGGTTTTTAGGGTAGGATCAACCCATGCCCAAAACGACCACCTTGCCGGCCGGGCCGGATGCCTCGGGACACTTCGGTGTCTACGGGGGGAGGTACGTCCCGGAGACCCTGGTGGCTCCCTTGGAGGAGCTTTCCCAAGAGTATGAAAAAGCCCGCAAGGATCCCGCTTTCCAGCACGAACTGCAGGAGATGCGCCGGGATTTTACCGGTCGCCCCACGCCCCTTTACTTTGCCGCACGGCTCACGGAACAGTTGGGCGGGGCCAAGATCTACCTGAAGCGGGAGGATCTTCTCCACACCGGTGCCCATAAGATCAACAACGCCCTCGGGCAGGTCATGCTGGCCCGCCGGATGGGCAAGAAGCGGATCATTGCGGAGACCGGTGCCGGGCAGCACGGGGTGGCCACGGCCACGATGGCAGCCCGCTACGGGATGGAGTGCGTGATCTACATGGGGGAGGAGGACATGCGGCGACAGGCCCTCAACGTCACCCGGATGCGGTTACTGGGGGCCAAGGTGGTGGCAGTGACGGCAGGGCAGAAGACGCTCAAGGAGGCGGTGAACGAGGCGATGCGCGACTGGGTGACCAACGTCCGCACCACCCACTACGTTCTCGGCACGGCTTACGGGGCCCATCCGTATCCCTACATGGTTCGGGAATTCCACCGGGTGATCGGTGAGGAGGCCCGGGCCCAGCTGATGCAACGGGAAGAACGCCTGCCGGACGTGGTCTGCGCCTGCGTGGGCGGGGGCAGCAACGCCATCGGGATCTTTTACGCCTTCCTCCAGGATGCGGATGTCCGTCTCGTCGGGGTGGAGGCGGGCGGGGAGGGGATCAAGCCGGGCCGGCACGCGGCCCGTTTCCAGGGGGGGAAGTTGGGGGTGTTGCAGGGGTCGAAATCGTATCTTCTGCAGAATGCCGACGGGCAGATTGAGCTGACCCATTCGGTTTCGGCGGGGTTGGACTATGCGGCAGTGGGGCCGGAGCACTGCCAGTTGCGGGACATTGGTCGGGCGGAGTACACCTATGCGACCGATGACGAGGCGCTGAATGCCTTTTCGACCCTGGGGAAGGTGGAGGGGATTCTGCCGGCCTTGGAGACGGCCCACGGGGTGGCCTTTGCGATGAAGGAAGCGCCGAAGCTGAAAAAGGATCAGATCATTTTGGTGAATTTGTCGGGGAGAGGGGATAAGGACGTCAACGAAGCGGCGAAGTTTCTGCTGAAAGAGTAGAAACGGCCCGCCGGGACGTCGGGCCCTACCAAGTTTTGAGTGAGGTGTTTTTTACGTCGGCTTGTTTGATTTTCGCTAGGTAGGGGCCGACCTCCGGGCGGCCCGATTTGAAAGAACCCCATCAGGCTTGCCAGCCCGAAATCAGACCACCCCGACCTCGCGGGCTGAAAAAGCAAACCTCTTCGTGATCAGCTTGGCCATGCGGCGGCCACGTGGGGAGAAGGTGGCGAGGGTGGGTGCATTGGTGACGGGGATGGTGAGGGTAAGGAGGACGGCATCGCGGTAGTCCTGCCAGGCCTGATGGAGGGGGTAGTTCCGGACGCCGTTCCGCAGCAGTTCCGCATGCCAGAGATTCAGGAGATCGACGTGCTGGAGTAGGGTAAGGGGTTTCCGGGGGCTGCCACCGGCGAGTCGGGCGACGTCGAAAGCGGCATTACCCGCCAGCGCGAGGCCCCAGTCGATAAAACGCAAAGAGTTGCGGCCGTAGAAGATGTTGTCGGAGCGGAGGTCGCCATGGACAAGGGTGATGGGCTGCTTCCGGAAGCGGCTCAGCACCGCCGGGACCCTTTGGGACAAATCCCGGAACAGGACCCGCTCCCTGGCTGAAGGCTTGGCCCACCGCAGGAACCTCGGGAGATGGCTGCGAATTTCGTGGGCACGCATGTAGTGATGCCGGGGCAGGTCCGGGGATTTATTCAGGGTCGAAGAGTTCCAAAACCGAGCATGGATGCGGGCGATGGACCGGGTGGCGGAGGCGAGCTCCGGCCAAGTGAGACCGCGGAGTTGGTCGCGATTCCGGCCGCCCCGGATCTCTTCCAGGAGAAGGAGGCCGTCGGATCCACGGACGGCGACCGCACCCGCAAACATCCGCGGGCAAAGTCTGCCCTGCAAAGGGGCGAGCAGGCGGTAGGCGGCCCGTTCCCGCGCAAAGACGCGGAGTTGGGAGGCCCATCGTTTGCGGTCCGGAAGATTGCTGCCGACCTTAAGGATGTAGCGGCGGGGATCGCCCTTGCGGGTGGCCACGAAGATGCGGCTGAGGAAGCCGGTGGATCCCGTCAGGGGCCGGACGAGAAAGCGGGAGGATCCCGGGGGCAGAAGGGAGTTCATCCCTAGGGAATCTTCAGGATCTGGCCGGGCCGGATGACGGCGTTGGTGGGGAGCTGGTTGAGGGTGCGGAGCTGTTCGGGCGTGGCTTGAATCCCCCGGGTTTTCAGCTCCCGGCTGATCCCGGTGAGGGTATCGCCGGAGCGGACCGTATAGGTCCGGGCGGGGGCCGGGGTTGGCGTGGAAGTCACGGTGGAAGGGGGGGATCCGGAGCGGTTGGAACGGCGGAGCAGGGCGTGCAGTTTTTCGGAAGGGGTGGCGAAGTGGAGGCTCTGGCCCTCGGCAAGGAGGAAGGATGCCACGCCCACGACCCGCCCCTGGGCATCGAGCACGGGGGAACCGCTGGATCCCTGGGAGATGGCGGCGCTGATCTGAAGGACCTCGCGTGTTTCCCCGGGAAGTTTTCTTCGGGCGGAGACGATTCCCTCGGTGAGGGTGCCCTCCAGGCCGAGCGGACTGCCGATGACTGCGATCCGCGTGCCGGCCTCGGCGGAGTTGGGGGGTGCCAGGGAGAGGTAGGGGAGATCCTTGCCTTCCACCTGAAGGAGGGCGAGATCGTTGGCGGGATCGGAGGCGATGATTCGGGTCACGGGGAAAAGACCGCCGTTTTCCGCCTTGGCGAGGATGTGCTTTGCCCCGGTGACCACATGGTGGTTCGTGACGAGGAGACCGTCCGGGGAAACGAGGAAGCCGGTGCCGGAGCCCTTGACCTCGCCGTCCTCGTCCTGGAGGGCGAGGAGGTAGACGGCGGGGCGGGCCTGTTTGGCCAGGGCGCGCAGATCGGGGGTTTCCGAGGCGCCGAGGGGCAGGGAGGCCAGAATCAGGCCAAGCCATCCGAGGCGGAGGATCATCCCTCCAATTAAGAGAAAAGCGGCGGGGTGGCGAGATTTCCTCCGTGGTTGCGGGGGATGGTGGAGAAGGGGATAATTTGTCCCGCGTGAAGTTCCGGAAATTTCTTTTTGGGCTCGGCAGCGTGGTGTTTGCCTCGATCGGAACGTTGCTGTTCCAGCCGACGGTCTTCTGCGGGATCACGATCCCGGTGGGGGCGAAACTGGCCGGTTGGAAAGTCAGGGCTGTTTCGGCCAAGCTGGTGCCGTCCGGGAGGCTGGAGATTGAGGGTTTGGAGGCCGTGGACAAGAGGAAGTCCCGGATTGCGATGGATTCAGCCAGGGTGGACTTTGATCCCTTGCGGTTGCTGACCGGCAGGCTGGAGATTCCCAGGGCGGATTTCCGGTTCTCGCTGGTCGACCTGGAATTGGCTCCGGCCAAGGCGGGGAAAGGAAAACGGGCCCCCGTGACCCTGCCGTTTTCCCTGCGGGAAGCATCGGTGGAGCTGGTTGAGGGGAGGTTGCGGACGGAAACCGGGGCGTGGATCGTGAAATCAGTTCAGGCTTCGGCCCAGGGTTGGGACGGCCGCACACCGAAGGAGATACGCCTGCAGTTCGGTCGCTTGGACTGGAACGGGCCGGGCAAACAGGAGCTGGCGGCCACCATGCAGGCCACCGCGAGCAAGTCCAGGGCGCCTTCCGGTGAAGAGGTGTGGGATCTGAAGCTGACCACAGATGTCAACACGGTGGCGGATCTTCCTCCCTGGAATCTGGTTTCCCCCTGTCGGCTGACCCTGGAAGGAAAGGCCGCCTGCAATCAACGGGGGGAGTGGCGGATGGACGGCGTGGAGACGGTCTGGCAGGGCGTGGGTGGGATCCGATTGGCCGCCGAAATCAGCGGAACTTACGCGTCCTCGGGCGAGTGGACCGCCCGAGTCAATCTGGATCCTGCCGATCTGCAGCTCGCCGGGATTTTTCTTCAGCCTCGCGGAATCCGGAACCTTGATGGAAAGGCTGCCGGCACGGTGAAGCTGGCCGGGGGGCCGGGGAAGCCGCTGGGCGTGGGAATCGAGCTGAACGGGCAGGCCGTTCAGCTGGCGGCGGCTGGCGGGGCAATCTGGCCCGCCCAACCGGCAGCCTTGGGGATTTCCGCGAGGGGGGAGTGGCGAGGGGCGGAAAGGGTCCTGCGGATGGAGAGCCTTTCGGTCATCCTGGGCAGGGTGGGGCAACCGGAGGATTTCCAGCTGTCATTGGATCGCCCCGCGGTTTTTCCGCTGGCGGGAAGTCCAAAAGCGGAGGCGGCGGAACCGGCCTCGCTGCAATGGTCGGCGAGGGGGCTGGAGTTGGCGGCGGTGGCTCCGATTTTCCTGAAACCGGAAGAACTGAAGGTGGAAGGCGGGAAGCTTTCCGCTTCCGGTCAGGCACGGATCGAGCCGGAAAAGGTCGGGCTGAGCGGGCGGGTGGAGAGCCGTACCCTCACCGCCTCGGGGCGCTGGGTGCAGGGCAGCCTGGCCGTCCAGTCCGCTTCGCTCGATTTTCAGGGGCATCTGGAGAAGGCCACCAAGCTTCACCTGGAAAGCGGACAGCTGAAGGCTTCTTGGGAGGGCGGGGTGGCGGAGGATCTGGTGCTGACGGCCAAGGCGGAGTGGGACTGGGCGAGGAAAGAGGGATTTGTGGTGGGCGACCTGGGCACCGGGTTGGCCGGTCTGGGAAAGGCGTGGTCGGGGGCAAAATTCTGGCCTGCGGATGGCCAGGCCCAGGCTCATGTGGAGTTCTCCGGGAATCCCGCCCAAAAGGGGGCCGGACTGGTTTCCGTCACCCTCAACGCAATGCGTTGGCCGGAGGAGAAGACCGGTTCCTGGGGCGCAAGGTTCTCTTCCGATGTGCAGGTGGAGCAGGGCACCTGGAGCTTTCCGGAAATCGAATTGCAGGCCAACCAGGCGGGGGAACCGCTCCTGGATGCCAAGGTTATGGCCCTGTGGAGACCGGCGGAGGATACGGGGCGGGTGAGGGTGGAACTGGCCCGGGCGGAATCCGCCTTCGTGGTTCCTTTGTTGAAAAACTTCACGCCGGAGTGGCAATGGACGGAGGCATCGGGGAAGGGGTCGTTTGAATTCACCCGGGAAAAGCGGCATGACCTCGTGAAGGCGGATCTCGATGCGTCGATCACGGTGGAGACGGGGACGCCGCAGCGGCCCCGGCCGGTGGATTTTTCCTCCGTGAAGGGGGAGATCAGGGCTTCCTGGCCATCCGGCACCGAGGGGGAGTTGGCCGTAGAGACCCTGGTTTTGGTGGCCAAGCACCGGGATGGTGTGGAGGCGGTGCACGCCTCCCTCGATGCCCCTTTGCGGCTGGAAAAAACCGGGCCCGGAGAGTGGAAGCCTGCGGGAAAGCAGGACTGCTCGGGAGTGATCGAGTTTGTCGGCTGGCCGATGGGAATCCTGACCCCGCTTTTTCTTTCCGAGGCCAGCGAAAGCTCGGTGGGTGGAACCCTGTCCGGTTTTCTGCGGGTGCGGGGGGATCCCAAGGCGGAAAAACTCTCGGCACGGCTGGAACTGGCCAGTCCCGATTTCTCCGTGGACCTTCCGCAATTCCGGCTTCCGGAAAACCAGGCAAATCTCCAGGCGGAGATCTCCCTGGGGGACGGCCGGAGTTTTTCCCTGGAAAAGGTTTTGCTGACATCCCGCGAGGGCGGGGTGACCTGGGTGAATTTTTCGGCAGAGAAAGTTCCCGGTGCGGAATTGTCGATATCGGGAAGCGTGGATCTGCAAATTCTGGGTAGCCATCTCCCCCGTGTGGGGGCCTGGGTCTCCTCGGGAAAGCTGACCTTGGATGCCAAAACCTCCGAGCCCAAGGATGGTGTCCGTTCCGTGACTTTCCTGGCGGAGGGAGAGAACCTCGCCCCGCAGATTCCCGGAATCGGACCGCTTGGCGGACTGGGGGCCCGGGCGCAGGGAAAACTGGATTGGGGCAAAGGAGGCCTGCTTGCCTGCGACAATGTCGATCTCCTGGTCAGCGGGCCCCAGGGAAACCTGCAGATTCTGCAGATGGATTATCGGAAGGAGGCCGCGCTGTCCTGGGAGTCCGCCCGTGTGTCCTCAGGGTGGGCGGCGGTGCTGGTGAAACCCTGGATCTCGCCGAACGAGTGGGTGGGCGGCGACCTGGTGGCCGGACCCGGTTTTTGGGAGCCAGCCGACCACGGTTCTTCCGGGCAACTCGATCTCTCCCTGGTGGGGGTCCGAATCAACCGCCCGGAAGGTGCGCCGCTTTCCGTCCGCGGGGTGGGGGATTGGGAATTCGACAAGCGCACGGGGGTTCTGGTGGTGAAGGACGCATCCCTTCAATTTCCCGTGGCTGGCGATCAGCCTGTCGAGATTTCCATACTCGAGGCCGGGCCCGGCCTTTTCCGGGTAAAGACCGAGGGCGGCGTGGCGGACATACGGGGTTTTTTGCGGCAGTGGCAGGGATGGAAGACGACTTCCCCGGATTCCCGTTCCGCAAAAGATGCTACCCGTCTTGATATTTCGGCAAAGCTGGATGGCCTGATGTTCAACGAAGCCAACGTGGGGCCGGTCAAAATTTCCCGCCTCCGGTACGGGCCGGAAGGCCTTCTCCTGGAGCCTTCCTCGGTGGAGGTTCAGGG
>DDPU01000037.1:8446-10168 GCA_002342345.1 Verrucomicrobia bacterium UBA2460
TCGATGATCGAGGACGCACGGGGTCCGGTGGGAGGTTGGTTGGACCTGGATTTTTCCGGTCAAGCCTCGGGAACCAAAAAGGAGGACCTGCAAAAATCGCTGGCGGGGCAGGGAACCTTCCGGATTTGCCAGGCCCAGCTGGAAAACCTTCCCGCGATTGCCAAGGCGTTGCGTGCGGCCGGCCAATTCCTGGGTTCCGACTTCATCGCATCCAGCAAAATCAACGATTTGGCGGGGAAATTCGCGGTGAAGGGACCGAGGATCAATGTGGAGGACTTGCAGGTATCCGGCACGGCACTAGCCGCGGGGATGCATGGTTGGCTGGATTGGGTCAGTCAGGCGATCGATTTCCGGGTCAATCTGGCCCTGACCCGCGAGGCCATCCAAAGCAGCGGGCAATTGCAGTCGGTGATGACCCAGCTGATCGGCGCCAATACCGATTATTACACAAAAATCCCGGGGTCGGCGTCGATCACCGGGACCTTGTCCGATCCCAAGGTGCAGATGGATGTGACCGCGATGCTGGCGGAGGGAGGGTTGAATCTACTCCTGAATACTCCCAGCGGCGTTCTCCAGGGGGCCGACGGTGCAACCGGGGGGTTGACCGCCCCGGTGACCGCCCCGCTCCAGGGCTTTTTTAACCTTTTGCGGGGGAATTGAGTTTTGAGTCGCGGGATGTTTTTCCTTAGGATTTCCCGATGCGTAGCATGACCGGCTTTGGCTCCTCCCGGGTGTCGACCGCCCATGCCGGCTTCCGGGTGGAGGCTTCCTCGGTGAACAAGCGTGGCTTGGAGGTGATTGTTTTTCTTCCCGGCGATCTCGCCCGGCTGGAACGGGAGATCCGGGAGGAGGTCGCCTCCCAGTTGACCCGGGGCAAGGTGACGGTGGCCGTGCAGGCGGAGGCCGCCTCTTCCCGGAACGGGCGAAGTCTCGACCTGAAAAAGGCGGCGCTCTACGCCTCCCAGCTGCGCGCCGCCGGCAAGAAGCTTGGGGTGCAGGGTGGGCCGTCTTGGTCCGATCTGCTTGGGTTGCCCGGGGTTGTTTCCACGCAGTCCCACCCGCTTACGCCCAAGGAGGACCGGAAGATTCTCGCCGGAGTCCGCGCCGCCCTGGCCAAGATGGTTTCCAGCCGGGAGCGGGAAGGGGGGCATATGGTCCGTTCCCTGAAGCAGCACCTGAACCGGATGGAATCGGTCCGCATGAGGATGGAAAAGGCGGCGGCAGCCATGCGGAAAAACCAGGGGGATCGGCTGCGGGCCCGTCTGCAGGAGCTGGCCAACGAGGCCGGGGTGGAGCTGGATGCGGAGCGGCTTTTCAAGGAGGTGTCCTCCGCCGCCGACCGCGGTGACATCACCGAGGAGATCAGCCGGATCCGGGCCCACCTGAGCGAAGCGTCCGGCCTGACGGGCAAACGCGCCCCGGGGGGGAGAACCCTCGAGTTCCTCATCCAGGAGCTGATGAGGGAGGCGAACACGGTGGGTTCGAAATCGGGGGAGATGGAGCTGACGCGGCTGGCGATCGAGTTCAAATCGGAGCTGGAGAAGCTTCGTGAACAGGCGGCGAATCTTGAATAATTTCACCCGTTCCGGAATTTTGTTTGTGGTTTCGGCTCCCTCCGGGACCGGCAAGACCACCCTTTGCAGCAACGTTCGGCAGACCCCGGACCTGGTTTACTCGATCAGCTGCACAACCCGTCCGATCCGGAAGAGTGAGAAGGACGGC
>DDPU01000010.1:0-8211 GCA_002342345.1 Verrucomicrobia bacterium UBA2460
GATGGTACGCCACGCGGGGCGAGAAGAGGTAAGCCAACTTCCCCGGAGGGGAAATTTGATTCGTTCGGGGGAAAGTGCTCCGGGGCGAAACAGTGTTTACCCCGAATCTGCATTGCCCGCTCAGCTTGGGACGCATATAAACATCGCATGTCTTTGCATCGCAGTCTTCGTTCCGGCGGGGCGACCGCCGCCAAACGTAACGTCCTCAAGCGCGGGGAGCGTGTGGCCCTCCTCAAAAAGCGTGGCCAGTGGAAAGCCGGCACGAAACCTGTCGGTCTCCCGAAAACCAAACCCGAATAATGTCCTTGGTCCCCGTCCCTTCCGGGCAGGGGATCCGTCTCAACAAATTTTTGGCCGCCGCCGGGATGGGTTCCCGGCGTGGTACGGAGGAACTGATCCTTGCCGGCCGCGTCCGGATCAACAAGCGGCAGGTATCTTCCTTGGCCGAGAGGGTTCCTTCCGGGGCGGAAGTCACCGTCGACGGCCGTCCCGTGCACCCCTCCCAGGGTGTGGTGATTCTTTTGCACAAGCCCCGCGGCGTGGTATGCACCGCCTCCGCGCAGGACCGTAGGCCAATCATCACCGAACTTATGCCCAAGGGATTCGGGCGCCTGTTCACGGTGGGCCGACTGGACGCCGACAGCGAGGGGTTGCTCCTGTTGACGAACCAGGGGGAACTGGCCCAGACCCTGGCGCACCCCCGTCATAAGGTGGAGAAGGAGTATCTTGTGCGGCTGGACCGGATGCCGGATGCCTTGGTGCTGCGGCAGATGGAGAAAGGGGTCCGTCTGGAGGAGGGGATGGCCAGGGCGGAAAGGGCGGAGTGCCGGGGGGGGAGGGAAGTCCGGGTGGTTCTGCGTCAGGGAATGAAGCGGCAGATCCGGTTGATGTTCCGCAAACTCGGTTTTACCGTGGAGAGGTTGAAACGCATCAGAATCGCACGTCTCGGCCTTGGCACCCTCTCCCCGGGGGAGTGGAGGGTTCTGGCGCCCCGGGAGATGGAAAAGCTGGGAACGTCCGCATGAGGGCGGCCGGCAAGGGAAGATTCCGGCAGCGACCGGATCCGGTTGCGGAAAAATTCAGCCGCTCCGTGCATTTTGACCGTCGCCTCGCCCACCATGATCTCGAGGGAAGCCGTGCCCATGCGGCGGTGCTGGCCAAGGCGGGGATCCTTTCCCGGAAAGAGGCTGCGGCCATCCGTAAGGGCCTGGACCGGATCGAGGCGGAAATTTCGCGGGGAAAATTCCGCTGGAAGGATTCCCTGGAGGATGTGCACATGAACATCGAGGCGGCCCTGACCGCCCGCATCGCGGCGGGGGCCAAGCTGCACACCGGTCGGAGCCGGAACGACCAGGTGGCCACGGATCTCCGCCTGTGGATCCGGGAAACGATCCGCGGCGACGAAAAGGCAGTCTGCGGACTGCAGCGGGCCCTGTTGGGGTTGGCCGACCGGAACGCCGAGGTGATTCTGCCCGGTTACACACATCTCCAGCGGGCCCAGCCGGTCTTTTTGGCCCACCATCTCCTGGCCTACGTGGAGATGCTGGAAAGGGACAAGGGAAGGCTGCGCGATGCCGCCCGCCGGGCGGATGTGCTCCCCCTGGGGTCGGGGGCCCTGGCCGGGAGCACCCTTGGGCTGGATCGCAACGTGGCCCGTAAATTTCTGGGATTCCGGGAAGTGACCGCCAACTCCATGGACGCGGTTTCCGACAGGGATTTTCTGGTGGAGTACCTCGCCGCAGTCGCGCTGGGAGGGGTGCATCTTTCCCGTCTGGCGGAGGATCTGATTCTTTTTTCCTCATCGGAATTCGGGTTCCTTAAATTCGGTGAGGCATTCACGACGGGTTCCAGCCTGATGCCGCAGAAAAGAAATCCGGATATGGCCGAGCTGGTGCGGGGGAAGAGCGGGCGGCTCACCGGTCACCTCGTGTCCCTCCTCACGCTCCTCAAGGGGTTGCCTTTGACTTACAACCGGGATTTGCAGGAGGACAAGGAAGCGGTCTTTGACGCGGCCGACACCTGGAGAAGCTCGCTCGAGGTGATGGCTGCAGCGGTGGCATCGGTCCAGGTGGACGCAGGAGCATGCCTCTACGCCGCTTCCGCCCCCGAGTTGCTGGCCACGGATGTGGCGGATGCGCTGGTCCGGACGGGAATTCCCTTTCGGAGGGCGCATCAGCTGGTGGGCGCCGCCGTGCGGGCGGCGGAGGAGAAGGGCACGCGGATGGACCGCCTGGAACGCGGGGATTGGCCGGAGTTAAACGAGCGGGAGTGGCGGGAAGTCAGCGCCGTGCTTCAAGGGGTTTCCCCGTCCGCCCGTCTCCGCAAGGCCCTGGTGGCCCGGGATGCAGTGGTCGGTGCCCCCGCCCCCGGACAGGTGCGTTTCCAGTTGCGGCGCTGGGCCAAGATCCTGAGGTCCTAGGCGCTCCGGTTTTGCCGTTTGCCCCAAAAATCCATGCAACCGAAAAGCCGCAAATCCTCGCCGGCGGTGCCGGCACCAAGGGCCGGATCCACCCCTTACCTCGACATCCCCCCCCGCACCCGGGCGGTGATGATCATGGTCGGACTGATGGGGATGGTCTGCGCGATGATCGGCAGCCTGATGGCAAAAAAAGGCGTGGCGATCGAAGCGGACAAGATTGTCCATTTCACGGGCTACACTCTGCTCGGCGCAATGATGATCCTGGGTTTTCGGCCAATTCTCTGGCCCCTGGGGATGTTGCTGGTGGCGGCGATGAGTGCCGCACTCGAGATGATTCAGCCGATTTTTGGGCGCACCTGCGATTGGAGCGGGGATTTTGTGACGAACTGTCTGGCTATCGTCGCGGGCTCCTGCCTCGGAATGATTCTGCGCCTGATCTGGTCCTACATCCGGACGGAGATGGCCAATGCCGAGATCCGCAAGGCCACGGTGGGATTCGCAGGGGGCCAGGTCATTTTCCGTCAGGGGGAGCCGAGCGATAAGTTTTACATCATCCGAAGCGGCCAGGTGGTGTTGAACCGGGAGGTGAACGGTGCCACCAGCGAACTGGGGAAGGCCGGCCCCGGGGAGGTCATCGGGGAGATGGGAGTGCTGCAAAATCTTCCGCGCTCGGCAACCGCTACCGCACAAGGGCGTGTGTTGCTTTACGGAATGACCTTGGCGGACCTGACGGACAAGAGGTCGGACGGTCAGGACCATCCCGGAAGCATCGTGTCCCGGGTGTTGGCCCAACGGCTGCGGAAAAGCATGGAAAGGCTGGATCCGGTCGGGCCGGAAAAACAAACGCCGCGGCCTTCCTCCCATTCCGCTCCCGCGGAAATCCACGAAATGCCGGTGTCGGCAATTGCGGCGGCCGCCCCGACGCCCGTCAAAGTCACCCTGCGGATGGGATGGCGCAAGGCCGACCAGATCCAGTGGTCCGAGCAGGAAAGCGAGCACCAGTTGCCGATGATCTTCGGGAGGGATCCGGGGCCGGCGACCGTTCCCCCGGGAACGGAAATGGTCCTGGTTGAGGAGAATCCCCCGGAAAGACTGGCGCCCCTGCAGTTCCGCCTGGAGTTGCGGGACGGAGCCGTGGTCTTGCGGGACGATCAAAGTCCTCATGGCACGGAGGTCAGCGGTGTCTCCATCGGGCCCGCGGCGGGATTAACCGAGGTCAGGCTTCCGGCAGGCACCCATGTGCTGGTCGCCGGGGGGGAGGGGTCTCCTTTTGTGATGGCGGTCCAGATCCCCGCTATGGGCCCAGCTGCAGGCGGTTGAAGAACATGTTTCCCTCCGAATCCCGGTTGTAGAGGGTAATGCTCTCGATAGGAGAGCCCGGGGTGCCGCCCAACCGGCGGTTGGGAAACTCCACGGGGGCATCCCCACCCAAAGACAGGAGTTTTAGGTCGTACGTGTCGGCTGTGCGCAGGGTCATCTGCACGCGCAATCCTGCGGGAGAGACCGGCAGACCGGAGTCCGAGGGCTGGGATCCGTCCAGGATCTGGTAATTGCCTTTCCCCTCGAGGGCAAAAAGCCCGAGCCGGGCTCCGTCGTTATACTCGCCGGGGCGGCTCAATTTTTTTCCTTGGCGCAGCGTCAGGCCGACGGATCCGGGACTTCCGGAGTTGGACTTGGGCACGGGTGCGACCAGATCGACGGACAGGGATTGATTGGCTGTCAAAGGACCGGACAAGGGCCGGCAGGCGACCGCTTCCTGGAAACCCTCCCCATCCGCATAAAGGGCCCAGCTACGGCCTTCCGTGGCCACGGGTTCGCTTGCGGATTTTTCCTCCTGGCGGGCGACATAAAAGCCCGCGAAGGACTTATTATCCGGGGAGTCGTTGGAGCAAAGGATCCATGGCTCGAATCCCTGCCCGGCGGAACTGCCATCTTTCCATTCGCTGGCGTAGGCCGGGTCCGATGCGGAATCGCCCCTTGTGGAGGTGGGCGGGGTGGGTGAGGGTGAGGGTGAGGGGGATGGGGTTGCGGCCTCCATTGGGGAATCCGATCCGGACGCATCTGCGGCAAAAACGGGTGTTTTCCCGGGGAACTGGATTTTTGAGGAGCGCATGGCCTGTCTTTGCTGGCCGGTTGGTTCGGCGGTGACGAAAAGGGGGATGAGAGGGCGTTCCTTGGATCCGGTCTTCCGATTCTCTTCCTCCCACGACTGCATCATCAGGACCGCGAAGAATCTTCCTCCCCCATACTCACCGAGCAGGATTTCCAGGTCCTTGGGTTTTCCTGCTTCGAGAGTCATCCAATCTCCGTAGGTGAGAAAGGCGCGTTCGCGGTCACCCTCCGTGTTGCCTTCCATGAAGTCGTATACGGAATGTTCCTTCACGTGGTCCTTGGGGCGCCATGCCGTGAGGAAATTATTCACGTCCCAATGGGCCTCGAGAACGGTTTTCCCGTCCACGGCAACCCAAAGCAGGTCGTCGGCTTTCCCCACAAACCGGTATTTTCCGGTGACAGGGGCGGCAAACCTGCCCCGGTAGCGGATTACCCAAAAGTTTGGCTTCACCCTGTCCGCCACCTGGAAGACCTTGGGGGCTTCCGCGGCATCGCAAACGGGGATGAAAATCTGGGTGGCCCCCAGTTTTTTTGGCACGACGAAGTACTTGCGGATCGCCCCATCCTGGACGCGGCTCCCGGCAAGAAGGCTACGGACGGCCCCGTAAAAATCGGTATCGGTGCTCCCTATCCCGGTGGGTTTTTTTCCGGTGGAGTCGAGCTTGAGGTCGATCATGGTCCCGATCAGGTCGTTTTCCTGGGTTTCCTCGAAACCGAAAAGGGAACCCTTCCCGGTGCGGGGTTTTTTTCGCGTCCCCGTCCCGGTTCCGCCCGTTCCTCCGCCCTTTCCCGGGGATCCCAGGCCCGTAGCCTTCGGGGCCAGGGAACGGACAGGGGTGGAGGATGGGAATGATGGCATCACGCTGGGGGTGGTCAGGGTGAGAACCTCGGAGGTTTCCTCCCGTTCCGAGGATGGGGTGGTGGTTTCGGTGGTCATGGGTTCGTTCGGTGATTCCGGGGACGACTCCTCGGGTGAGGGTGGAGCCTGCAATTCCGTGGTTCCCTCCGGTTCGGCGTAATTTTGACCCGTGAAAATCGCCAGAGGGTTTCCCTGGCGGAAAAGGACGATGCTGCCTCCGAGCAGCAACAGAATCCCGTGAATGGCGATGGCAATCAGGAAAGGGGTGGAAGTGATCAGGGCCGCAAGACCAAACAAGGATCGTCGGGAGCCCCGGGCCTTGGGGGTCGGGGGATTCTTGGCTTTGACCGAAGGGGCCACCTGAGGATTTTAGTCCCGGTCCCCTTCGGAATCTAGTCGCGCCCTGCCAAGCGGAGAATTTTTCTATGCGGGGAGGGAAGGGGGGCGCGGCGCAGTTCTCCGGGGTCCATCCATCTTCCCTTGATGCCGGCGGGGGGCTGGTTGCTCCAATGGACATCGGCTTGGATCCGATATCGTGTAAAGGGATACCGAATGGTCAGGAGACGGGGGGTGCGGGGCTTCCCCGGCACGGTGGGCAGAAGAAAAAGCCCTTTCCAGCGGTGGCGGGGATGCTCCCGGGTTACCCAGATTTTTTGTCCCCATTTCACGAGGAGGATGGTTTCCCGGAGAGGGACGGGTGGAGGAGGTTTGGGGCGCCCGGGAATCCGCCGACTGGAGGGACAGCGGCTTTTCAGGGGGCAGGAGGCGCAGAGGGGATTTCTTGGCAGGCAGATCAAGGCGCCCAACTCCATCAGGGACTGGTTGTGAAGGCCGGGATCCTTTTGCGGGACGATTTTCCCCGCCAGGCAACGCAGATACGGAAGGCGCGGAGAGCGACCGCCTTTGGCAGTCAACCGTCCGAGCACTCTCGCCACGTTTGCATCGAAGGCAGGGGAGGGAATTTTGAAGGCGATGCTGGCGATGGCGCCCGCGGTGTAATCCCCGATGCCGGGCAACTTTCGCAGCGACTCCAAATCGTCGGGAAGTTCCCGGCCGGGAAGACGGAGGACCGCCCGGGCCAGGGAATGGAGATTCCTGGCCCGACGATAATAACCCAATCCCTCCCATAACCGCAAAATGCGGAGGGTGGAGGATCGGGCCAGCGCCCGCCATCCGGGAAAAATCCTCATCCAACGCCGGTAGTAGGGGATCACGGTGGCAACGCGCGTTTGCTGGCACATGAACTCGGCCACGGCGGTGCGGTAAGGGGTCGGATCAACGCGCCAGGGGAGCGGGCGGCGGTTATCCCGGTACCATCGGTGGAGGACGGGCAGGAGCCGGCGGATTTTGGATTCGATGGCGGGACCCGGGGAAGTAACTTGGTTACGCATGGGACAGACGATGTTTACCCATACCCTGGACGAGGCCCAAGTCCGGCGACTCCGGGAGGTGGCGGCTGCCAAGGGTTTTGAGTTCGGCCCTTTGGAGCACGGGCATTTCAGCGCCCGCAAGGGCAGGTGTGTTCTCAGCGCTTACCGGAGCGGGAAGCTGGTGGTGGCCGGGAAGGACTCGCGGGATTTTGTCGAGTTTGTGCTGGAACCGGAGGTTTTGGGGGAGGCGAAGCTGGGATACGAAAAGATCCACCATCCGGCCATGTATGCGCCTCATTTTGGCGTGGATGAAAGCGGAAAAGGGGATCTTTTCGGGCCGCTGGTGGTGGCCGGGGTTTATGTGGACGAGGGCACCGCGCAGAGATTGTCTGAAGCCGGCGTCCGGGACAGCAAGACGATCACCAGTGATGCGAGGATTGCCGACCTGGCCGAAGAGATCGGTAAGGTGGTGGGAATCGGCCGGGAAGTGGTCACGGTCGGTCCGGAGAGGTACGGCGAGCTTTACCGGAAGTTCGGCAACCTCAACCGGTTGCTGGCCTGGGCGCATGGCAAGGTGATTGCCAACCTTCATGGGAAGGTTCCGGAATGTCCGCGGGCTTTGTCGGATCAGTTCGGGAATCCCCGCCTGATTGAGACCGAACTGCGCCGACAAGGGGTGGATTTGAAACTGGAGCAAAGAACCAAGGCGGAAAGCGACATTGCGGTTGCCGCCGCCAGTATTTTGGCGAGGGCCGAATTTGTGCGCCAGTTGGCGAAATTGTCGGAAACAGCAGGGTTTTCCCTGGGCAAGGGATCGGGGGCATTGATCAAGAGGCAGGCTGCCGAGATTTTTGAGAAGCAGGGACGCGAAAAATTAGCCAAATTATGCAAAACTCACTTTCGCACTTTTGCAGAAGTCGTTGGTGATCCGTTGCCTCCCAAAGTGGAATGGAAAAAACGATAAAATAGAATTTTCCTGCTTATCGCCATGCCATTTTCCTAACTATCTAATCCTTAAAAATTTACTTTGCAGAATGATGGAAATTGGCTAATTCAAGGGACATATGGAAAACCTTACGAAGCGAGACTTGGTGGTTCGCATCAGTAACGAAACCAATCTGGTTCAACAGGATGTGTTGAAGGTCATTCAGTTAACGCTGGATCATATCAAGGAGTCCCTTCTCAAGGGGAACGCGGTTCAGCTCCGAAATTTCGGGGTTTTTGAAATCAAGATCCGCAAGGCCAGGGTCGGGCGCAATCCCAACAAACCGGAAACGGACGTGCCGATCCCGGCCCGGGCGGTGGTCAAGTTCAAGGCTGGCAAGGAGATGAAGGCGGAGCTGATCCGCAACTCCGCCAAATTGGCCCAAGTTGTCTCGGAATCCGGCGACAACCCACCTTCGGTGGGGGTCTGACGGCCCGCTCCGAAAACGGAGCGGAAGCATGACGGG
>DDPU01000010.1:8221-24312 GCA_002342345.1 Verrucomicrobia bacterium UBA2460
CCCCTCCCGGGGTTCCGGGATTTCTATCCTGAGGATCAGGCGGTTCTCCGCCTTCTTTTCGGAGCGTGGCGTGAGGCTTCGCGACGGTCCGGCTTTCTTGAGTATGAGGGGCCGGAGTTGGAGTCCCTGGAGCTTTTCACCGAAAAATCCGGCGAGGAAATCGTCAGTCAGCTTTACCATTTCAAGGACAAGGGCGACCGGGAGGTGGTTTTGCGGCCTGAGCTCACCCCGACGTTTGCCCGGATGGTCGCCTCGCGTCATCGAAACTACCGCAAGCCCGTCAAGTGGTTCAGCATTCCGCGACTCTTCCGTTATGAAAGGCCGCAGCGTGGCCGTCATCGGGAGCATTTCCAATGGAACTGTGACATCGTCGGGGAAAAAAGCGCCGCCGCCGAGGCGGAATTGATTGCCACGCTTTGTCTCGGACTTTCCTTGCTCGGACTCGGGCCCCGGGATGTCACCGTGAAGAT
The DNA here is from genome assembly GCA_002342345.1 of Verrucomicrobia bacterium UBA2460. GTDB lineage: Bacteria > Verrucomicrobiota > Verrucomicrobiia > Methylacidiphilales > Verrucolacustridaceae > Verrucolacustris. The sequence goes on from DDPU01000010.1 coordinate 8,692, forward strand.
CAGCGACCGCGGTTGGTGGGATGTCTTTTTGGCGGAGCATGGCGTGGGGGAGGGGGAAAAAGCGGGAGTCCTCAGGATTCTGGACAAACTGGAGGGTGCTCCCGAGGAGGAGTGGAGGAAAAAACTTGGCCCCTTGGCCGAGCCGGTGGCCGAGGCCCTCCGCTCCCAGGACATCCGCTCCGCCGGACTGGAGGAGCTGCGGCAAGGGGTGGAGGCCCTTGGATACGCGGATTGGTGTGAGGTGGACCTTCGGGTGGTCCGCGGCCTGGCTTATTACACCGGCGTGGTCTTTGAAGTGCATGACCGGGCCGGCAAGCTCCGCGCGGTCGCCGGGGGCGGGCGTTACGACAATCTTCTCAACAAGCTGGGCGGCGTGGATTTGCCGGCCGCCGGTTTTGGGATGGGGGACGCGGTGCTGGCGGAACTGCTGGCCGAAAAAAAACTGCTTCGGGCCGAGCCCGAAAAAATCGAGGTTTTCGTGGTGGCGGAAGCGGCAGAGCGTCCGCTGGCCCTTCGCCTGGCGGGAGCCCTGCGGCGAGACGGCCATGCGGTGGATTATGACCCCGGACACGGAAAATGGGCCAAGCAGCTGGAATTGGCCGAAGCCAGGGGAGCCCGGTGGGCCCTGCTGGCCGGACGGGAGGCCGCGGGAGGAAAGCTGACGCTAAAGGAGATCGCCTCGCGAAAACAGGCGGTTATTTCCTTCCGCACCGATGCGCATGGTGCGATTTCCCTTGAACCCACCATGGGGGACTGGGCGAAGGTGGTGGCAGGATGAAACGTTCCCATAGTTGCGGTGCCTTGCGGGCGGCGGACTCCGGCAAGGAGGTTCGGCTGGCCGGATGGGTCGGCGGCCGAAGGGATCACGGGGGGGTGATCTTTATCGACTTGCGTGACCGGGAGGGGATCACCCAGGTGGTCTTCAATCCGGCTCTGCAGCCCAAGGTGGCGGAAGTCGCCCACACGTTGCGCTCCGAATTTGTGGTGGCCGTCACCGGCAAGGTCACGCCGCGGCCGGAGGGGACAAAAAACTCCTCCTTGGGAACCGGCGAGATTGAGGTGGTGGCCACGGAGCTAGCCGTTTTGAACCCCAGCGAGACGCCGCCTTTTCCCCTGGATGAAATCGGGGTGCATGAGGAACTTCGTTTGCGCTACCGCTATCTGGATTTACGCCGCCCGGCGATGTCGGAGGCCCTGCGGGCCCGCCACCGGGCGGCTTTGGCGGTCCGCCGTTACCTGGACGAACGGGGATTCCTGGAAATCGAAACCCCCATCCTTTTCAAAAGCACGCCCGAAGGAGCGAGGGAATACCTGGTGCCCTCCCGCCTGAATCCGGGAAAATTCTATGCACTTCCCCAATCCCCCCAGCAGTTCAAGCAGCTTTTGATGGTGGCGGGAGCGGAGAAATATTTCCAAATCGCGCGCTGTTTCCGGGACGAGGACCTGCGGGCGGACCGCCAACCCGAGTTCACCCAGATCGACCTGGAAATGTCCTTCATCAACCGGGAGGACATCTACGAGGTNNCCACTCCTTTTCCGCGGGTGACCTTCCTGGAGGCGATGAACAGTTATGGAACGGATAAGCCGGATCGTCGTTACGGCCTCAAGCTGGAAGACTTCACGGAAACCTTCCGCAACTCCTCCTTCAAGGTGTTCCAGTCCGCCGTGGCGGGCGGGGGTGTGGTCAAGGCGTTCAATGCCAAAGGCCTGGCGGAAATCACCACCGGGCAGATCGAGGAACTCACCAGCCTGGCCAAGTCCCACGGGGCCAAGGGCCTGGCATGGATCAAGGTGGAAGGCGGGGAGTGGAAATCGCCGATCGTGAAATTTTTCCAGGAAAGCGAAAAGAAGGCCCTTGGCGATAAGCTGCAGATCGGGGAAGGAGACCTGATTTTGTTCGGGGCCGACGAGTGGACCGCGGCCTGCGAGGTCCTTGGCTTGGTCCGGGTTCGCTGTGCCGAATACCTGGAGAAACTGGGCAAGTTAAAACGGGATCCGGACAAACTGGATTTTCATTGGGTGGTGGATTTTCCCCTGTTGCGCCGGGATCCGGACCATCCCAACCTGGTCTCCAGTCACCACCCCTTCACCGCGCCGGTGGAAGAGGACCTGCCCTTGCTCGACCGGGAGCCCCAACGGGTGCGCGGTCAGCACTACGACCTGGTGTTGAACGGGGTGGAATTGGGCGGGGGGAGTATCCGGATTCACCGGGGGGAATTGCAGGACAAGCTTTTCCGGGAAATTCTCAAGCTGCCCGGGGAAATCGTCACCAGCCGGTTTGGCTACATGGTGGAAGCCCTGCGTTTTGGAGCGCCTCCCCACGGAGGAATCGCCCTTGGGTTCGACCGATTGATGGCACTCCTTTTGGGTCATGAAAGCATCCGTGATGTGATTGCCTTCCCCAAAAATGCCCGCGGGCAGGATGTGATGAGCGGTGCCCCGGCGGAAGCGACCCTTCGGCAACTCCGGGAGGTGCATGTCCGGCCCGAGGGTGGGTCGCCCGCATGAAATTCAGGCCCTTGCGGAAAAATCCCCAGGGACTATTTTGAAAGGGATGAAGAAAGTCCCCGAAAAACCAAAAATTATCGCCTACCTGAAACCCCACTGTGGGTGGAGCCGAGGGGTGCGGGCGGTGATGGCCAAGTATCGCCTCGAATTTGAGGATCGCGACATCTGGAACGACATCGAACAGCGGTTAGAAATGATCCAGAAAAGCGGCCAAGAGCTTTCTCCTTGCGTTGAAATCAACGGCCAGATGCTGGCTGATGTCAGCGGGGAAGAAGTGGAGACCTGGATGTTGAAACAAGGGATCGTTCTGCCCACCCAGGCTGGCACGGACGTGCCGACCGACCGCGGATGTTCCGATGAGGAGCACGCCGCGCAAAGGGCAGGGATTCCCGTTCAGTTCCGGGAGTAAACCCCGTGCGATCGCCGCAAGAAGCCCAGCAGGCAAAGGCGATCGAGAAGATCCTAGGAGGCGAGGATGAGGATCTCGCCGACCTCACCCTAAGGGAGATTCAGTCCCAGAAGGAGAGGTACGGTTCCTTGGTCCGGGAACTGGAACAAAGTCCCGATCCCAAGGTGCGGGCAAGGGTCAGGTCGATTCTTCGTTTCTGGGGAAAGCCTATGGCCATCCGGGGTTTCGCCCCGCCGGAACTGGCCTTGTGGGCAGACCTGGAGACCTTCTGTTGGCAGTTGGCGGAAGTGGAGAACCCGGAAATATCCGCCTCCACAGGGAAATCCTATCTTGATGAGCTTGGCCGGGCGGTGGAGGCAAACCTGCCCCGGCGGAGCATTTCCCCCACGGATTCCATTTCGGCGCTCCGCCAAATTTTGGCCCGCAGGGAAGGCTTCCGCGGGAACCTGGACGACTACTTTCGTCCCGCCAACAGCTACCTTCATCTCGTTCTGGAAACCCGTCTGGGCATCCCCCTGACCCTGGCTCTGGTTTATATCTTTGTCGGCCAGCGGGCCGGCTTGGAGGTGTATGGGCTCAACACTCCCGGTCACTACCTGACAGGGATCGGGGGAGTGGTTTTCGACCCCTTTCACGGCGGGGTGGTGCTTTCGGCCGATGACTTGGCTGCCAAGTTCGGCACGGAGCGGGCCTGCTGGGCCAACCCTATGTTCATGCGGGCCACGCCGCGGGAAACCGCGGAACGCATGCTGGTCAACCTGCTCAACAGCTACAGCCGGGGAGGGGACGAGGGACGGCATGCGCGCACGGTCTCTTATCTTCAAATGATTGATGAAAGCCTCGGTTAGGCCGAAGGTTGTCATTGGCCGGCCTCGGCGTTATGCTTCCGTGGTGACGAAGCAGCTTCTCATTCTTGTTTTTTGTCTCGGTCTCGTTGGAACCCCGATTTATGGCGAGGAGCCCCTGTTGCCGGTAATCAAGCCCGAGGAGGCCTCCCAGCATGAGGGCAAGCTGGTGACGGTGCATGGCGTGGTCGACGGACAGCGCGATTCGAAGAAAGGAATCACCTACCTCAATTTCGGTGGTCGTTTCCCGAACCAGGTTTTCACCTGCCTCCTCAAGGCAAAAAATTTTCCCGAGGGAGCACCCGCGCTGGAGGGGAAAACCGTGGAGGTGACCGGCCTGATCCACATGTATGAGGGCAAGCCTTCCATGGATTTGCGGGGCAGCGAGTCCATCAAGATCCTGGAGGAGGATCCCAAAACCAAGCCCTAGTCCGGTCCGGCGTAGGCGCATGAGCCCATTTTTCGGAAGCGGGCGACATTTCTGGCATTGAGAAATCCGTTTGCTTTTTGGGGTGGTCAATCCGTAGGGTGAATTCGATGTCCACCGAAGCCGAAGCCGCCCCAACCGCATCTACGGAGGACGCCCCGGCTCTCGATCCCCGGCTTCAGGAGAAGCTGAAGCCCTTGGTCCCCGGTGCTTTCTGCCGCCACCGGAGTTGGGGAGTCGGTCGCATCGCCTCCCGGGATGAGGCCCTGCAGTCCCTGCTGATCGATTTTCGCTCAAAAAAAGGCCACACCATGGAGTTTGGTTACGCTGCGGAAAGCCTCCGTCTGCTGGCCGAGGACCACTTTGAGGCCCGGATCCTGACGGATCCCGGTTCGGTGAAGGAATGGGCGGCCAAGGATCCCGGAGAACTGATCAAGCATGCTGTGAAACATCTGGGCCGGGAGGCCACCACCGTCCGCTTGGAAGAGGCCTTTGTGCCCCATCTTTTTCAGCCGACGGAATGGAAGAAGTTTTGGGAGGCGGCCAAGCGTGCCATGAGAAAAGATGCGCGCTTTCTTTTTCCCTCCAAACGGACCGAACCCATCCTTTACGCCGAGGGGGAGGTGGAAGCCAAGCCGAGCGGGTTGGAGGAACTCCGCGAGGCTGTCGGGGTGAAGAAGGTCGTGGAAATCCTCGAAAAACTCCAAAAGGGCCGGGACATCGGCGCGTTGCGTCCCCAGGCCGAGGATATTTTTAGGATTGTGGACGCCACCGGACAAAAAGTGCCCAAAAGCCAACCCGGACAATTGGCGGAATTGGCCCTGGCGCGGGCGGAGTTTGCCGCGGCCTTGGGGTTGCCTGCAGACCCGGGAGAGGTACTTCGCTCCTTGCTTCCCTCCGAACCGGCCCGGCTAGCCTCGGTGATCGAGTCTCTGTCCGCGGCCAAGCAACCGCGCTTTGCGGAGCTGATGGCCGAACGTATGGGGGAGCGTTGGGCCGAACTTTTCAATGCCATCGTTCCCCGGGCTTCGGGCCGGCTGATGGATGCGATTGCCGCAAAATTCAGGAAGGCCGGCCGCGCCGCGGAGCTGGAGGGGACCTTGGACCGCCTGCTCCGCGAACGGCAGGTCCACCCCGACACGGTGGTCTGGCTTTGTCGGAACCGCGCCTCCGAATTCCAAAAATTGAGCGGGCCCTTCCTTTTTCTCACGGCCTTGGCGGTACTGGAGAAGGAGCAGCTCTCCGACATCTGGCGCGGATCCCGCCTGCATGACCTGCTCCTGGAGGATAAGGAACTCATTCACGATCTTTTGGCGGCCACCGCCCCGGAGGAAATGAGGGACATCACCCGCGCCGCCATGTCTTCGACCGCCTTTGAGGAGCTGGACAAGCGTTCCCTGATGGGGGCCCTCGTGAAGCTTCATCCCCATATTGGCTCCATGGTCGCGGGGGAAAACAAAGCTGCCAGCACGGAGTCCCTGGTGGTGAGTTGGGAGAGCCTGGAAAAGCGGAAAAAGGAGCTCGAGGAGATTGTGAGCAAAAAGATTCCTGCCAACAGCAAGGACATCGCCGTGGCCCGCTCCTACGGGGATCTCCGCGAGAATCATGAATTCAAGGCCGCGAAGGAGATGCAGGCCGTGTTGATGCGCCGCAAGGCAGAACTTGAGTCGATGATCGTCTCCGCCCAAGGGACGGATTTCCGCGGGGTAAAGGGGGATGTTGCCGACATCGGCACGGTGGTGGAGATCCAGGAGGAAGGCGGTTCCGCGCGAAAAGTGACCATTCTGGGCGCCTGGGACAGCGACCCGGAAAATGGCGTCATTTCCTACCAGACCGCGGTGGGGCAGGCTTTGCTGAAGAAAAAACCCGGAGACACCGCCGATCTTCCGACAGAGGCCGGCGGTAAATCGCGGGCCCGCATCCTCTCCGTCCGCCCCTACGTCACCTAACCGGCGCCGCCCGCCTCTTCTCATGAAGACAAGCATTCGCTCCATTACCGCACGCGAGGTGATAGATTCACGAGGTAACCCCACCCTGGAGGCCGATGTTCACCTTGAGGGGGGCGGTTTCGGCTCGGCGATGGTGCCCAGCGGGGCAAGCACGGGGATCCATGAGGCCCTGGAGCTTCGCGACGGCGATGCGAAGCGCTTCGGGGGCAAGGGAGTTCTTCGGGCCGTTGCCAACGTGAAGGAGAAAATCGCCCCGGCCCTCAAAGGTCAGGATGCCGCCAACACCCGGGAAATCGACCGCCGGATGCTGGAACTCGACGGGACCGCCAACAAAAAGAATCTCGGGGCCAATGCGGTTCTGGGCGTTTCTTTGGCAGCGGCGAGGGCGGCGGCGAACGGCTGCGGTCAGCCTCTCTACCGTTGGCTGGGGGGTGAAAAAGCGAACGTGCTTCCGGTGCCGATGGCCAACATCCTGAATGGCGGGGCCCATTCCGATGCTCCGATCGATTTCCAGGAATTCATGATCATCCCCCGGGGTCTGCCCACTTTCCGGGAGGCCATCCGCTGCGGAGCGGAAATTTTTGCCGCATTGAAAAAAATCCTTCATGACAAAAATCTGGGCACGGCGGTTGGGGACGAGGGCGGCTTTGCCCCGCGCTTGGAATCCACCGAGGCAGCCCTGGAAGTAATGAGTCAGGCCACCGAAAAAGCCGGGTATAAGCTCGGCCAGCAGGTCTTTTTTGCCCTGGACGTCGCCAGTAGCGAGTTCTTCGATTCCAAGTCGGGCGAGTATGTCTTCAAAAAGTCGGACCAGCGGCGCCTCAAAGCGGCAGAACTTGTGGAGTTTTATGCCCGGCTCCAAAAGAAGTATCCGATCGTTTCCATCGAGGATGGAACGGCAGAGGAGGATTGGGACGGCTGGAAAATCCTTACCCAGAAACTGGGCGGGAGCACCCAGTTGGTCGGGGATGACCTTTTCGTGACCAATGTGGAATTTTTGAAAAAGGGGATCCGCGAAAAAGTCGCAAATTCCATCCTTATTAAGGTCAACCAGATCGGCAGCCTCAGCGAAACGCTGGATGCCATCGCCTTGGCGGGTTCCGCCCGGTATACCTCGGTCATCAGTCACCGCAGCGGCGAGACGGAGGACTCCACCATTGCGGATCTGGCGGTGGCGACGAACGCTGGCCAGATCAAAACCGGTTCCTTTTCCCGTTCCGACCGTTTGGCGAAATACAACCGCCTGCTCCGTATCGAGGAGGAGTTGGGTGCCAAGGCCGTCTATGGCGGACAACTCGCGGCTGTTTGATCCGCGCGGGTACGGCGCCCCGCCTTCCAAGGGCCAGTTTTGGGGCGTCATCCAGCCCTGGGTTTATAGTTTAGTAGGTCTGCTGGCCGTGTCGGTTGTCCTCGCCTTCTTTTATCCCGCCTGGAAGCGCGGGCAGCGATTGAGGGAGCAGACGGAAAATCTCCAGAGGGAAATCACCGCCAAGGAGCAGGAGCTGAACCGCCTGCAGGAGGAGACGGGGCGGTTGAAACAGGATCCTTTCACGGTGGAACGGATGTCCCGGGATACCCTGAATGTGGCCCGTCCGGGTGAGGTGATTTTTAAATTCCAGCCGTATCCCTCCAATGCCCCCGTTTCCGGACAGGCCAGACGCGCCTCTCCCGCGGAGGCCGGAGAAAAGCCATGAAGGATGTCATCCGGGTGGCGGTGACGGGGGCGGCAGGGCAAATCGGCTATGCGATCGTCTTTCGCATCGCTTCGGGCGGGTTATTCGGCCCGCAGCAAAAGGTCCGCCTGCAGTTGCTGGAAGTTCCCGCGGCGGAGACCGCTCTGCAGGGGGTGGTGATGGAAATCCGGGATGCCGCCAACCCGCTGTTGGAGGATATCCTGGCCACTTCGGATCCACGGAAGGCTTTTGAGGGTGCGGACTGGACCTTCTGTATTGGGAGCATCCCCCGTAAACCGGGGATGGAACGGTCCGAGCTTCTTGGGTTGAACGGAAAGATCTTCGTTGAACAGGGCCGCATTCTATCGGAGGTCGCATCTCCTGATGCACGGGTGCTCGTGGTGGGGAACCCCTGCAACACCAATGCCTGGATTGCCAGGCAGTCCGGACCCGGGTTGCCCGCCGACCGCTGGTTCGCCATGACGCGTCTCGATGAGAACCGGGCCAAGGCCCGTTTGGCGGAAAAGGCGGGAGTGCCGGTGGGGTTGGTGGATCGTCTGGCCGTTTGGGGCAACCATTCGCCGACGATGTACCCTGATTTCACCAACGCCAGGATTGGCGGCAAGCCTGTCACCGATGTGATCCGGGACCGGGCTTGGCTTGAGGGCGATTTTCTCCGATCCGTCCAGCAGCGCGGGGCGGAGGTTCTAAAAGCGAGGGGGCTCTCCAGCGCCGCCAGCGCGGCCCATGCAGCCCTGGACACCGTGCGGACCCTCCATCAAGGAAGCAAGGAAGGTGACTGGACAAGCGTAGCAGTCACTTCCGACGGAAGTTATGGCGTGCCCAAGGGGCTGATGTGCTCTTTCCCGGTCCGGGCGTTGGGCGGTGGAAAATGGGAAATCGTTCCAGGGCTCAAACTTGATGACTTCGGGCGGGGGAAATTGGCGGCAACAGTGGCTGAGTTGGAAGATGAGCGGGCGGCGGCGGCGAAGGCGGTGGGTTTGGCGGTTTAGTTTGATCCTGGTTTGGCTTTCCATGGAAATGGGTGCGGGGGAATCGCCCCCGACGAATTTGTGATAGACTCTCTGCGGCTTTTTGCAGACCCAAGGGACAAGGAGGGAGGAGAACAAGCTCCTGGACACGACCGGCTTTGAGCGGTTCGTGTCTGGCGGGGTGAGGGGTGGGGTCTGGTCGTTTGCCGGTTGGCCGACCGGTGCCCAGGCCCTGGCTGCCCAGATTCTTGCCCAGAGGAAGGGTGGCCCCGGTTGGGTGCTCGTGGCCGAGCACGTTCGGCAGCAGGAGGAGTTGGCCGCGGAGATCGAATCATGGGGAGGCGAAGTTGTGGTGATCCCGGAGGCTTTTCGAGGCTCGGAAAAGGTGAGGCCGGATCCGGATCTGGAAGCAGAGTGGGTCGGATCTCTGGCTAGGTTGACGGAACGATGCTGCCCCAAGCTGGTGTTGGTGACGGACAGAATTCTTTCTGAGCCGTTGCCCCCTCCGGACTGGATTCGCGGGGCTATCCGGCAGTTGACCGTGGGCGACACCTTGGATCCCTTGCGGGTGGTGGAGGATCTGGTGGGTGTCGGCTACCGGAATGTGGGCACCGTGACGGAGCGCGGGGAGATTGCGCGGAGAGGAGGCATTGTGGACGTCTTTTCCCGGCAGTCGCCGGCCCCGGTGCGTTTGGAGTGGAGCGGGGACCGTCTCGAGTCGATCCGGGAGATCGATCTGCATGAGCAGACCGGCATCGCCGAGCGGAAGGAGACAGGGTTATTTTTTGGCCGACTGGAGGAGGTAAAAAGAACGTCGGGGTTGGTAGATTATCTTGGCGCCGGTTGGGGAAAACTGACGGCCTTGACCGAGTCGGAAGAGGAGAGGCTTATCGGGACGCCGGTGCGACACGGCTTTGTCGGGGAACCGATCCGGGAGGCGGGGCTAGCAGAGGCGCGGCGCCGCCGCGTGGGTGCAGAAATGCGCTCTTGGCTCTCCCTCGGTTGGTCGGTGACGGTCACCGGAGTCAATGAGGGTGAGGTGGCCCGTTTGCAGGAGTGGTTGCGGGAGTGTGACCTGGGGGAAAGGGATGTGGCCGGGCTGGATTTCCGGATTTCCCGCCTGGGGCAGGGCTTTGCCTGGCCGGAAGGAAAGAAGGTGGTTGTCACGGGGGCAGAACTGCTAGGACGAACGGAGACCCGGCGTTCCCTCCGTAAAACCCATGCAGGCATTGCGGCTGAGCGCTGGCGCCGGCCCGTTTTTGATCCGGGGGACCTGAAATTGGGCGACTATGCCGTCCATCTGCAGCATGGCATCGGGATTTACGAGGGGCTGGGAGAAAAGCCGGGCGGCAAAGGGCAGTGTCTTCTCTTGAAGTATGCGGACGGGGCGCGGCTCTACGTCCCGGTGGAAGAGTCCTACCTCGTTTCCCGCTACATGGGAGTCGGCCGAAAGCGGCCCATCCTGGATGCCCTCGGAGGGAATCGATGGGAGAAGGCCAAGGCCAAGGCAGCCAAAGCGGTGGAGGACTTTGCCGCCACCCTCCTGCGGACGGCCGCGGAGCGGGAGGCTCTGCCCGGCACAGCCTTTCCCCCGGACCATGAATGGCAGGGAAAATTTGAATCGGAATTCGTCTATGAACCGACACCCGACCAGTTGAGGGCCTTCGCCGAGACCAAGGCGGACATGGAACGAAGCCGACCGATGGACCGGTTGATTTGCGGCGATGTGGGTTACGGCAAGACTGAGGTGGCGATCCGGTCCATTTTCAAGGCGGTCATGGCGGGGAGGCAGGTTGTGTTCCTTGCGCCGACCACGGTCTTGGCCCAGCAGCATGCCCGCACCCTCCGCGAGCGGTTTGCAGACTGGCCCATCACGGTGGAGGAACTGAGCAGGTTCCGGAGCGCGGGGGAGCAAACCAAGGTGATCCGGGCCCTGGCGGACGGCGCCGTGGATGTGGTGGTGGGGACGCACCGTCTGCTTTCCCCTGATGTGAGTTTCCGCGATCTCGGCCTCGTGGTGATTGATGAGGAACAGAGATTCGGGGTGAAGCAGAAGGAAAGGTACAAAGAGAGGTTCCGGCGGGTGGATGTCCTGACTCTCTCGGCCACTCCCATTCCGCGGACGCTTTATCTGGCAATGCTGGGGGCGCGGGATCTGAGCCAAATCGAGACAGCGCCCCCCGGTCGCCACCCGATCGAGACCATTGTGGCGGACTACGATGAAAGACTGATCCGGGAGTGGATCCGCCGGGAACTGGAACGGGGTGGACAAGTTTATTATCTTCACAACCGGGTGGCAGCACTGCCGATGCTGGCAAAGAAGCTCAAGGACCTTGTCCCAGGGGCCAGGGTGGAGATTGCCCACGGACAAATGGGTGAGGCCGAACTGGAGGAGGCGATGGGAAAGTTTGTCCGGGGAAGGGCCGATGTCCTGCTTTGCACCACGATTGTGGAGAGCGGTCTGGATATCCCCAACGCCAACACCATCATCCTGGACCGGGCAGACCGGTTCGGTCTCGCCGATCTGTACCAATTGCGGGGGCGGGTCGGTCGTGCTCAAAACCGGGCCTATGCCCTGCTGTTAGTGCCCCGTGAAAGGAGACGCGGGGAGGCGGGCGAAAGAGTGGAGGCCCTGCAGATGCACGGGGGACTGGGGGCGGGATATCGAATTGCCATGCGCGACCTGGAAATCCGCGGAGCGGGCAATCTTCTTGGCACCGAACAGAGTGGTCATGTGGCGGTGATCGGGTTCGAGTTGTATTGCCGTCTTCTGCGGGCGGCGGTCAGTCGGATGAAAAAAGGGCAGTGGCGTCCGCCTCCCCTGGTGCAGTTGCGGTTGGACTTCCTGACCCTGCGCGCCGCGGAGGCGGGAGACGGGGTGGCCGGGGCCTATATTCCCGCGTCCTACGTCCCGGAGGTGCGGGAACGCATCGATGCCTACCGGCAGGTGGCGGAAGCAGAGAAGGCCGAGGAGTTGGGTGAAATCGGTAAGGTGTGGAGGGATCGGTACGGTCCTTGGCCGGTCGAGGCGACCCTGCTGCTGGGGTATCACCGGGTCCGGGTGGCGGCCGGACTCGCGGGGGTGACCAGGCTGGAGACAGATGGGGAAAAAATCCGTGCCTGGAGGGGCGGGGAACTGGAAATGGAAGGGACTAAGCTGCCCCGTTTGACCGGGCAAACCGCGCCCGATAAGCTACGTCAACTTGAGGGCTGGCTGAGATGATTCCTACTTTGCGGCGAAGCGCCTGGCTTTCTCTCCTTATGGTTTCCGCGTGTTATCTGGCGGCCCAGGCTCCCGCCCCGGGAGGAAAAAACGGCGTGGCCGCCGTCGTCAACAACGAGGTCATCACCTACCGGGAAGTTCTCAACCAGACCGAGAGGGAGGAAAATGAGCTAAAAAAGCAGAGGTTTTCCGGAAAAATCACCGACGCACAGATGAAGCAGATGATCCAGCAACGGAGAAAAACCGTGCTGGAGTCCCTCGTGGAGACGCGGTTGATCCTCCAGGATTACAAGAACAAGGGATTCAATTTTCCCAACTACTATTTTGAACTCGAGGAGAGGCAGGCGATTCGGGAGCAATTCGGGGGCGACAACATGGCCCTGGTGAAGACCCTGGAGGAGCGGGGCATGACCAAGCAGGACTGGAAAAAACAGCTTCGGGAAACCTTTATCGTGCGGGAAATGAGGAACATGAAAACAAGGAGATATGTTTCCATCTCGCCGCAGATGGTTGCGGCCTACTACCAGGATCATATCCGGGACTTTCTTCAGCCTGAGATGATCCGGTTGAGAATGATTTTTATCAGTCCGGAAAACTCCGCTGATCCCGGTGCCGAGGCCCGGGAGGTGCTGGGGGCGCTCGAGCAGGGGGCTGATTTCGCCGCCCTAGCCCAGCGTTACTCCGCCTACAATCCCAGGGAGGGCGGCTTGCGGCTCGACAAGGAAAACCAAAGGACGGCAGAGAGGGAAAACAGGCTCGGCAAGATGGGGGTCAAGGGCCAGATGTCGAAGGCAGATGTGGAGCGGATCACCGAGGAGGTGGAGCGGGCCATCCCCAGCACGGGCTGGACCCAGAGGGAAAATCTCAAGACGGAACTGGCAGAGGTGGCCTTCAAGCTGCGACCAGGGCAAACCAGCGGAATCGTCACCGTGCCCATGGCGGAGGGAAAAGATTCCTATTTTCTCCTGCATGTGGAAGAAGTCAAAAAAGGGACCGTCACGCCCCTCTCCCAGATCCGCGGCCAGATCGAGGCCACCCTCGTCAACCAGGAAAAGGAAAAAATCCACCAGGAATGGATCGAGCAGCTGAAACGGGATGCCTACATCGAGAGATTTCTGTGAAACCAAAGGGGGCTGTCATCGGAATCACCCTTGGGGATCCTGCGGGCATCGGGCCTGAAATTGTCCGCAAGGCAATTCGTCGACTTGGCCGGAGCTGTACCCTGCGGGTGCTGGGATCCCCCCGGGGAATCCGGCCGGGAGTCCCCTCGAGAAAGGGAGCCGAGCGCGCCCGGCAGGCCCTGGAGGAGAGCGTCCGGCTGCTGAAGGCCGGGGAAATTCAGGCGGTGGTCAACGGCCCCGTTTCCAAGGAGTGGCTCCACCGGGTGGGGCTGCGTTTTCCCGGACAAACGGAATTTTACGCCCGACGGCTGGGACTGGCTGCCGGAAAGGTCACCATGTGCCTGGCGGGGCCAAGATTGCGGGTGGCGCTGGTCACCACCCATGTGCCTTTGCGGCAAGCGGTAGGACGGCTCACGGTCGATGGAATCATCCGGGCGGGCGAGCATTTGGTTTGGTTTCTTAAAAAAATCGGAATTCCCCGTCCCAGGATCGCCGTATGCGGACTGAATCCCCATGCGGGGGAGGCGGGGCTGTTTGGCAAGGAGGACGCGGGCAAAGTGGTTCCGGGAGTCCGCCGACTGAGAAAAAGAACCGGTCTTCCTTTCGTGGGTCCGGTCGCGGCCGACACCGTCTTTGTGCGGGCCCTACGGGGTGAGTTTGACGGTGTGGTCGCCCTTTATCACGACCAGGGATTGATTCCCGCAAAACTGCTGGATTTTGATCGGACGGTGAATGTTACCCTGGGCCTTCCCGTGGTGCGCTGCAGTCCGGATCATGGAACGGCGTTTGCGCTTGCAGGGAAGGGGAGGGCAAATCCCGGCAGCATGGTGGAAGCCGTGAAGCTTGCCGTACGGTTGGCCGGGAAAGGGCGTTGAAGACGCGGCAACAGGGCGTGGTGGCGGATCTGCAGGCCGCTTTGCCTCCGGGAGGATTGTTCCGGGAGCGGCATTGGCGCTGGTCGGAAGAGCCCCTGCGACTGGATGCCGCTGACCACAAATTCCTGGAAAATCTTGGAAAGAGGATTGCCGTCTTTCTGCGTGCCTCCAACCGGCTGTATCAGGCCAGCGCCTCGGGGGAGGCGCCCGGCTTTGTGGCCGAGTGGCTGGATTTGGGAAAGCCGGCGGAAATCATCGGCCTGGGACGGGAAGAACAAACCAAGGACAGGATTCCCAGGGTGCTTCGTCCCGACCTGCTGAAGACCGAGCAGGGCTGGGCGCTGACCGAGATCGATGCGGTTCCCGGTGGGGTAGGTCTCACCGCGTGGATGCAGGAGAACTACGCAAGGCTCGGACACTCCGTTCTGGGGGGAGGTTTCGGCATGCGTTCCCTGGCGGAGGAGGTTCTTGGGGATGGGGAGGTGGTGATTTCCCGGGAAGCGGAGGATTACCGCCCTGAATGGAACTGGCTGGTTGGAGAGGCAAGGGTCAGGTCGGCAGAGGGTTATCGGTGCGGAGAGCGGTTGGCCTACCGTTTCTTTGAGATGTTTGATTGGATCAGCCTGGGCGGAATTCGGTCCAGTTGGGGGCCGGACCGGAAGATGGAGGCCGCACCCAAGGCCTTTCTCGAGGAAAAATTGTGGTGGGCGCTTTTCTGGATGCAGCCGCTTGAGGGTTGGTGGAAAAAGGAGCTGGGGGAGGGATACTTCAGGGAGTTTCGGGAATTGGTGCCGCGGGCCTGGCCCCTGAGGCCGGTTGAACTTCCTCCGGAAGGTGTCCTTCCGGAGCTCGGAATCCAGCGCTGGGATGAGCTGGAAAAATTCAGCCAGCGGGCCCGTGACATGGTGATCAAGGTGAGCGGATTTTCCCCGAGGGCGTGGGGATCACGCGGTGTCACCGTGGGCAGCGATCAGCCCAGGGAGAAATGGACGGCAAACCTGCGGCAGGCCCTGCAGGAATGGAACCACCAGCCGCATCTTTTGCAGCGATTTGCCAAACTGGGGGAGGTCTCGCACCCCGTCTGGAATGAGGGCAGGGAGGAAATGTCCGAAGAAAAGTGGCGGTTGCGGCTATGCCCTTACTATCTGGTGACGGGGGAGAAGGTGGAACTGAAAGGGGCCTTGGCCACCCTTTGCCCGATGGACAAGAAGCTCATCCACGGAATGCAAGACGCCGTACTGGTGCCGGTTGCCGGGAACGGCTGAGACCTCCTCCGCGGGACGCTGCGTTGCGACCGGACCCCGGTTATTTCTTTTCGCGGTGGACGGTGTAGCGGCGCAGGAAGGGGTTGAACTTCTTCAGCTCAATCCGCTCCTTCTGGAGCTTTTTATTTTTGGTTCCGAAATACCGGGACGGGGGTTTTCCCTCTGCCTTGGCTTCGGTGCATTCCAGAATGATCTGCTCGCGCATAAGGGAAAAGAATGCCGGGATTGGCGTTCTGGGTCAAGGCTACCGAACGTTGGCACCACGTTCGGCAAACCGGTTGGGTTTGGAGCTGCCTTGGTGGGGCGGATCCCGGCGGAGGGGTTCCTTGGCTGG
>DDPU01000010.1:24348-27061 GCA_002342345.1 Verrucomicrobia bacterium UBA2460
GGGGCAAACTCCCCGTAGAGGCGGTAGAGGTAATCCCGGTCGTCCTGGGGTCTGGGTAAAAACGAATGGGGAACGGGGCAGACTTTGGGGTCGTATTCGATGGCGATCCACCGGCCCTTGTTCCAGCTCTCGCCCTCTTTGCGAACCCATCCCCAGCCGCAATAATCTTCGACGATGGTTCGCTGGCCGATGAGGTAGGGGCCTTCCGTCCGGCCGTGACTGGCGGGCGTGAGGGCAGCCGGGAGCGTGGCGCGCCGGACTTTCTCGGGAGTTGGCTTCCGGATTTCCTCCTCTGGCCGGGGTTCCGGGGAAGTCGGCACAGGGGTGGCCTCCGAATCGGGGAAATCGTTGGCGGACGGCCCGGCCGGATCAGGTTGTGCCGCCTCATTCCGTGTGGGCAGAGGAGGGGCGAAACAGGGCACGGCATTTGCCAGCAACAGGAAAAGCGGAATCAGTAGACCCATGAGCCGCCTTTTCCATCCGATAGTTTGGGCATTCCGCCGGCGCTATAATCGGTTTTGCCGACAGCGCCCACCATGGGGCGTCCCACAATCATCCGCCAGCGCTGGGAGAATTCCTCGCCCGAGTGGCAGCCGTAGCTCACGCAGGTGGCGTTCGGGGTGAAACTGGAGCCGGAGATGTTGTCCAGATCGTCCACATGCACCACCAGAGGCTCAATGGCACCGCCGTCAATCCGATTGCTGTAATCGAACATCCAGCACTTTTTGTTGGAGTGACCGTAGTACTCAAGACGGGAGATTTTCGGGCGCTCCGGCGAACCATCCCGGCGAAGAAGGGTGAAGAGCTGGGTCTTATCGTCGAAATAAATCGGAACCAGCCCGTGTTTGGTGCCGCGCTCCTCGATGATTTTGAAGTAGTCCTGTTTATCCTCCGCTCCCCTGGTGACATAGCCGGGACGGAAGACCAGCCACGTCAGGCGATCTTTCGTTCCAAGCTCTTTGCGGAGTTCCATAACCCGGGCAAGGGCGGAGTCGATAAAGTTGGCCCAGTAGCGGTCGTGGGAACTGGACTTAAATCTTTCGTGGGAGCGTAAGGCTGGCCCCCCGGAAATGAGAACAATATCGTCCGCAAAGGTGTGGCTTGCTGTCAGCAGCACGCCCAGGGCCAGGACAGAAAATGCTCTCATCATGGAAAAATAGGTTTAACCGGAACCGGGCTCAAGTGTGCTTGGAGAATGGGTTTTACCGTTGACCCGAGAGTGCTGAGGGGCAACCATTTCCGACTTATGGCAAAGAATGTTCCTATCACGGTTGCCCGCGGCGATGGCATTGGACCGGAAATTATGGAAGCCACCCTTTCCATCCTGGCGGGAGGCGGGGCCCGGCTCGACATTGAGGAAATCGAGATCGGGGAAAAGGTCTATTTGCGCGGCAATCCGGCCGGGATCGAGCCATCCGCGTGGGATTCCCTGAGGCGCACCAAGGTTTTTCTCAAGGCCCCCATCACCACGCCACAAGGCGGGGGCTTCAAGTCGCTCAACGTCACCACCCGTAAGGCTTTTGGGCTCTATGCCAATATCCGTCCCTGCCTGAGTTATGATCCCTATATCCGGACCAAGCATCCCAAGATGGATGTGGTGATTGTGCGCGAAAACGAGGAGGATACCTACTCCGGCATCGAGCACCGGCGCACCTATGATGTCACCCAGTGTCTCAAACTGATCTCCCGGCCTGGCTGTGAGAAGATCGTGCGCTACGCGTTTGAATATGCACGGGCCTATGGCCGCAAAAAAGTTACCTGCTTCACCAAGGATAATATCATGAAAATGACCGACGGTCTTTTTCATAAGGTGTTCGATGAAATCGGGGCCGAGTATGCCGATTTGGAGAAGGAGCATTGGATCGTCGACATCGGCGCCGCCAAGCTTGCCGACACGCCGGAGGTGTTTGATGTCATCGTGATGCCGAATCTCTATGGGGATATCCTGTCCGACGTGGCGGCCCAGATTGCCGGATCGGTCGGTCTGGCGGGCTCCGCCAACATCGGGGACGGCTGTGCGATGTTTGAGGCGATTCACGGGTCGGCTCCACGCCGTGCCGGCCAGAATCTGGCGAATCCTTCCGGCCTGTTTCTCGGGGCGGTCCAGATGTTGGTTCACATCGGGCAGGCTGACGTGGCCGAGAAAGTGCATAACGCCTGGTTGAAGACCATTGAGGACGGCATTCACACCTACGACATTTTTCGGGAGGGGGTTTCCAGGCAGAAGGTCGGAACGAGGGAATTTGCGCAAGCCGTGGTGGCGCGATTGGGACAAAAGCCGGCCAAACTGAAGCCGGTCGACTACTCCAAGGCTCCGACCCGTCCTTTAACCTCACGCCCCCCATACCAGCGGGACACGGCCAAGCGGGAGTTGGTTGGGGCGGATGTTTTTGTTTTCTGGCCGACCGGCACGATGGACCAGCTCGCGGCCAAGCTGCAGCCGCTGGCACCGGACGGGATGAGGTTGGAAATGCTTTCCAATCGCGGGATGAAGGTCTGGCCGGGAGGGATGGCTGAGACGTTCACAGTGGACGAGACCCGGTGCCGCTATCAACTGCCAGAGGATAAGCCGGGATCCATCTCCCACGAGGTCCTGGAAAAACTCCTGAACCGGATTCGTCAGGCGGGGATTGAGTGGGTGAAGGTGGAGAACCTTTACAACTTTGACGGCAAGCCGGGGTTCAGCCGCGGCCAAGGGCAATAGAACCATCCA
>DDPU01000073.1:0-370 GCA_002342345.1 Verrucomicrobia bacterium UBA2460
CCGTTTCCCTCACTTTGACGGGAACGCTTACATCGGGGTCGATCTCCGCGATGAGCGTGACGGTTCCCAGCCAGTTCACGGGGCTGACCAATACGAACCAGATCACCGTCACCGGCACGGGCGGAGCCGCCGCATCGGTGGGGATTTCCGGGCAGACCATCACGGTGACCGGCCTGGCCGTTGACCGGGTCAACCCCGCCATCCTGAACATCGCCGGCCTGACCACGCCGGAGACGGCCGGCTCGCTGGCCAACGACGGGAATTATTCCTTTGCCGTGCAAACGGGAACGGCCGGCAACCTCAGGTCCGTTCTCCTGCCTACCACCGCCCTCGTGATCATTCCGATCGCCAACCTTGGTGATGTCGACGC
>DDPU01000073.1:507-4576 GCA_002342345.1 Verrucomicrobia bacterium UBA2460
GAGTTTGTGGTGGCCGGTTCCGTGCTGAACTACAACGGTCTGACGGAGGTGGTGGTGGCCAACGCCAACCAGGTGGTCAACCTTGGGGCTTCCAGCAACCAGCCGACACCGGTGACGCTGACGATCGGGCAGCTGTCGGCGGCGCACGAGGCCTACGAGGGAAGCTTGGTTCGGGTGACGGGTCTGAGCAAGCCAACCAACGGCGGGACATGGGCCTTCACCACCAACACCAACGGCACCGTTTCCGGGGCAAACATCACGCTGCAAAATGGCGGCAGCAACCTGACGGCGCGCCTGAACGTGGGTAGCACGGCCACCAACGAGCCGATCTACCCGGCGGCAATCACCGGAATTTACGGCCAATTTGCCGCTGCGGCCCCGTTTGTGGGCGGGGGTCAGATCCAGCCCCGGGATGTGGCGGACATCGAGGATGCGCCCGGCTTGCGGCTTTCCACGGCAACTGCCTTCCTTTACGAGAGCACCAACGGTCCCACGGGGGGTAGTCCGACCTCCGGGACACTGACGGTGGCGCGGACGGGAGGGGACAACACCGCAGAGCTGGTGGTGGCGCTGGATTTCTCGCCGACGGGCGTTCTGCAGGGGCCGGCCACGGCGACGATTCCTGCGGGGCAGGCTTCGACGGATGTTTCCGTGACGGCCATCGACAATTCCGGCTACGTGGCCGCCGGGTTCACCGAGGTGACGGTGACGGCGTCCGCCTCGGGATCCGGGTTGGTCTCCGCGAGCCTGAAGGTCACGGTCCTCGAGGATGATGCCTCGGCTCCGGCGGGCGCCACTTTCTCCGGTTGGAGCGGTGGTTCGGCGACCAACGGCGAACTTGTGGCCAAATATGGAATCGGCGGGGCCACCAATGTGACCGCGGCCTCGGAGCGGCCCGTCGCTCTGTTGGAATCCAACGTCCTCTCGTTGACGGCAATTGTGCGGACCAACGACCTCAAGTTGTCCGTCGTCGGGGAAGCCGGGGACAGCCTGACGAACTGGAGCACCAACGGGGTGACCAGCCTTGCCTCCACCAACCAAGGTGGCGTCCCGGATGGGTGCCAGCGGCGCGTGTATTCCGCCGATCGCACCAACTCCCCGGCCAAACAGTTCCTGCGCCTGAAGGCGACGCTGGCCCCGTAACCATCCGCGAAATCAGCGGGAAACCGTCCCGCGGGCGGAAATGGGGCTTGTGGAAGCCTTGGGATGGGAGGAGAACAGGGTCATGGCCGCACAGGGCGATGCTCCCAAGGGGCTGTGGGTGAGCGTCGACAGGGTGGAGTACGTTCCCGGGGCTTCCGGCCCGCCGGACCGGCCTCATCAGTTTGTTTACTACATCACCATCCACAACGAGTGTCCGTATGCGGTGACGATCATCGGCCGCAAATGGGTGGTGAAAAACGCCCAGGGGCACCGGACGGTGATCGAGGGGGACGGGGTGGTGGGGCAGTTTCCCCGGCTTACCCCGGGAGACCAGTTTCATTACAACAGCTACCACCTGGTGGACAGCGACAGCGAGGCGGAGGGTGCTTACACGGCGAAGGACGAGAAAGGCAACGCGCTGGTTGTGCGGATCCCCGCCTTTGAGCTAACCATACCCATCGCATGAAAGTGGCTTTCCTGGGCGCGGGGAGGATGGGCTCGACCATCCTCAAGATGGTGCAGCGGGCGAGTATTCCGATGTCGGCGGAGGTGTGTGAGCCGGATGAGAAGGTGCGCGCTGCCCTGGCGAAGGAACTCAAGGGGGTGAAGCTGGCGGCCAAGGCGGAGGATCTTGGCGAACCGGAGGCGGTGCTCCTGGCGGTGAAGCCCAAGATGCTGAAGGAGACGGCGGGGTGGCTGAGGGCGAGAAAGGATTCCTATCTGCTGATCTCGATTCTTGCCGGGGTGGGAACCGACACGCTGGCCAAAGAGGCCGGGCCGAAGGCGAGGGTGGTGCGGGCGATGCCGAATCAGGCGTTGCGTCAGAACGAGGGGGTCACGGCGATCTGTTCCGGCCCGGGGGCGACCAAGGCGGATCTGGAGACGACCCGGAAGATGTTTGCGGTCGGCGGACATGTGCTGGAGGTGGACGAGGATCAGATGGATGTGGTCACGGCGTTGAGCGGATCCGGGCCGGCTTTCATGGCAAAATGGGCGGAGGAGCTGGCGGATGCGGCCGCCCGGGCGGGTTTGACGCCCAAGGTGGCGGAGGAGCTGGCAGCCCGGACGATGCTGGGCACAGCGGCGATCCTCGTGCGGGAAGGGATCAAGCCGGGAGAATTATGTGCGGCGGTGGCGAGCCCGGGCGGCACAACCGAGGCGGGACTAAAGGCGATGCAGCCGGGGTTGCGTTCGCTGGCGGAGAAGGCGACGATCGCGGCGATCCAGCGGGCGAAGGAGCTTGCCCGAGGCGGATAATTGTTCGTTTACGTGTTACGTTTACGATCACGTAGAGAAAAAATTTCAATCACTTAAACGTAAACGTAATGGTAAACGAAAAGTCCGGATCTCTCGGCGCCTGCCCACCTTGTCTTCAGCGTCCCCTTCGGTATGATGTTTTTATCGGGCCGTAGCACAGCTTGGTAGTGCGCTTGTTTCGGGTACAAGAGGTCCAGGGTTCAAATCCCTGCGGCCCGAATGAAATGAGGGCCGCAAAAAACCACCTGCCGGAGGCGGAATTTGATTAGCGCGGGGGTGGTGTAAGGGGCGCAAATCCCTGCCCTACTTCGCTCAGTCTCGACAAACTCGCTGAGCTTCGGAGGGCGAGCGGCCCGAATGAAATAAAAACCCTCAAACCAGGGATTTCAGCGGGTCGTTTACGGTTGCGTTCATGTTTACGGAAATATCCAGAATGATGCGCCAATCTTAAGCGTAATCGTAAACGTAAACGAAAAGTTCGAACGGACGTGGTTTTTGACTAAGGTGTCTTCATGCGCTTGTTCCAGGCCGGTGGATTTTGGCTGGTAACTCTTTTGGCCGCACGGGCCGAAAAGGCGCCGGAAACCCTGTTTCTCAGCTGGGATGGAGATCCAACGACGACGATGACGGCGCAGTGGCTACGTGGCCCGGGTTTGGGGGAGCGTCCGGAAAAAGGAAGGGAGGAGATGGTCCGGTGGAGAGGAGTGGAAGGCGGGGACTGGCAGGCTCTGAAGACGCAGACGGCACCCTTTCCCGATCCCAAAAAAAACGGGCCTTCTCCCTGGATGTTGGTGAGGGCGGCATGGAAGGGGCTGGAGCCGGGGAAGGAATACGTTTTCCAAATCGGAGATTCACCGGAAATGAAGTTCCGGACCGCACCGGCGCGGCTGGAGAGTGGGCTGATCTTTGCCGAGGGGGGCGATGTGGATGTGACGAAGGTTGCGGAAAAAATGATCGGCCTTGGATGTGCGCAGGACCCGCTTTTTTTCAGTTTCGGGGGCGACCTTGCCTATAGCGATGGGCAGGATGTGGCCAGGGAGATTGCCTTTTGGCAGATGTACCACCGGGCCGCAAAGACCCGGGACGGCAGGCTGGTTCCCTTTGTGGCGGGAATCGGAAACCACGAGGTGAAAGGTGGTTACTGGCAGGAGGGGGCAACCTTCGGGCAGATGAAGGAGCGGGCGCCGTTTTTCTATGCACTCTTCGGCGGCCTTTACCGGACGGAGGAGCCGGTGGCGCTGGATTTTGGCGATTATCTCTCCCTGCTGCTGATGGACACGGGTCATATCACGCCGATGGAGCGCCAGACGGGCTGGCTGGAGAAAAACCTCCAGGCCAGAAGCCGGATACCGTGGCTGTTTGTCTCCTGGCACGTCGCCTGTTATCCCTCCGCCCGCAAATGGAATGCCCAGCCGATGAGCGGGTTTGCGCGGGAGAACTGGATTCCGCTGATCGAGAAGTCGCATGCAGCCGGAGTGTTCAATCATCACGATCACGACCTGCAGCGGGTGGAAAGCGAGGGGAAGGGCGGCCGGCGGGTGATGGTTTTCGGGAACGGAGCAATCGGGGTGGAGCCGCGCGATGCGGAGTGTGAGGAATCCAGAAAACTGGCCAAGGCCGCGGCAAAGGAGAATTACATCAATCTGGTGACGCTGACGGCGGACAAGGC
>DDPU01000073.1:4603-8589 GCA_002342345.1 Verrucomicrobia bacterium UBA2460
TTGACGTTGATGATTACGTTTACGAGGGTTTGAGCGGCGATCCTTTGGGTCGTGCGGGTAAAGAACCTTTTTCGATGGAGCGGATCAGCCCGCCGATGAGCTGGGAAACACGGATCGAAGCTTCCCATAGCCTTACAAAGGCATCTTCCTCCAGATACTCCAGATCTTTGGCCAGGATCAATTGTGTCCGCAGTTCCCCGGCAGATCCTTTGGCTACCCCAAGAAAACTTCTGAATTCCGCCTGCGAGTTTCGCTCTACCCCTTCCGCAATATTGCAAGGAATGGATATGGCGGCCCGCTGAATCTGATTCACCAAGGAAAAATCCCGGCAATGTTTCAGGCTTCGATAGGCATCAAGCGCCAATGCTTTTGCCGACTTCCAAGCATCCAATTTTTCAAAGGTCTCCATACAAATATAAACCTCATTTTCGAGCAAAAGATGCGGCGATCTTAAAATATGCTTAATTCGTTCTTCCGCATAACCTTGCGGATCTCGTAAGCGTAAACATAAACGTAATCGATTGATTTCGAATCCATCGTTCTCAATCGCGAGGTTTCCGTTTAGGGTGGCGGAGTGAACCTGATCGATGCGTTCCGCGATCTGCGCTGGCAGGGGGTGGTGGAGATCCTGCTCCTGACGGGGGTTTTCTACTACGGCTACAAGCTCCTGCGGCGCACGCAGGGGGCGAAGGTGCTGAGCGGATTCCTGCTGGTCTTTTTCGTGGCGCTGTTCGCCTCCCGTTTCCTGGAGCTGCGGGTGCTGAGTTTCCTCCTGCAGGCTTTTGTCTCCGTGCTGGTGCTGGCGTTTTTGATCCTGTTCCAGCCGGAAATCCGGCGGGCGTTGGCGGAGATCGGCCGGGCGGGCGGCTTCACCTTCCACGCGGAGCGGCAGTCCCTGGTGATCGAGGAGGTGATCCAGGCGGTGACGGAGCTCCAGGAGCGGAAGTACGGGGCGCTGATCGTCTTCGAGCAGTCGAGCCTTCCCCAGCCGGTGTTGGAATCCGGGGTTCCGGTCTACGGGCAGGTTTCGGAGGAGTTGCTTTCCACGATTTTCTTCAACAAGACCCCGCTGCATGACGGGGCGGTGATCCTGCGGGGGGACCGTCTGGCCGCGGCGGGGTGCATCCTTCCGGTGAGCCAACAGGCGATGAGCCGGGCGCTGGGCCTGCGGCATCGTGCGGCCCTGGGGCTCACGGAGGAAAGCGATGCCGTGGTGCTGGTGCTTTCCGAGGAGAGCGGGCAGCTGACGATCTGCCGCCAGGGGGCCATGGAAAGGCCTCTGGAAGTGGACGCGGCCCGGCAACGGTTGACGGAGCTTCTGGTGAGCGGCGGCGAGGGAGTTTCCTGGATGGGCGGGCTGATGCGGGGATTTGTGAGGCCGAGCGGAGGTCCCCGGGGGCTGGTCCGGAGGGTCTGGCGAACCGCCATCTGTCTGACGCTGGCGGCGGTGACCTGGGGGGTACTGCAGTCGATTGTTGTCACCATGAGGATGGGGCTGCGCTGATGGGAGTGCGGCGTTGGTTCGGCACGGACGGGATTCGGGGTCGGACGGGAAAGGTGCCAATGACGCCGGAGTTTGTGGCGGCGGTGGGTGCGGCGGCCGGCAAGTTTTTCGCAAAGGATCATCCGGGAGGGAAGGTTCTGGTGGCGCGGGACACGCGTGGGTCGGGACCGGCGCTGGAGGCGGCGCTGGCCGCGGGGTTGGAGGCGTCCGGGCTGTCCGTCGTGCGGGTGGGGGTGATGCCGAGCGGTGCCGCGGCGATGATCGTGCCCGTGGTGGGGGCCTGTGCGGGGGCGATTCTGAGCGCCTCGCATAATCCCGCCGGGGACAACGGCCTGAAGTTCTGCCGGGCCGATGGCCGCAAGCTGGAGGATGCCGAGGAGGAGAAGATCGAGGCTTTGCTGGATTTGGAAAATCCGCCCCGAGCCGGCGCTCAGCCCGGGGGTATCGATTTTTCCTGCGCCCCGGCATCGCTGGAATCCTACCGAAAAAAGCTCCTGGCCGGATTTGGCGCTGGGTTCACGCTGAAGGGAGTCAAGGTCATGGTCGATGCGGCCAACGGCGCGGCCTGGCAGACGACCCCGGAAATCCTGAGGGGGTTGGGTGCGGAGGTGGAGGCGATGGGGGACCGACCCGACGGTAAAAACATCAACGAAGGTTGTGGATCCGAGCATCCGGAGGGGCTGATTTCGGCCGTGAAGGCCAAATCGGGATGGATTGGCATCGCCCATGACGGGGATGCCGACCGGTTGTTGTTGGTGGACGAGCAGGGGGAGCGGGTGGACGGGGATGAGGTGATTGCCATGGCGGCGTTGGATGCCCTGGAGCGGGGGACGCTTTCCGGAAAGACGGTGGTGGTGACGGTGATGAGCAACCTGGGGTTGGAGGAGGCGATGGCGGCGAAAGGGGGAAAGGTGAGGCGGACGCCGGTGGGGGACCGGTATGTGGCGGCGGCGATGCGGGAAGGGGGCTTTTCGGTGGGCGGGGAGTCTTCCGGGCATCTGCTCTTCACGGATGTTTCGCCGGCGGGGGACGGTTTGCTGTCCGCCCTGAAGATTCTGGATCTGATGAAGCGGAAGGGACAGCCGCTGAGCCAACTGCGGAAGGTGATGAGGCGTTACCCGCAAAAACTGGTCAACCTAAAGGTCAGGCACAAGCCGGCTTGGGAAAGCGTGCCGGCCCTGGCCGCGGCGGTGCGGGAGATGGAGATGTTTTTGGGGGGCAAGGGAAGAATCCTGTTGAGGTATTCCGGAACGGAGCCAAAGGTGCGACTGCTTGTCGAAGCAGACGAAGAGGATAAGATCCGCAAAGTTCAGGATCGGCTGGTGCCGGTGCTGAACGAACATCTGGGGGAATAAAATGAGTGAAAACACGCTGGATCAGCTGAAGAAGTTCACCACCGTGGTGGCGGACACGGGGGATTTTGCCTCGATGAAGCAGTATGCGCCGCAGGATGCGACGACAAACCCGACGCTGATCGAAAAGGCGGTGGAGATGCCGGCTTATCATCCCCTGCTGGAGAAGGCAGTGGCCGAGGGAAAGGGTGGGGCGGGGTCGAGGGAGGAGCGGGCGCGGGCGATCATCGACCGCCTGCTCATCCTGTTCGGATGCGAGATCCTCAAAATCGTTCCGGGGCGTGTCTCGACCGAGGTGGACGCCCGACTTTCCTTCGACGTGGAGGGGACAATCGCCAAGGCCCGGCATCTGATCGGCCTTTACCAGGCAGCGGGAATCCCCAAGGAACGGATTCTGATCAAGATCGCCTCGACGTGGGAGGGTGCGGAAGCGACGCGGGTCCTGCAAAAGGAGGGGATCAACTGCAACCTGACGCTTTTGTTCTCATTGCCGCAAGCGGTGGCCTGCGCCGAAGCGGGGGCCAAGCTGATCTCGCCCTTCGTGGGGCGGATCTATGACTGGTTCAAAAAGAGCACGGGGAAGGAGTATCGGGGGGCGGAGGACCCGGGCGTGCAGTCGGTCCGGACGATCTACGCCTACTACAAGAAATTCGGGTACAAGACCGAGGTGATGGGGGCGAGTTTCCGCAACATGGGGCAGATTGTGGAGCTGGCGGGGTGCGACCTGCTGACGATCAGCCCCGGGTTGCTGGGGGAGTTGAAAGCCTCAACCGCCAAGATTGAGCGGAAGCTGGACGAGGCCACGGCGAAAAAGGATCCGATCCAGAAGATTGCCAACGACGAGAAGACCTTCCGTTTTCTCCTCAATGAGGACGCGATGGCGACGGAGAAGCTGGCCGAGGGAATCCGGCTGTTCGCGGCGGATATCGTCAAACTGGAGAAGAAAATCCTAGGAAAGCTGTAGGCCACCCGTTTCCGGTTTAAGCCAATTTGGCTTACCGCTGAAGCAGTTGACGAAGGACAAACGGAAGGATGCCGCCGTGGAGGTAGTATTCCACCTCGATGGGGGTGTCGAGGCGGCTGGTGACGGGGACTTTTTCCGTCTTCCCGTTTTCCCGTTTCACGACAAG
>DDPU01000073.1:8598-10532 GCA_002342345.1 Verrucomicrobia bacterium UBA2460
CCTTCCAGCGAGTAGGTTTCCGTTCCATCCAGCTTGAGGGTCTGGGCGTTGACGCCCTCGGCAAAGGTGCAGGGGAGGACTCCCATACCGACAAGATTGGAGCGGTGGATCCGCTCGAAGGTTTCGGCGACGACGGCGCGGACACCGAGAAGCCGGGTGCCCTTGGCAGCCCAGTCGCGGGAACTGCCGGTGCCGTATTCCTTTCCGGCGAGGATGATCAAAGGCACGCCGGCCTGGCGGTATTTTTGGGCGGCGTCGTAGATGGAGATCTGGGGCCGTTTCGGGTCGAGCAGGTCGGGAGTCACGCCGCCTTCGACGCCGGGGAGCATGAGATTTTTGATGCGGACGTTGGCGAAGGTGCCGCGGGTCATGACGCGGTCGTTGCCCCGGCGTGCGCCGTAGCTGTTAAAATCCTCCGCAACGACGCCTTCGGCGACGAGGTAGGAGCCGGCCGGGGAGGTTTTCTTGATGTTGCCGGCGGGGGAGATGTGGTCGGTGGTGACGGAATCGCCAAAAACACCGAGGCAGCGGGCGTTTTCGATGCCGGCGACGGGCGAGGGTTTCAGCGAGAAGTTTTCAAAGAAGGGAGGTTCCTGGATGTAGGTGCTCTTGCGGTCCCACGCGTAGGTGAGGCCGGGTTTGGAGGGAATCTCGTTCCAGGCGGGATTTTGCTCGGAGAAGTCGCGGTAAAGCTTGCGGAAGACCTCGGGTTTCAGGGCGGACTGCATGGCGTGGCCAATTTCCTCGCGGGTGGGCCAGAGATCGCGGAGGTAGACGGCCTTCCCGTCCCTGCCGAGGCCAAGGGGATCCTGGGAGAGATCCAAATCCACCCGGCCAGCGAGGGCGAAGGCGACGACGAGGGGCGGGGACATGAGAAAGTTGGCCTTCACGGAGGGGTGGACGCGGGCCTCGAAGTTGCGGTTGCCGGAGAGGACGCTGGCGGCGACGAGGTCGTGCTCCGTGACGGCCTTTTCCACGGAGGCGGGGAGCGGGCCGGAGTTGCCGATGCAGGTGGTGCAGCCGTAGCCGACGAGGTTGAAGCCGAGCCGGTCGAGAAAGGGCTGGAGGCCGGTGGCGGCGAGGTAGTCGGAGACGACGCGGGAGCCGGGGGCGAGGGAGGCCTTGACGGTGGGGTCGACGGTGAGGCCGCGTTCCACGGCTTTTTTGGCGAGGAGGCCGGCGGCAAGCATGACGGAGGGGTTGGAGGTGTTGGTGCAGGAGGTGATGGCGGCAATGACGACGGAGCCATGACGGAGCGTGGCTCCGCCATGGTTTAAGTTTAAGTTTACGTGAGGTTCAGGTGTCGGACGATCCGCGATCATCTCCTGTTCGTCGGGGGACATGGAGACCCGGGCGGTTTTGGCGAGGTCGCCGTGGTTTTTGCCATAGCCGCCCTCGGAAACGGGTTTGGTGAGCAGGCTGCCGAAAGCTCCCTTGAGGGCGGGGATCTCGATGCGGTCCTGGGGGCGTTTTGGGCCGGCGACGCTCGGTTTGACGGTGGCGAGGTCCAACTCGACCACGGAGGAGAAGTCGAGGGCATCCTTTTTTTCCGCGATGCCGAAGAGATGCTGGGCGCGGAAGTAGTCCTCCACGAGTTTGACCTGTTCCTCCGTGCGGCCGGTGCCGCGGAGGTAGGCGAGGGATTCCTCGTCGACGGGAAAGTAGCCCATGGTGGCCCCGTATTCCGGGGCCATGTTGGCGATGGTGGCGCGATCCGGGAGGGTGAGGCGTGTGGCGCCGGGGCCGAAGAATTCGACGAATTTTCCGACGACCTTGTGCTGGCGGAGAAGCTGGGTGACGGTGAGGGCAAGGTCGGTGGCGGTGGCGGCGGGCGGGAGTTCGCCGGTGAGGTAGAAGCCGACGACCTCCGGGGTCAGGAAGGTGAGGGGTTGGCCGAGCATGCCGGCTTCCGCCTCGATGCCGCCGACGCCCCA
>DDPU01000073.1:10637-11228 GCA_002342345.1 Verrucomicrobia bacterium UBA2460
AAGGTCTCGAAGGCTTGCTGGCCCCATTTCAGGAACTCGTAGCGTTCGCGGTTGCGCTTGAATTCGTGCTGCATGTTGAGCAGGAAGGCCTGTTGGGTGCCGTTGACGTCGACCTGGACGGAGTGATCAACGACGAGGTCGACGGGGACGAGGGGCTCGATGAGTTTGGGGTCGCGTTTCAGGCGGACGACGGCGTCGCGCATGGCGGCGAGGTCGACCAGCAGGGGGACGCCGGTGAAGTCCTGNNCAGCGGGCGAGGTTTTCGACATCCCGGGGGGTGGCCTTGAGGCCGTCGCAATGGCGGAGGACGGACTCGAGGACGATGCGGAGGGAAACGGGGAGGCGGGAGAGGTCAACCTTGAGTTGGGCGGCAAGCCTGGGGAGGGAGGAAAACCGGTAGGTTGTGCCGGAGGAGGAAAAGGAGTCGAGGGTCGGTTTTCGGAGGTCGGACATGGAAAGATCATAATGAGTTTGCGTGGAAGTTGAAGTTGAAGTTGGCGTGAAACTTCCGGCTTAAACTTCCCATGAAACCGGGCAGAGTCACGGAATGGCGTTGCTGGTGCAGAAGTACGGGGGAACGTCGGTGGCCAA
>DDPU01000073.1:11252-15235 GCA_002342345.1 Verrucomicrobia bacterium UBA2460
ATGAGCGGGGTGACGGACGGGTTATTGCGGATGGCCCGGGAGATTGACCGCGAGCCCCGGGAACGGGAAATGGATCTCCTGCTGGCCACGGGGGAGCAGACGACCACGGCCTTGCTGGCGATGGCGCTGCATGCGCGGGGCGTGGATGCGGTGGCCCTGACGGGTGCACAGGCGGGGATCGTCACGGACGGAACGCATACCAAGGCGAGGATCGCCAACGTGACACCCTCGGCGGTGCGTGCGCATCTTCAGGCTGGCCGGGTGGTGATCGTGGCGGGATTCCAGGGCCAGACGATGGGGGGGCAGATCACCACGCTGGGGAGGGGTGGGTCCGACCTGACCGCGATCGCGCTGGCCGCCGTCCTGAAGGCGGCCCGTTGCGAAATTTACACCGATGTGGACGGGGTTTACACGGCCGACCCGCGGACGGAGCCGCGCGCCCGGAAGATCCAGGAAATTTCCTACGACGAGATGCTGGAGCTGGCGAGCACCGGAGCGAAGGTGATGCAGGCCCGCTCGGTGGAGTTTGCCAAAAAGTTCGGGGTTGTCTTTGAGGTCCGGTCGAGTTTCCATCGGACGCGAGGCACAATGGTGAAGGAAGAGGCCAAGTCCATGGAGCGGGTGGTGGTGCGCGGGGTGAGCCTGGAGAAAAACCAGGCCAAGGTGACCCTGGCCGGAGTGGCGGACCGGCCCGGCGTGGCGGCCAACATGTTTTCGGGCATCGCCAGGGGCGGAATCAACGTGGATATGATTGTGCAGAATGTTTCCCTGCCCGCTGACGGCAAAAGGGGCAAGGCGCAGACCGACATCACCTTCACCGTGCCCCGGGACGAGCTGGGCAAGGTGAAGCGGTATTTGGAAAAATTCCGCCGGACCGGCGGGGCCAGGCAGATTCTCTTTCAGGAGGGAATCGCCAAGGTTTCCGTCGTGGGAATCGGGATGCGCAGCCACAGCGGGGTGGCGGCCCAGCTTTTCCGGGCCCTGGCCAAGGCGGGGGTGAACATCCAGATGATCAGCACCAGCGAGATCAAGATCACCGTGGTGGTGGATGAATCGGCCGGGCCAAAAGCGGTCCGGGCGGCCCACCGCGAATTCCGGCTGGGCGGCAGGGCGCGGAAGCGGTGAGGGGGGATTCCCCGGTGCCGGGGCCTTTCTGGATGCGCTGGCGCTCCCGGGATTGGGCCTTTTTTCTTCTGCAGGTATTTTTGGGCATGCGGCTGTTGGTGGCCGGGGTGGACAAGTTCCGGGGTCCCCGGGGCCTGAGTTTTTCCCATTTTTACGGGCAGGTGATGCCGGTGCTGAGCCAGCCCTTTTTGGAGAGGACCTTTCTGCCGGGATGGTCGGTGAAGCTGTATTTGGGGACTTTGCCTTATCTGGAAATCCTGATCGGAGCGGGAATTCTCGTGGCTGGCAAAAACCGCGCACCCCTTCTGCTGGCGGGATTGCTGTTCCTTTCCCTGGCGTTTGGGCAGATGCTGATCGGAGGTCACGCCACAGTGGCGGACATCGCGATCCATCTGATTCTGACGGTGATCGCGCTCCTTCTGGTGGAGGAAACCGACGGAAAGTAAGCTGACCCGGAAAGGTTGATTTTCCTGGGGCAGGATTGCGGGCCGCCCCCGTTTTGGATACGATCTTCTGCTTCGCCTCGGTAGCTCAGTTGGTAGAGCAGGTGACTCTTAATCACTTGGTCCTAGGTTCGAGTCCTAGCCGGGGCATGACCCTTGTCTCCGAGGCAAAACCCCAAACCCGCTGCCCCTTCCGGCAGGAGGAGTTGGGCATTGAGCGAAGCGGGGGATGTCCGCAAAATCCGCCCGTGCATCCCGAGGAAAACATGGAAACGGCCCTGGAAGAGGGCGGGCTTCAGATTTGGGGTGATGTGAAGTTTCGCGCGGATGCGGTTCTTCAGGGAAAGATCCGCGGTGACGTCCATGGGCTGAAAAAGATCATCGTTTCCCATGACGCCGTGGTAACCGGATCCGTGGAAGGATCCGACGTGCGGGTGGAGGGGGAGGTGCGGGGCGGCGTGACGGCCGCCGGGCGCGTTTGGCTGGGACCGAAGGCCAAGGTCCGGGTGCGTTGCGGCGGAAGGGCCCTGCGGATCGAGCCCGGGGCGCAGTTCCGCGGGGAAATCCGGGTAGGTTGACGATGTCCGCCGCGCTCCAGAAAATCGAGGTGGTTTGCCCGGAATGCGGGCAAAAGCAGATGGAGTCGGAAAACTTCATCTCCACGGTTTGCCGGGATTGCGGGCACTATTTCCGGTCCGCCCGGGCGGGGGATTCCGGCCGAAGGAAGATCCGGAGGGCGGTCATCCGGAAACGCGAGCTTGCCTGCGCGGAATGTGGTGCGGTCCAGGAAGTGGCCGAGGAGGCGCAATCCTCCACCTGTCTGCAGTGCGGGCGGCATCTGGAACTGGGACACCGGGAAATTACCGGGGATCATTTTGGGAGCGTCAGCCTGGAGGGGGAGCTGAAGATCGGGCCCGCGGGGAATTTCAGCGGGCCTCGGGCGCGGGCCGCGCGGATCCTGTTGCAGGGCAGGGCGAGCGGCTCGCTGGAGGCGGCGGAATGGCTGAGGGTGGAAGGCCAGGCCAGGCTCAGGGCGGGGGCTTCCGGGGGGAAGCTCGAGATCTCTGCGGGAGCTGTGCTGGAGACCGGGGAACCGGTTTTATTTCAGAGCGGTCGGATCGACGGGGAGTTGCGCTGTCCCATGGCCCGGTTTGCCGGCCCTCTCCACGTGGGTCCTGCCGGGGCGATCACCGCGGAAAGGATCGGTTTCACCGAGCTTACCGTGGAGCCGGGGGGGAAGGTGAGGGCAGTGGGGGAAGCGTTCGTTCCGGCGGGGGTTTAAGTTGAGTTGGAGGGCAGACTGCGGGTTGCCGGCCGAAGGGGAAAAGATGGAAAGCGGCAGGTGGAGCCGGGAAAACCCTGATGTCCTGCCATGACGCACCTGTTCCCTTTCGCCGTTCTTGGCGGGAAGGTTGCCGGTTGCAGGGAAGCGGATTATTTCGTTTTGGTGAGGCGGCGGAAGTTGGGGGAGAAATCGGGGGAATCGGTCTTCCCTTCGATAGGATCGGAGCGTCCCCGGAACATGGCTGCTTCGGCGACGATGAACTTGTTGGTCCGAACGTCCCCGAAGAGCTGGGCATTGTCGCATACCTCGATGGATTCCGTGGCGGTGATGTTGCCGTGGACTTTTCCGCGGATGACGACCTTGGCGGCGTGGATGTCCGCCTTGATGACCGCTTCCGGTCCCACCGTCAAAGCCCCCTGGGAGATGATTTCGCCCTCAAAAGTCCCGTCGAACTCGAGGGGACCGTCAAAGGCAAGCGTTCCCTTAATCTCGACCTGGTTTGTGATCAGGGCGGTCCGCCCCGAAGACTCCAGGCGGGCGGTGACAGCCTTACCGCTTTCGGGGTAGCTGAAGGTGGCTTCCAGGGTCTCGGATTTGCGGCCGTTGGTTCGTGTAAACATTTTTACATAATAACGCGGGAAATAGGGTTTTTGTAAAGGTTTTTCGTTTCGCGGATTTGGGCGGTTTCTTGACAGCGGGTGAGAGGTTTACGCAACCTGCTCTGTTCGCATGATCCATCATCTCAAGCTGATTCAGTTGAAAAGCGGGGTTGTCGCCGAAAAGGCGGAGGGGATCATGGTGGAAAGCCGCATTCGTCTGCTGAAGATCCAGGATGTGCTCAGCCTGGCCTGCGGAAAAAAGATCCCGCTGCCCGGGCACGAATCTTCCCATGATCTTTTTTTGGCCCTGGAGTTTGAAAACAGCCTGAAGCGGACCTCCGCCTTCGATCACCCCCTCTACCACCAGTTTGAGGCCCAGGTGTTGCGTCCCCATTCGCAGAAAATCGAGGTTTTGGAATTCGAAATGGATCCGGGTAAGGACGTCCGTTTTTCCTAGGACCGGGGAGGGGCCTGGACCGCGTTGAAAAAGCGGGCGGTCGTGGGGGTGGGGGTGGCGGGGTTTCCGAAAAA
>DDPU01000025.1 GCA_002342345.1 Verrucomicrobia bacterium UBA2460
GTTTTCGGGGTGTCGAATGCTTGAGTCGGAGGGGGCGGGGATTTAGGAAGGAAGGATGGCAGAGACGAAGGGCAAAGTGGCGGTCCTGGCCGGGGACGGAATCGGTCCGGAGGTCATGGAGGCGACCCTGAAGGTGGCGGAGGCAACAGAGGGCAGTCACGGTTTCCGTCTGGAGTGGAAAAGGGGGCTGGTCGGCGGGGCGGCGATTGATGCGTCCGGGAAGGCCCTGCCTGAGGACACGGTGGAGCTTTGCCGATCCTCCACCGCGGTGCTTTTCGGGAGCGTCGGCGGGCCCAAGTGGGAATCCTTGCCGCCGAACGAGCAGCCCGAGCGGGCAGCGTTGCTGCCTTTGCGGAAAATTTTTGGCCTCTACGCAAATCTGCGCCCGGCGGTGCTGTACCCAGAGCTGACCGGTTGCTCGCCCCTGAGGCCCGAGCGGGTGGCGGGAGGCTTTGATGTCCTGGTGGTGCGGGAGTTGACCGGCGGGCTTTATTTCGGCCAACCCAAGGAGACGGTGAAGAAAGGATCCGGCGAGCGGGCGGTGGACACGATGGTGTACGAGACGCACGAAATCGAACGGGTGACGGAGGTCGCGTTCCGGGCGGCTGCGGGAAGGAAAAAGCGGGTGACCCTGGTGGACAAGGCCAACGTGCTGGAGAGCAGCCTGCTTTGGCGCAAGACGGTGAAAGGGATCGCCGCGAGGCATCCCGGCATCGCCCTGGATTTTATCTACGTCGACAACGCGGCGATGCAGCTGGTGCGGGATCCGGGGAGATTCGACGTCCTGCTCTGCGAAAACCTCTTCGGGGACATTTTGAGCGATGAGGCGGCGGCGGTGGCCGGGTCCCTGGGCATGCTGCCCAGCGCCTCGCTGGGACTGGGGAATTTCGGATTATACGAGCCGGCGGGGGGATCGGCCCCGGATATCGCGGGCAAGGGGATCGCCAACCCGATCGCCCAGATCCTTTCCCTGGCCATGATGCTGGAGATGAGTTTTGGAAACCGGCCGGCGGCGGAATCGATCCGCGGGGCGGTGGCGGGGGCCATCCGGGACGGTTGGCGCACCGCCGATATTGCGGCCCCGGGGGAGAAGTGCGTGGGTACCCGGGAAATGGCGGGGGAGATCGCCCGCAGGGTCGCCTCCCGCGGGGCAAAGGGGTAAACAGGAACCATGCCCTCGACCCTTTTCGAACTGATGCGGCTGGGCGGGCCCATCATGTGGGTCATCCTCGGAGCCAGCATCGTGGCCATTGCGGTTTTTCTCGAAAGAATGTTCGAGTACCGGCGGATGGGGGTGCCGCTGGACCCGTTTCTCGACGGGATCCAGGCGTTGGTGAGGGAGAAACGCTTCACGGAGGCGCTTGAGCGCTGTGACGAGGCTCATGGGCCCGCAGTGCGGGTGGTGCAGGCGGCCCTGCTGAAAAGGGATTTGCCCCTGGGCGACCTGCGGGAGGCCCTTCAGGAGGTGGCGCAACTCCAGGTGCCCAGGCTGGAGAAGAACCTGTCGATTCTTGCCACGGTGGGTTATGTGTCCCCGTTGCTGGGTCTGCTGGGCACGGTGACGGGCATGATCCGGGTGTTTCAGACCGTCAACATGGCGCGGGGCACGGTGCCGGTCGGGGAATTGGCGGGAGGGATCTGGGAGGCCCTTTTGACGACCGCAGGCGGGCTGGTGGTGGCAATCCCCGCCTATGTGGCCTACAACTTTCTCGCCTCGAGGATGAATGCAACGGTCCAGGACATGGAGCGGGCGGGGATCGAGATGATCCAGATCCTCAAGGAGGGCGGGAGGAGCCGCTCCACCGCCGTGGTCACGCCGGTGACCACCGAGCCCCGGACGGAAAAACCGCCGGCATGAAGGTGCGGACCAGCGTCCGGATCCTGCGGGGGCCGCTGGACGTGGCGCCGCTGGTGGACGTGATCCTCTTGCTGCTGATTTTTTTCCTGCTGACCTCGAGCTTTGTCTTTCAGCCGGGAATCGTCATTGACCCCCCCACGGCGGGTCAGTCCAAGGGAGGGGTTACCGACACCCGGTATGTGATCACGGCGACGGCGGGGCTGAAGCCGCAGATTTTTTTCAACGACCGGGCCATCGACCTGGCAAAATTGCGTTTGGAGCTGGCGCGGATCGCGAAGCTGGAACCGCGGGCGGCCGTGGTCATCCGGGCGGACCGGGAACTGCGCCACGGCGTGGTCACGCAGCTACTCGACGTTGTTGTGCAAAACGGCCTTTCCGCGGTGCTGGCGTCCAAGTCCGAGGAGTCGGGAAAATGAAGTTCGGCTCGGCGGGGCCGTTGACCCGTCCCGGCCGGCAGTTGGCCGGATTCCTGATCCTGTCCCTTGGCGCGCATGCGGCCGCCTTTTCCCTGTTCCGCGATCCCGGGGATTTTGCCCCGATTCCTCCCCCCAGCCCGGGACAGGTGGTTCTGGTTTCCGAGGCGGAGCTTCCCGCGGGCTATGCACACATTTTTGATCCTTCCGCGATCGTCTATCCGCAGGCGACTCCCTCCCGTCTGGCGGCACCGGTCGTCCTGCCATGGCAGGATGCCGCCTGGGCAGGTCAACCCACCGCCGAACTTCCCCCTTTCCGTTCTTTCCGCCTCGGTGCGGATGCGCCCCTGGCGGTCCGGGCCGAACAGGCCCTGGGGGAGGATACCGGCTTTTCCCTTTTCCGTTCGCCTCCTCCCCGGGACCGGCCGGTTGCGGCGACATGGCATGAGATCATCGGGGACCTCAAGGACCGGAAACCCAGCGCCAAGCTGGATCTTCCGGGAATGAAAAGCGGCAGTGCGCTGGAACCAACCACCGCAAGAATCGGGGTGGATGAGGACGGCGCGGTACGTTTTGTGTTTTTGGAGGGTACCTCGGGGGATCCCGCCGTGGACCGTGAGGCTTCCAACCTGTTGCGGTCCTGGAGGTTTGAGCCTGCTCCCGGGCGTTGGGTGGAGTGGGGGCGGGTGCGGATTCTTTGGAGGGTGGATCCCCCGGGAGAGGAGAAGCCTTGAACCTGAGTCCTTCACAACTTCTTTTCGGATACCTGTGCCTTTTTCTTGGCATCGTTTTTGTTTTGTGGATGTTTGGTGGATGGCAATCCTCCCGTCTTTTCCGGCGTCACCGCGAAACCGTTTCCTGTCCCTGCTGCGGGGCGCGCAATCCCCGCGAACACGCCTGGCACACGCTGCGTTGCCGTCGCTGCGGCGCCCGGCATCCCGTGCTACCCCCGTCCTCTGAAAGGAGCTGAACCATGGGCATGTGGATAGGAAGGAACCGGAAAGCGCGCGTCACCTACGGATTTGACGAGATTGCCCTTGTCCCCGGGGATGTGACCGTCAACCCGGCGGAGGTGAACACGGATTTCTCGATCGGCAGGCATACCTTCCAGGTGCCGATCCTTGCCTCGGCGATGGACGGTGTGGTGGACGTGAAGTTTGCGGTGGCGATGGGAAAAATGGGCGGCTTGGCGGTGCTCAACCTCGAAGGGGTGCAGACGCGTTATGAAAATCCCGCCGACGTCCTTGCGCAGATCGCCAAGGCCGACAAGGACACCAGCACCCACCTGATCCAGAAGATGTACATCCCGGCGATCAAGGAGGAGTTGATCGCCAAACGGATCAAGGAGATGAAGAAGGCCGGAATTGTCGCGGCGGTTTCCTCGATCCCCCAAAAAGCGGAGAAGTACGGTGCCATCGCCCAGAAGGCCGGTGCCGACATTTTTGTGGTCCAGTCAACGGTCTCGACGGTCCGGCATATTTCCTCGGAGTACAAGACGCTCGACCTGGCCAAGTTCTGCAAAACCATGAAGATCCCGGTGGTGGTGGGGAACGCGGTGACGTACGGGGTGAGCCTGGAACTGATGGAGGCGGGGATTTCCGGCCTGCTGGTCGGGGTGGGGCCCGGGGCGGCCTGCACCACCCGGGGCGTTTTGGGACTGGGGGTGCCGCAGGTGACTGCGACGGTTGACTGCGCCGCGGCCCGCGACGCCTACCACAAAAAGACCGGCCGTTATGTCCCCATCATCACCGACGGCGGGATGAACAAGGGCGGGGATATCTGCAAGGCGTTCGCCTGCGGGGCGGACGCGGTAATGATCGGTAGCGCGTTTGCCCGGGCCGAGGAGTCCCCGGGCCAAGGCAACCACTGGGGCATGGCCACGCCCCACGCCAACCTGCCGCGCGGAACCAGGATCAAGGTGGGGGTGACGGGAAGCCTCCGGCAAATCCTCTTCGGGCCGGCAACCCTGGACGACGGATCGCAAAATCTGGTCGGCGCCATCGTCACCTGCATGGGGAACGTGGGCGCAAAAACGATCCGGGAGTTTCAGGAGACGGAGATCATCATCGCTCCCTCCATCAAAACGGAGGGGAAACTTTTCCAGACGGTGCAGGGTGTCGGCATGGGAAC
>DDPU01000085.1:0-21053 GCA_002342345.1 Verrucomicrobia bacterium UBA2460
AAAACGCGGGTGTTTTCGAGCCGGCGGATCCGCGGAGTGGAAACGCACGGAACCGGTTGCACTTATTCCGCGGCGATCTGTTCCGGCTTGGCGAAGGGGTGGTCCCTGGAAACAGCCGTCCATAAGGCCAAGGGTTTCATCACCCGGGCAATTCGTCGTCACCTCAAAATCGGGCGCTACACGCCGCTGAATCATCTGCGGGCATGAACTCCGTTTGGCCGATGAGGCGGCCCTTGGTTCCGGTGGCCTTGGCCGGGCTGGTCGGAACGCTTGGCGGTCTTTGTCTTGCTCCCCGGCCGCTGGTTTGGACGTTTCTTGCGCTGATTTTCGCGGCAGCCGGGTGGGCTGGGCCGAAAAATGTCCGTTCCCCGGCGATTTGGCTTTTTGTCCTGTCGGTCCTGGCTCACTACGCGGGGGTGAGGGCCTACGCGCCGGCCAAGGATTCCCTGCGCGCACGAGCGGGGGAGGAGGCGGGGACCGCGATCCTGCAGGGATGGATCGCGGAACTTCCGGCTGAGCGGGTTTGGCAGGGGGGGAAGAAAGCCCTGGAGACGGAAATGGTGGTTGACTCGATCCAGGGGGAGCAGGGCTGGGAAAGATGCCCGGGCCGGGTTTTGCTGCGGGTCGACCCGGCGCCTGAGGTTTGGCCGCAGGTGGGGGACCGGATCCGGGCGGCGGGTTATCTCAGTCTCCCGGAGCCGCCGAAAAATCCCGGGGAGTTTCCCCGGCGCACCTACCTGCGTTCCCGCGGGATCGATCACCAATTCCGGGTGCGGGCCGAGGAACTGCAAATCCTGGGCCCGCAGCCGGGAGCATGGCTGGAACGGCTGGCCGGCAGGCTGCGCGGTCACATGATTCGGGCCACCTCGGCCGGGTTGGAGGACGATCCCGAGGCCGCCGGTTTGATTGCGGCGATGCTTTTCGGGTATCGGGACGGCGTGGGGGAGGATTTGCGGGAGAGTTTCCGGAAGACCGGCACCCTGCACCTGTTTGCGGTCAGCGGGCAGAATCTGGCGGTGGTGGCGGGGTTGCTTCTTTGGATCCTGGCGCTGACGGGGGCGGTGCGGTGGCGCTGGGCGTGGCTGACCCTGCCGGCGGTGTTTCTCTTCTGTCTGGCCACGGGGATGGAGGCCAGCGCCCAGCGGGCCTTCGTGATGATTTCCGTGCTTTATCTCGGATGGATTTTCGGGCGTCCGGTGGATCCGGCGAACTGGCTGGGGTTGGCTCTGCTGGCCCTGCTTCTTTGGGATCCGGTGCAGGTGCTGGATCCCGGATTCCAGCTGTCCTTCCTGGTGGTCGCCGGGCTGATGGTTTTCAGCGGACGGTGGCAGGAGAGGCTGATCGCCATGGGGCGGCCGGATCCGTGGATTCCACGAAGGCTGGTCGGGTCGGCCAGGCTGTGGGTGTTCCGGTTTTGGGTGTTGGTGGCGACGTTGGTCGCCGCCTCGGCGGCGGCGTGGGTGGGCTCGCTGGTCCCCGGGATGCTTCTTTTTCACCAGGTGGTGCCCGTGGCTTTGCTGGCCAACCTGGTGGCGGGACCGGTTGCCGGCGTGGTCACGGTGCTGGCGGCGGCCTCCTCCGTGGCCGGAGCGGTTTCCCTGGGAGCAGCCACGGCCATCAATCTGGCCAATGCAAAGCTGGTGCATCTGCTGGCCATGGTGCTGGGATGGATGGCCTCCTGGCCGGGAGGGCAGTTTGCGGTGCCCGATCCGCGAGCGTGGACCGAGCGGGGAGCCTGGATCAAGGTGGTGGCCTTGGAGGATTCCGCGCCGACCCTTCTCTCCGGAGAGGGAGGAAAGTGGCTGATCGACGCCGGCTCGAGGCGGTCCTGGGCCTACACGATGCGACCTTTCCTGCACTGGCACGGGATCAACTCGCTCCGTGGTGTGGTCCTGACCGCCGGGGTTTCCGATCGGATGGGCGCCGCGGTGGAGATGGCCCGGGCCCTGCCCGTGGGTTGGTGGGCGGAAACCGGCACGGCGGTGAGGTCGCCCGCCCTGAAGGCCTGGCGTGCGGAGCTGCAGCTCCAGGAGAAGGGAAGACAGTTTTGGCGGGAGGGGACGGAGACGGCCCTGGGTCCGGACTGGAGGGTGCGCGTGCTCTGGCCGTCGGCGGAGGGCGGGGTTGGACGGAGCGAGGAGGACGGGATGGTTTTGAGGCTGGATTGCGGAAAGGCCCGCTTGCTCTGGGCTGGCTCGATCCCCGCCGGGGTGGAGCGGCGGTTGGTGCAAACTTTCGGGCCGGAACTGGAGTCGGGGGTGTTGGTGCAAATTCCCTCCAAGGATGGCGGGAGCAACCTGACGCCGGAGTGGCTTTCGGCGGTCCGGCCAGGAATCCTGGTGCGCGCATCCCGCTCCTGGGAGGAGGATACGTCGCTTTCCGTGGATTTTGCGGCGCAGGCAGAGTCCCTGGGCCTGAGGTTGGTGAAACTCGAGCGGGTTGGATGTGTCCGGCTTTGCCCGGATGGGGAGAGCGGGCGGTGGCGGATTCAGGCCTGGCGGGCGGGGGAGAAAGACGCCGTTCCTTGAGGAAAAATTCCGCCACGAAAATGTCACCCGGGGGCGCTTGTGGTTTTTCCGTGGAAACCTAGAGAAAACGCATGCGGGACGTGCTGATCCTGACAAGCGGCCAGGAAGAACACCATTATGCCGCGCGAACCCTGCGGGACCGGATCGAGGACCTGGCCGGCACCGATGTCCGGGTGGAAATCCGGGAGGTGGGGGACGAGGGAACAGGCGGTTGGATTGCCCGGATTCGCGGAATGATGGGGAAGAAAAAAGGGGAAACGGAAAAGCTTCTCAAGTGGGTGCGCCGCACCGCGGATGGCACCCTTGGGCGTTCCCGCTGGCCGCAGTTCCGCCGCTCCGTCGCCCTGGCATTGGACGAGGGTTCGCCCGAGCTGGTTGTTTTTTTTGACCCGGCCGTGGGTCTGGCGCTGCAGGAGCGGGTGGGCGACCGGAGCGAGGCGGGTTTTCAACGGATTGGCGTGGCCCTGGAGGCGGAGGATTTGCGGGCCTGGGAGAAGGTTCCGGCCGACCTGATCTGGGCGGCGGACGAGGGGCCGGCCGCCGAGTTGAAGCGGAGGCATTCCACGGTGGGTGAAGTCCGGTTCGGCGGCTGGCCGGTTCGGCCGGAGTTTGTCTGCAGGGAAAAGAGCGAGCCCAGGGCCCGGCAGGGCTCACCTTTCCGCGTTCTCTATCTGGTGAATTCCCGTCGCCGGAAAGCGATCCGCACGGTGGAGAAGCTTCTGGAAAACCGGGGGATCCGGGTGACGGCGGTGGTGGGACGTGAGGAGGAGCTCAAGGCGGACCTGAAAAAAGTTTTTGGAAAGGAGGAACGGTTCGAGGTCAGGGGCTGGATCAAGGATCTGGCCGGGCTGATCCGGGAGCACGATCTGGTCATCACCAAGCCGGGGATCATCACCGTCCGGGAAATCCTCGCCAGCGGCCGGCCGGTGGTGCTGGTGGAGGGTGGCAAGAAGGCGGAGGAGAGGAAGGACATGTGCCGGCTGGTTGTCCGGCTGGGATGCGGCGCCTTGGCCGACTCTCCCGGGGAAATCGGCAGGAGGGTGGAGGCCGCCCTGGAGGGAGGGGGAGTGGGTTGCCGGGAGTGGCGGCGGCGGGCCCGCAAGGAGGCCTGGCGGGCGGCCGGGGCGGCGGACCGGTTGGCGGAGGCGGTGGTGCGGAGGGTGCGGTCGGCCACGGTGGCGGAACGCCTGCCGGAACTGCGGTTGCTACCCGCTCCCGTCACCGGAAAAAAGCAGCTGCTGATGGTCGACCTGCATTGCCACACCGTCTACTCCGACGGCCGGATGAGCCTGCGGGAACTGGTGGATTTTTACGGGCGGCGGGGGTTCGACGCGATGGCCGTGACCGATCATGTCGTCGACAAGGGTTGTCTGATCGGGCGCCTGGTGGATCTGACGGGATTGGTGATGACCGCGGAGGACCTGCCGGAATATTTCCGGGCCCTGCAGGAGGAGCGGAACCGGGCCTGGATCAAGTACCGGATGATCCTGTTTCCGGGCATGGAGTTCAACCTGGACGGCCTGACGGCCAAGCGGTCCGCCCACCTGTTGGGTGTGGATCTCAAGGAACCGATCGATCCCGGCCTGAAACTGAAGGAGATCTGCCAGGCGGTGCGGGCGCAGGGCGGTCTGACGATTGCCGCCCATCCGCACCACATGACTTCGATGTGGGGGCGGGACACGCTGTTTCTTTGGGAGCGGCAGGAAGAGTATAAGCCTTACATCGACGCGTGGGAGATCGGGAACCGGGACGATTTGTTCAATCCGGTGGGGCTAAGGCGGTTGCCGTTCATCGCGGGGAGTGATTTTCACAAGCCGAAGCATCTCACCAGCTGGAAGACGCTGCTCTTTTGCGAGAAGGATCCGGAGGCGATCAAGGCCTGCATCCGGGAAAACAAGGACGTGTCGATCACGCTGTATCGGGACCACCGGTTCGGAAGGGCAAGCCTGGCATCGGGGGGCGAGCGAAACGCGGAGGAATTCCAGGAGCCGAAGGCATTGTTAGAGGAAGGAAAGTCAGGCGGGTAGGAAGGGACCCGGCCTTTGCGATTCCGGGTGAGAGGACCCGGGGAGACGCTCCCCACGTGCAGACGTCATCCAAAAACGGGTGTTCGTAAAAATCCGGTGCTGATGGACCTCTCTGCTTGTTTTCCGACCGCATATCCCGGGAACTTTGGTAACGGAAATGTAACACACGCCATACTCGGGTGGGGATAAGATGCCCTGATGCGAAGGTTGGCAGCCTTGTTGGGTGCAAGGAAATATCGGGACCCGCAGGGGCCCGGTGTTTCCCGTAGCCGTCTCCTAGAAATCCGGGCAGTCCTCCTGGTTGCCCTACTCATCCTGGCAGGTGCAGGGATGTGGTGGGGTTTCCGGAAAATGGAAAAGCAGGTCTATTTGGGCAGGGTCAACCCCGAGCGGATCTCCACATCCGCCGGAACGCCGTCCCGGCCTTGAATCCTCGCTCGACCAAAGCCGTTTCCGCCTATCCCCGGGTGGTTATGGAAAGCCTGCTTCTCAAGGCAGAATGGTGGAGGGAGCGAAATGTTCAGGAGATGCCCCTGATGGGGGAGGAGCGGTTGCGAAAAGAGGGGGAAAACAGGGCTTTGTCCTGGATGATTGAAAATCTTCAAAAAGAACTGCGCAGGTGAGCAGGACGCCCCTTCTCGGGAGAAAAGCGGAGGATCAACCTTAAAAGCGGTAAAGAAAGTAGGCCTGGACGGATTGGGTGGCGGTGCCGTTTTCGGCCTGGATGAACTGGAAGAAGGACCCCCCGGTGAAGTCCTGAGCCCCGGTGCCGGTGTACTTGTAGGTGATCCCGGCTTGCATGTTTTCCGCGAAAGGGAAATCAAGTCCGAACTGTCCGGCGTAGGCAAAGGCAAGGGCGGTGCTGATCCCGTCCGAGGTTTCCATGCTGACTCCCTGCACGGAGGTGGTCTGGACGGCGGTGACCATGCCGCCGACGCCGAACCCGGCGGAAATGGTAAAGCGGGGATCAATCGGAATGGTGAAGAGAAAATTGGCCAGCATGG
Organism: Verrucomicrobia bacterium UBA2460; assembly: GCA_002342345.1. Lineage (GTDB taxonomy): Bacteria > Verrucomicrobiota > Verrucomicrobiia > Methylacidiphilales > Verrucolacustridaceae > Verrucolacustris. The sequence continues at coordinate 5,560 of DDPU01000085.1, forward strand.
GAATCTGGTAGTAATCGCCCTGGAGGTTGACCTGTTGTCCGCCTTGGACGGTCTGGCTCCCGATGGTGAAATTCCCGTTGGGTTGGAGGTAGTTCAGGCTGTTGACCATGAAACCCGGGGCGAACTCCAGGGCAAACCAGTCGGTGATGCGTGCGCCAACGACCAGGTCCATCCGAAAACCTGGGTCGTAGGAGAGGAAACCGCTGCTGGAGGAGACGGTCGTGCCGCTAGTGCCTCCGGAGAACTGGTTGATGTCGGTGTCTCGGATAAGGGAAATACCCACAGCCGGACTGACATACCAGTCCAGGGCGGCGGTTTGCTTGGACTCCTCCTGCATCCAGGGCGGAACATAGTTTTCCTCCCCGGCGGGAGCCTGGGCAAGAAGATGGGAAGTTCCCCAAACCAACGGAAGAGCAAGAAGTCCGGACAACTTCACCCCTTGGTGTTGTCGGACCGAAGCCAAGCAGGCGAGCAGGGAACGGAGGGGCTTGGGGCAATGTGCCAGCAGTTTTGGAAAAAGTGACAAAATCAATTGTCACAAAAACGTTGCTGGAAACTTTGGAAAACGGGATCACGTTGACCCCATGGACAACTCCCCCGCACTCCCCATCTGCTACCTCGACCCTGCCGTGGAAGACGCGCTCTACCCGCCCGGGGAAACCGCCGCCGCAGCCTCGCCGATCGATGCCATGGCCGACGACCTGGCCGCGGAATGGATCGAGGGTGAGTCGCGGCCGACCTGGCTCGACTGTCTCTAATTCCCTCGTGGAACGGGAGAAAGGGACGGGGGTCGGGATCCCGGACGATTTGGTTTTGGCTGGGCCCCCGGGCCTCGGGGGCTCCGGGAAAGTCAGCTCTTGGCCCGGGTTTTGAGGAGGCGTTCGATTTGCTCGAGGTATCTGGCAATGCTCTCCCGGGGTTTGATTTCCTGGGCCCGCTTGAGAAGGGGAACGGCCTCATCGTATTTGCCTGTGGTGACAAGAACCTGTGCGTGGCGAACCTTGGCATCGGCCTCAAACTGTTCCATTCCCGCAGCGCGTTCGAAGAGGAAGATCGCCTTTTCCGGCTGGTTGTTTTTGGCGTAATACTGTCCGAGCAGGAGAAGGGCATCCCCGTCGAGAGGATCCTCCTGGAGAATTTGCTCGAGGACAGCGGCCGACTCCTTGGATTTTCCCTCTGCGGAGGCGATTTTCGCCTCAAGTTTCAGCATTTTTCTGCGTCGATCCGGCTCGACGTTTTCACCGGCGTAGGTTTTCAACTTGGCGAGGAGCAGGGCGGCCTCGGCGGGAGCTCCGCGGGCATTGAGCACTTCGGCGGCGCGGAGCGGGCGGTCGATTTTCTGGTCGGGCTTGAGATCCAGGGCGCGCAGGTAGGTTTCCACGGCCAGCGGATAGTTGGCGTCCTGCAAGTAGATGTCCGCGAGGGACATCAGGGTCTCTGGGGTGGATTTGCCAAGCCGGTCGATCATTTCGTAGCAGGTGGCGGCGGAGGTAGTCTCCTTGAGACCGAGGTGGGCGCTGGCGAGCAGGAGCCAGAACTCGGGTTTGTCGGGTTGGCGTTCAATCAGGTCGTTCATGAGGGAGACGGCCTCCGCGTATTTGTTCTGGCGGAAGATGCAGCGGGCCAGGCCCAGTTTCCATTCCGGCGTGGCGGGTTGGAGAAGCAGGGCGTTGCGGAAGGCGCCCTCGGCGGCGACAAAGTTTTCCTTGGCAACGTAGGCGGTGCCGAGGAGGCCGAAGGTGTTGCCGTCCCCCCCGCCCAGTTCGATCGCGCGGGTGAGGGTTTTGATGGCAGCGTCGGTGCGGCCCTGCTGTAGTTGGATCAGGCCCAGGTTTTTGTAGGCACGCAAATAGGTGGGGAATTTCCGGGTGGCGCTTTCCAGGTATTTTGCCGCCTCGTTCGGTCGGTTGAGCTGGTAGGCGATCGATCCCAGGGTGAAGTCAAAGACTGCGCTGGAATCCGCGGTGGTTTTGGCCTTGAGCTCGAAGTAGGCCCTGACCACATCGGTGGCGGCAAGGTCGGCGACCTTGGTGAAGGCCTCCTTCTCGGCGGCGGGAAGTTTGGGCTCCAAGTCGCTGTGGATGTTGAAATTTTCCAGGGCACGTTTCCGGAAATCCTGGTCGGCAAAGATTTCCATGACGGCGGCACGGGTGGCTCCGGGGGAACCCGGGGCGGGTTTGGGATCGGCGGCGGAAGGATCCTGTGCCGAGAGGGTCCATGGCCAGACGGCGACGGTCCAAACGGCGGAGCAAAAAAAAATGAGCCGCCATCTCATGAGGATGCCTTGGGGTCGAAGCGGATGGGGGCGCGCATCTTGAAGGAGACTTTCCTTCCTTCCTTTACACCAGGTTCAAATTTCCATTTCCGGACGGCGTCCAGCGCGGGCTTCTCGAAGGCAGGGTCGGTGCTTTTTTCCACCTTGGCGTTGGTGACGCGACCGTCGGCTCCCACGACAAAAATAATGCTGACAACGCCCTCGATTTTGCGGGAACGCAGGGATGCCGGGTAAACGGGCGCGGGTTGATAGACCGCGCGGGGTTTTTGGTCGAGATCAGCCATGGAGAAAGCCTGCTCCATGTCGGCTCCGGGGCCGCCTCCTCCTCCCCGTCCACCGATGCGCCCGGATTGAAAACCGCCCCCCCCGCCGAACATGCCCGCACCACCACCCGGGGCGAGGGCCGATTCGAGATCGCTCAGGCTCATCGGCGCGAGGGCGGGGGCATCGTCCATCTGGGGGGCGGCGATGGCGATATTTTCCATGATGGGTGCGGGGGGCGGGGGTTCCTTTTGCTCTTCCACCTCCTGCTCGACCTTCTGCTCCTCCTCCGGTTTCTTGAGGTTGGAGATGTCGAGTTCCTGCTCGGGCTCCGGTTTGGGCTTTTTTTTGAATTCCGAGACGGGAAAAAGAATGCCTCCAACCACCACTACGAGGAACAGGGTAAACAGGACAACTGCGGCGATGCTGATGGGAAAAAGATTGGGGTCCTTGCGGGGGCGAAACTGGCCAGCCCGGTTTGCGGATGGCGCAGGAGGCGGAGTCTGCAGCAGTTTCACGGGGACCTGGCCTTTGTGGAGATGCCGATCTTGGTGACGCCGAGCTTGCGGATCTCATCGAGCACCAGGACTACCTTGTCAAAGTTCGCCCGGGAGTCCGCGTTGAGGGTGAATTTTGGATCGGGATTGGATGCCTTGATGGAGGAAAGGCGCAGCGGAAGTTGGCTCATCGTCACCTTCTCCTGCCCGAGGTAGACATCGCCGTTCTCGGCCACGGAGACGGTGGTGATGCTGTCGTCCTTCTCGGCCGACTGGGAGGTGCTGGAACCCGGGAGCATCACGGAGACGCCCTCGTTTTTCACCATGGATAGGGAGACCATCACAAAAGTCGCCAGAAGGAAGAACATGATATCGATCAGTGGGATGATTTCGATTCGTGCCTTCTTCCTCCCTCCCCGGGTGACGCCTCCTCCTCCTCCGGCCATGGCTTATTTTCCTCCCGCAACCGATCCGGAGGGTTTGGGGGTCTTGGGTTTCCAAAAACCCAGGAAAGCGGGGAAAAGAGACTTTTGCTTGGATGGGCTGGCTGCCTGAGGTGGCGGGTTGGGGGAAGCGGGGGTGGGCCGGGCTTTGCCCACGGCGGAGACCGAGGGCAAGGAACCAGGGAGCGGGGGAAGCGGGTGGGAAGCGGGGACGGCAGTCGACGGTGGCGCGGCCAAGGTCGGGGATTTTGGAAGCGGGTCCAAGGTGGGGGAGGAAGGGGGTGCAGGGAGGATCGGGGCAGGAGGCGCACCGGGGGTTCCATGGCCCTGGAATGTTTTCTGGGCAAGAAGCAGAAGATCGAGGCGCCGGCCCGCATCGTCCACCTCGTGCTGGACGGTCTCCACCTTGGCGTTGAGGTAATTGTTGGGAAACAGGCAGGTGATGGCAATGAGCAGACCAAAGGCGGTGGCGATCAGGCCCTCGGCGATACCCCCGGTGATTGCGGCGGGCGCGCCCAACTCATCCCCGCCCATCATGCTGAAGGTGTTCATCATGCCGGTAACCGTTCCGAGAAGCCCGAGCAGCGGGGCGGCGGTGATAATGGTGTCCAGGATGGGCAGGCCCCGGGTAAAGCGCTTGATTTCCTGGGCTGAGGCTTTGCTGATGGCCTGGGCGATGGAAAGTTCAGCGTGGGCCAGGGCAAATCCCAGCACGCGGGCCACGTAGTCAGTGGAGGTTTCCGCAACGCGGATGGCCCCGTTCCGGTCGCCGCGTTCCACCAAAGTGAAGATTTCCTCCACTTGTTTTTCGTTGCGGCGGCGGTTCTCCGTGAAAATGAAAAGGGTTCGCTCCAGGGAGACGATCACGGCGGCAACGGCCACGAAAAGCAGCGGCCACATAATTGGTCCGCCGTGGATGAAGGTTCGGACAATCGAATTTTTGTTGGTCAGGTTCCGCAGGGCCTGGCCCATCGTGAAGTCGGAGGGAATGACTCCTTCCCCCTTGGAGACAAGGGAGGCAAAAGCGGCGCCGAATATCTGGGCGTGTTCCGCCCCTTTCACCACCGTTTCCTTGGAGCCTTTGGCCTCGGCGGCAAAGCCGGCAACACTGCCGTCCGGATTGGAAAACAGCACCATCGGTCCGATCTGGGCGAACCTCCCCTCGACCAGCCCTCCCTTCGAGTCCAACGCAGCACCCGCGTAGGTGGTGCCGCCCATCAGGTCTTCCAGACGGGAGAGGGCGGCTTCCACCACCGCAAAGGAATGTTGGTATTTTTCCTCCTTTCCGGCGGTGGTGTTTTCCAGGGCGGCCTTGGCTAGATCCAGTTTTTCCCGGTGGTTTTTCCGCTCGGAAATGTGCAGGCCCTTTTCCCCGAAGTTGCGGGAAAATTCGTTGAGGAGGTTGAGCATGTAGGTGTTCTCATCCTCCCGCTGCTTGATCTCTGCCTTGAGTGCCGACTGGTCCAGGTTGCGCATGTCCCTGGTCCGTTGGGCCGTTTCCAGCTGCTTGCGGGCCATGGCGAGATCATCCTCCGCCTTGGAAAGAGCCTGGCTGAGGGGGACTTTCTCGGAGCCGATTTTTTCCCTGGTGGCGGCAAGTTCCCGTAGTGCGGCATCCAAATCGGCCCGGGCCCGGGAGGAGGCGGAGGCGAGCACGTCGCCGGATTTTGGTTTTTCCCCGGAAGGGCCGGAGGACGGGACTGTCGCCATGGGGGCGGGGGCATACCCGGGTGTGGAGGGCGTGACCGGTTCTGCCCGCAGCACGCGTGGAGAAAGACCGGCATCCTTGCTTTCCTGACCTTGGCAGAAGCAAGGAGCGGTCAGCAGAGTCATCCCGAGGATCCAGGGCAACCAGCCTGCTTTTGGGGTGGCGGACTCGGCCATGGCTGAAGAGGTGGCGATCTGCCGGGTTGAAGGAAAACTCGGGATCATTGGATTTTTACAGGAAGATTGATGAAGGCGGCCGTCTTTTCCTTGCCCTCGAGCATATGGACGGCCATGAGGATCTGTTTGCCTTGGGCGTTCTCGGGCGACCACACCCAGCCTTCCGGACCGGGGTGGCCGACTCCTGCCAAGGTTCCCTCCGAGTTGGTGTAGTAGGCCTGCGCGAGGCCTAGGTAGACGGTGGTCACCTCCGCACGCGTGCCATCCGCAAAAGTGCGCAACTCCTTCACGCTGGTGATGGTGGAGTTGAAGGCGTTGCCCTGATCCACCAAGCCGAGCACGTTCTGCAGTCGCTCGGCAAGCGAGGCGGTGGATTTTTCCGAGTCCTCCGGAAAGCGGGCGAGGATCGGCTTGAGTTTCTCCCTGAGCGGATCGGGAAACATCTTGAGAAGGGGGCGCAGCTGTTTTTCCAAAACAACGATCCGGGCTTTCACCTTTTCGGCGGTGGCTTTGAGCTTTTCATTTTCGGCGGAAAGCTCGTCCCTTTTTTTCTGAGCTTCCGCCACGGCCAACTCGATCTCCCCGAGCTTTTCCCTGACCGAAGCCGTCTCCGCCTCGGCCAGGCGCACCCGATCGCCGAGAATTTCGCGCCCGGAAGACCATTCCGACTTTTCCTTGGAAATGAGCTGCTTCGTTTCCACCCATTTGGCGATGGTTTCCCGGGTGGAGTCGATCATCGGCCCCGTTTCACTGGTCACCTTCATCGGGGCCGCAGGGACGTTGGTTTGGGCGCGGACGGCGGGGAGGACCAGCAGAAGAAGCAGGAAAGCCACCGCCCGCAGGACGGAAAGGGAAAGACGGGGGATGGGGCTGGAAAAAGGGGAGAGCAGCAGTCGCAGGAGCATCCCGCGCCAGGAACCCGCGGCTTCCACGTTCTGAAGGATCATCGAAAGAAAAGATTGGTACACGGGTTGATCATCATACCCCTTACCGTCATCCTTCAAAATGTGACAATATCGCGACAAAGTCATGCGCGTGCGGATTTTCCCGCTGGAGTCCGCGGTGGAGCCGGACCGGCGCAATCGGGTTGGGCACGGAATTTTCATCCTAAAAACTCCACTTCACTCCTGCCGAGAGGATCTGGTTGGCCATAAAATCATTCTGGGAATTCGATCCGCCCGCCACGGGAGGAATCGAGGTGGTGGGCTCGTCGCCGTAGGCAAACTTCACGTCGAGAAAAGCGAGGAATTTGTACTCTATGAACAGGGTGAGATTCTCGTAGACTTTTCTTTCCAGACCGACGATCGCCTGGAGTGCCAGGCTGGTGTTTTGGCCGGTGCCGGTGGAGGTGGTGTAGGTGGTGGGGGTTCCCGCGACGACGCCGTTCACATCCATCTTGTGGTTGAGGGCCGTCATGAACACCACTCCGACGCCTCCGCCAAAGTAGGGGGTCACGGGCAGGTCCTCGAATTTGATCAGGCCGTTGAGCATGACGGAATAGGCGTTGAGATTATAGGTTTCGTAGCCGACCGTTGGGCCGCCCGAACTGACATTATAAAGCGGGATCTTTTCATAACTTCCCAGATAGCTTCCCTCCAGCTCCATCGCGGTGCGGATCGGCGTGGGACCGCCAAAGGCGAGCTGCACGTCACGAACGGCGAAATCATACCCCACCTTGAATCCGGCATAGGAACCCAGTTGCCCGCTCGGGCCCTGATCGAGGGGCTGTTGTCCCACTGCGGTGGAGGTCGCATTGACCTGAAACTGTTCCACCATCGCCCCGCCGAAGCCCGAAACGTACCAATGGCCGTCCCGGGGGCCCTTGGGGCCGTCCGTCGCTTGGGAAGAAGTGCTGGGGACCAGTTTGGGCTGGTTGGCGATTTCCGGAAGGGGGGCATCGGTCAGGTTGGAGGGTTCCGCGGTTGGGGATGGCGCGGGCGAGGCGAGGCCCGTTGTGGGCGATCCGCCGGCAACGTTTGCGGCATTCGGTGAGTTTGGCGGGGCAGGGTTGACGGGCGATGCGGGGGGGGAACCGGCAGAAGCCGATGGGGAGGAGGCAGCCGGAGGAAGAGAAAGGCGTCCGCTACTTTCCTGGGAGAACACCCGGGGAATTCCCGGGAAACACCAAGTCACCAACAGGATCGATAAAATCCGGAGCGGTTGCACGGGAGTAAACTAAAAACCCCGTACCGCGAATCGAGAAAAGGAGTGTTACAATTCGGGACTTATCCAAGGCATGATCCAATAAGTCGGAATATCTCAGCCCCCCTAGTCTCGCTCAGAGGGAGCTGTGGTTCTTGCCCGAGCCAGCCCCGAATTTCCGCTGGCGGGTTCCGTTTAGAAACGGATCGTCACGGTTCCCATCAGCGACATCGATGGCACGGATTGGCCGGTGATGGAATTGAGATAGCGAAACTGTACATCGACCATCAGATCCGGTTCCCCGGGATTGATCTGGATTCCGCCAAAGCCCTGATAGGCCGACAGTGTCTGGCTTTGGGTGAGGTCATCGGGGGAGCCGGTGATAAAAACCTGGCGGAAGATTCCCCCGGCTCCGCCTCCCGCCACCAGGCGGATCCGGGTGGAGCCGAGGGGATCCGTGCGGAAAATAAAGTTTCCCATCATGGGAACCTGAAAGAGCTGCACGTTGGTGACCTGATTCAGGCCCGTGGCGGTGAGTCCTCCGGTCTGGTTGGAGTAGACGGAGTTATAGAGAAGGCCGGTTTCCAGTTCGAAGGCGACATTGTCGTGAAACTGGCTGCCCAGCATGACCCCCGCGGCAAAGCCCGGGGCCATGTTGACCGGGCTGGTGATGCCAAAATCGGGATAATCCACACTGGTCACAAAGGCCAGGCCGATGCCCGTGCGGACATAATACGGCGTCAGGGCGGAGACATCCTCCGCGGTGGTGGTCCCGCCTACCTGGGCCGCTTTTTGTCCCGGAAGAGGGGCATCCACTAGTTCTTTCGCAGGATCCTGTCCGCCGCCTGCGGGCACCGCAAAGGGGTTGGGCCGGACGGCATCCTGGACGGTCGTGTCCGTACCCCAGGCGCCGGTTCCCACGGGAGTTCCGGTTTGTGCCGAGGTGGGGCAGGGGTGTTGCGCGGTCACCCAAAGGGCCACGCAGAAAAGAGAGGGACACACACGCCTGATCACACGGCGATGGTGGAAAGGCTTGTGGTCTCATCAACCCCGCTCTGGCCATCTCCTCAATAACCTGTGAAAAGTAACCCAGATGCCACCGCAAGTTATTTGAATCCAGTTCACAAACGTGGACATTCCTACCGGGAAGATAACTATGTTTATCTCCGCGGTTTCCCAAAAAAGGGACGTGCCCGGCCTTTTCTCCCGCACCCCGCAGTTGTCCGGACTATTTGTCCTGCTGGCGGCATCGCTTTGCGGTGTTGCCCCCCTGCAGGCCCAAGGTGTGGGAGGGGTCAGGGGAAGGGTGGTGGATTCCGATTTCGGCCAGCCGATTGCCCGGGCCTCCGTCACGATTTTGGACACCCCCTTCGGGGCCATGACCGATGATCAGGGGAATTTCACCATCAGCGGTGTTCCTCCGGGGGTTTACAGCCTGAATGTGCGCAGCTCCGGCTACCTTCCCAAACTCATTCCCGACACCAGTATCGCCTCCGGCCAATTCAACGACCTGCGCATCGAGACAATCGCGGAAGTGGAGGAACTCGAGGAACTGGTCGTGCCGGGGGAACTGGAAAAAACCTCCGAGGTGGGGCTGTTGGGGGAGCGGCAAAACGCCGCGGCGGTGCTCGACACAATCGGGGCCGATCTCATTTCCAAACTGGGCGCCTCCACGGCGGGGGATGCGCTCAAGCGGATGGTGGGCACCTCGGTGGTCGACGGCAAATATGTGGTCGTCCGCGGCCTTTCCGACCGTTACGTCAACACGCTGCTCAACGGCGGCCGGCTACCGTCGTCGGACCCCGACAAGCGGGCCATCAACGTGGATCTTTTCCCCGGTCCGACCCTGGAAAGCATCAACACCACCAAAACCTTCACGCCCGACCAGCCCGGGGATTTCACCGGCGGGAGCGTGGATATCCGCACGAAAAAATTTCCGGACAAACCCTCCCTGGGGGTATCCGCCACGGTGGAATACAACTCCCAAGCCACCCTCAATCCCGACTTCCTGACCTACGCGGGCGGAGGGACCGGACCCTTCGGCTTTCGCGCCAACCAGCGGGCTATTCCGGAGAGCGTCATCAATAACTCCGCCCTGGTTGGCCTCAACCCGGCCAGCCTGAATGCGGGAGCGGGAAATCTCGACACCGCCGAAACCGTCAACCAGGCGATGCGGCAAATGAGCCCGGTGGTCGGCCTGACCAACTCCACCCCGGGACCCAACTACAGCTTCAACCTCCAGGGCGGCGACACCGTGGAGTACGGACCGGAACAGCAGGTCGGGAGCTTCGGCGCCTTCAGTTACCGCCACAAAAACATCTACAATCCGCAGACCCTCCGCGGAAATTATTCGGTGATCGCCGGCAATCTCAATCAGGACTTCCTGTTGAGCGACAACAAAGCCTCCGAGGACGTGCTCTGGGGAGGATTGGTCAACCTTGCCGTCCAACCGGAAAAAAACCACAAGGTGGGGATCAACGTCCTCTTCAACCAGCAGGCGACCGATACCGCGGATTATCAGGTTGCGGACAACGCCCTTAACCCGACCCTTCCGGCGAACCAGCAACTCCAGTACACGACCATCCAGTACGGGGAACGGCAACTGGGGTATGTCCAGCTGAACGGGGATCACGTCATTCCCACGTTTCGCGACATCCAGATCGACTGGGTGGGCGGCGTCGGCAGGGCGCAGTTGGATGAACCCGACCAGCGTCTCTTCCAGGCCAAGTACGACGAAACCACCGGCCAGTATTCGGAATTGTCTCCGGCCGACCCATCCTTCACCCAGTCCAAAAGACCGCTGCAAAGATACCAGCGTCAACTCACCGAGGGAGAATACAACGCGATCGCCAACATCAGCGTCCCGTATTTCGAGGAGAAGGACAACCCCAGCAAATTCAAGACCGGCTTCTACATTGATACCACCCAGCGGCAGTACAACCAGGCCAGCTTCGTCTACGAATATGGGGGGGCCAACTTCCCGGCCAACTACTCCACCTACACCGCCGGTTCGGGGGATCCCAACTGGTCCACGGTCTATCTCAACGAGGACAGGTCAGGGTTGGTCAACCCGGCCGGCCTGGGCAACGGGCAATTCATGTCCTGGACCGCGGTGAACAACTCCTCCGGATTCGGCAGTTATTACAACGCCTACCAGCAGGTGATCGCCTCTTATGTGATGACCGAATTCCGGCTTTTCCCCCAGCTCACCCTGATTGGCGGAGCACGCTTCGAAAACACGGACATCCAGATTCAGGGCCCCACCTCGACCCTTTTCCCCACCGAGGCGGATGCCAACGCAGTCATCCAGCAGCTCGATCTTCTTCCCTCGGCGGCCGCCACTTTCCAGCTCATGCCGGAGGTCAACTTCCGGCTCGCCTGGTCCCAGACGCTGGCGCGCCCCTCCTTCAAGGAAATGGGGCCTGTGGTCACCCAGGACTTCTCGGATGCCACCATCTTTGTCGGCAATCCCCGGCTGAAACTTTCCAGCATCAACAACTATGACGTCCGGATGGAGTACTTTCCGCGGCCCGGGGAGGTTCTCGCCGTCAGCGGCTTCTACAAATCCATCAAAAAACCGATCGAGCAGGGGATCGCCCAGCTGGGGGACACCCAGTTTTACCAGTACCAAAACAATCCCAACGGCACCCTCTGGGGGGTGGAGTTCGAGGCCCGCAAGCGCCTCGACCAGATTCATGCCTGGTTGAAAAACTTTTCCGTGAATTTCAACACCACCTATGTGCAGTCCCAGGTCCCCCTGAGCGATGACCAAATCAAAAAGGCGGAGGACCGGGGCGATTATTCCACCACCCGCCCCCTCCAGGGCCAGCCTCTCTACATCATCAATGCCGGGCTAAGCTATGACGACCAGGAACGTGGATTTTTCGCCGGGCTCTTTTACAACGTAACCGGCCCTTACCTCTACGCCGTCGGTTACGACCTGCCCGACATCTATGAGCAACCCGCTCCTTCGCTGGACTTCAACTTGACCCAGGAGTTTGCCGACAACTGGTCGGTGACCTTCCGCGGGAAGAATCTCCTGAATCCCGTCTTCCGCCAGACCATCACCTACCAGGGCCAGGAAGTGGATTACCTCTCCTACACCAAGGGATTCGACCTGTCCCTCAGCCTGAAGTACGGATTCTAACCGGGCTGTTTCCCGGGGTCAGGGTTGCCGGGGCACGGCGAAATCCGGGTCCGCCTGCTGCTTGAAAATCTGCACGGCATCATCGGGGCGCACTCCCATGGCCACCTCCGGATCCAGGCCCCGGAGCGAACGGAGGGAAATCCACCCCTGGGGCAGCAGGGCAAACGTGTCCACCGACTGCCCACGGAACAGGCTGATGCGGTCGGCCAGCCCCGCCTTGGACCCGGACTGGAAACCGTTGGCGGAGCCCATCGCAAACTGGCGAAAGCTCGTGGTTCGGACGAGACCCGGAGCCACTAGATTCATTCCCGGCCGCAGGGGAATCCGGAGGGCGCAGACACGGGCTTCCCCGGTCAGGCCGAGGTTGAGCCTTCGGTTTGGTTCCCGGTAAAAAAGCCAGCCATGCCCGGGGGGAATCACCCGTGAGGTCCGGTCGTCCTTGTCCAGGGAACTCCACCTCCAGCTTCCCGCCGGCGCCAGTGCCTGGGCGTAAAAACTGCGATATCGCTTGGGATGGGATGGGTCAAAGATGGAAATCCGATCCGCCTGGTCCGGCGTCGCCGAGCGGAGCACATCACTTTCGGCGAGCGGCGGGAAGACGTTTTCCAGCGTCCAGTGGCTGCGGATGGAGTAGGAGGCGCCGGCAAGGGCAGGGGGAAGGTCGGGGCGCGTGTTCCAGGCCGCGCTTTTCAGTGCGAAAAACCCCGGAACCGCCAGGCTTTTTTCCGCGTCCACCTCCCACCTCTCTCCTTCCAAGGTCGGGTCCGCAGGGCAGGACTGGATTTCCAGATAGCATGGCTCCTGCCCCCAAGCGGTCAGGTTCCCCGCCTCGATGGGGGGGAAGGAGCGGTCCTGGATGCGGAATCCCGGTCCGTCCACCGCCAGGATTATGCCGTTGTAGAGAGCCGGCCGCACCAGCGGAATTCCCCTGTGATTGTCTCCGGGGCGCAGCAGGTAACCCAGGGGAACCTCGGTTGCCCTTGCGGGCACGACTCCGCCCAAGAGAGGAAGAAAGAGAAAGAAAAGCGACAGGCAGGTTGTCCCGAGGGACCTGAGAAAAAGGGTGGGGAGGGTCATGGCAAAATGGTCATGGTGGTGGTTTGCGTGGTGTAGCCACGGGCATTGGCGATGTAAAATTTCACCGTGTAGGTTCCGGCCGTGGTCGGGGTGCCGGTGAGTTTGCCGAGTTGCCGGTCGGCGGCGGAGGCGAAGGAGATCCCCGGAGGCAGGCCGGTTGCGTTAAAGGCGCTGGGATCGGCCGGATCGCGCAGGTTTCCCGCGGCGGTGATGAAAGCGGTGTAACTTTGCCCGACCTGGCCCGACGGGGGAGCCTGGAAACCAACGGAGGAGACGGAGGGCAAAGTGCCGATCACGGTGATGACCAGTTCCCGGTTGGTTGACTGGGTGACTCCCGCCACATTGGTATTCCGGGCCACCTTGAGGATCGTGAAGGTGCCGGCCTGGGTCGGTCTTCCCGAAAGCGATGCGAAAGATCCCGAGCCGGTGTGGTTCGTGGTCAGCTGCAGCCAGGAGGGGACGTTGGAAAACGTGGTGAAGGTGGCCAGACTGTTGGCCACGTCAAAATTCCTTGTCATTCCCACCGGCATCGAGGCGTAGTCCCGCACCTCGCCAAGCCCGTTGGTGATCGTTAGGTAGGTGGAGGCGTCGTTCAGGTTCGGCAGGGTCGGAGGCGTGACGTCGATGACGAAGGTGACCTCCAGCGGGGAGCCTTCCCCGCCGCCGAAGACTGTGCCCGGATAACCTTCGCTGCTTTTCGCGGTGGAGTTGTCGGCCGCAAACTCCGCCAGGAAGGTGCCCCCCTGGCTGGGGGATCCGGACAGCGCCCCGGTGCTTTCGTTCAGGGTGACACCCGGAAGGACCGTGGTGTTGGTGGCGATGATCCAGTTGGTGGTCACGCTGTTGGAAATGCGGAGCAGCTTGAAAATCCCCGGAAGCACCGTGGTGTTTGTCGCCGCTGCCGTCAGGTTATAGGTGATCGGGCTGAAGGTCAGGCCGTCCACCCGGTTCGTGCTGGTCAGGACGGGTTTGGCGGTCGCCGAGGAGACCGTGATCACCCCGGAACCGAGCACTCCCAGCGCATCGAGGGACTCCACCGTCAGGGTCACGGGGGCAAAGGCACGGGTGGGCGCGCCGGTCACCCTCCCGTTGGCAGTGTCCAGATCCAGGCCCGGCACCTGATCCCAGTTGCCTCCCGCAGGTTTGCGGTAGCTGGCCGGACTGTATCCCGCCGTGGGCACCGGCCCGGGGCTATTCGAGGAAACCCCCAGGAGGAAGCTCGTGTTGGTATACGAAAGGGAGGGTTGGAGGACGGAAATCGTGAATTTGGAGTTTTTTCCCGGGCCGATGGCGTTCGAGGCACCGATCACCACCGAGTAGGCTCCCGGCAGGCTGGGCGTGCCGCTGATCAGCCCGCTGGCGTTGTCGAGGGAGAGACCCAGCGGCAAGCCGGCGGCCTGGTAGCCGGTCGGGGTGTTGTTCGCGGTGACCAGGAAGCTGTAGGCCACACCGGCGGTTGCCGTCTGGGCGTTGGTGCTGCTGGTGATTTGCGGGGTGCCTGGCAGGGGAGCGGTGATCGTGAGCGTGAGGGAAGAAGTGCGCGTGCCGGCCAATCCCGCCGCCTGGAGAATAATGTTGCTGTAAACCCCGGCGGTGGCCACGGAGCCGGAGAAAGCCCCGGAAGCCGCTTCCACGGATAGTCCCGCGGGAAGGCCGCTTGCGGAAAAATTGGTGGCGCCGTGATTGGCGGTGATCTGGTAGATCACCTCGCTGTCCACCAGGGCCGCGATGGCGTTGGTGCTGGTGATGCCGAATCCCTGCCCGAGCGGAACCAGCCGATAGAGTTTGTCACTGCCGAGGGAGCCGAAAAAAGGGCGCATGCCTGACGGAAAGTTAGTCGAAAAAAATTCCAGATCAGCCACGCCATCGGAGGAAACCGCCGGAAAGGGGAGCCTCTCTCCGTCAAAGTCGTTCAGGTAGCAAAAAATGCCCGCCTGCGTGGCGTTGGTGATCGAGGTGGAGTTAAAAACCAGCACGTAAACGGGGAAACCCTCGAAGTTTGCCGTGCTCGCGCGGTTCAGGGTGGCCACGCCGGTATTGAAGACGGCGTTGTAGGTGGTGGAGCCCCAGAGCTTGTTGGTGCTGGCTGCCTGGCCGGTGGCAAAATAGGAATTCAGGTTGGACCGTACCGTGGCCAAGTCCCCGGTGAGCAACCCTGCGATCCCCCCGTCACTGATCCCCCCGAAGGATCCCACCCGGATGAGAGCGTTGTTTGCCAGGGTGTCCCCGGCCTCGTCGGTCATGCCAAAGTCCGGGTTTCCCAGCAGCTTGACCTGCTCGATGGCGAAAAGACGCGAATGGAGCAAGAAAGGCAAAAAGGCAAGGATGACACCCCAGGCAAGCCGGAAGGTCTGGGGCAGGGAGGAATTCCTCCGGGACCAGATGATTCTACCCGGAAGAGGCAAAGTCATTGTTCTCATGGCGATACGCAAAGGAAAACCAAGCCTGAGGAACGCTTTCGTCAAATGAAGGCGTGTGACAATTTGATGGCAAAAGATCTTTCTTTTTCATGGCCCGGAAGCCGTCGGTCGTAACAAAAAAGTAACAATAAACCGTTTGAAAAAAATGCCTCCGTGAATACCTTTTGACCCATCAACAAGGAAAACCTTCAGAAACCTAACTCCGGAGAATCACCATCTATGAAAAAAACCAACTTGGCCTTCGCAAGCCTGTCACTCCTCCTCACCCTGATTTCGGCGAATCCTCTGCACGCCGCGGATGTCGGCACCGTCAACCTCAGTCTTCCCATCAACCTCACCAGTGGAAGC
>DDPU01000085.1:21083-21856 GCA_002342345.1 Verrucomicrobia bacterium UBA2460
CAATGGTGCCACCACCTTTGAGGCCTACGGCTCCAATTTCTTTTCCGGCTTTTCCGCGGCCAGCGAATCGGGCACGGCCGAGTATGCCCCCGCTTCGGACAATCTCTTTGTGGTGGAATTCACCAGCGGTCCCTACACCGGCCTGATCAAGCAAGTCTCTTCCTTTTCCGGCAGCATTGCCACCGTCAAGGGGGCTTTGCCTGCGTTGGATGCAGGCACCCGGTTCGTTCTCCGCAGGGATCACACCCTTGCCTCCTTGTTTGGAGACGGGGCATCCATCTCCCTCCAGACGGGAACCAGCACGGCCAATTCTGATGTCATTTCCGTTCTGGATTCCCAGGGAGTGATGAAGCGTTACTTCTACGAGGGCGGTCGCGGCTGGCGCTCCGAGTCGAACCGCGGAGCGTCCGGAACCAATCGCGCCAATGTCCGCGTCTCCCTCGGAACCGGTTTCGTGATTGCCCCCAAGGCGACGAAGACCATCTATCTGGCCGGTGAGTATCGCGGGACGCGCAGCCGGATCACCATCCCAGACACTGCCGCCATTGTTGCGAATCCCTATCCCGTCTCCGTCACACTACAGAACTCCGGTTTGGCCGATTATCTTTCCAAGGATGCCTCCGCCGCCAACGCCGACAGCCTGCGCTTCCTTGAGGGGGGGCGTTATGTGCCCTACCACCACACCGGAACCAAATTCGTCCGGTCTGTGAATGGTGGCGGGGTTGATGTGGGGACTAGTAAAACGCTGGGCCAAGGGGACGCTTTCCTGATCC
>DDPU01000085.1:21921-24208 GCA_002342345.1 Verrucomicrobia bacterium UBA2460
CCATGGCCTTCTCTTTCCGGCAGCTGGTTTGCCTGATGTTGATTGCTATGGGGCTCTCTTCCCGGGCCATGGCGGTGCAGGTCACGGTAACCATGGACTGGAAGGAAAGTTTTTCGGCGAAGGACTCTTCGGGAAGCAACCTTGTCTCCGGTGTGCCCACCGTACAATTGGGCTGGTTTAGTTCGGTGGACGCGGCAAGCATTGCCGCCACCGTCACCCGGGCCAACCTTGGCTCCTACTTCACCAGCCTGGCCTCCGCCTCTTTCCTGGGGGTCCCCGGAACCGGCCAAGGAAACTTCTCCTACACTTTTGACGGCGACAACACCACGGTGGACGAGTTTGATTCCCTCGGTAATCCCACCGGCAACGATCCCGCAACAAAAACCACCTTGTACATGGTGCTGACGTCCGGCACCGGGGATCTCGGGATCTACAAGTGGATCCGCAATGGGGCCGACTTTTGGATTCCCCGTGACCCCGCAACCTACACGGCCGACCGCAGTGCCCTGGCCACCCAGGTTGGTGTCACCAATGCGGCCAACATGGTGGCGGTGGTCGGCTCGGTTGCCACGAATGGGCTTACCCTGGCAAATACGGGCGGTTCTGCCCCGGCAGCTCCCACTCTTCGCCTCCTAGCCGTCGGCACGCCGGTCTACGCCAATGGGGACACCACGGTCACCCATACATTTTCGGGGAACAGCAATGCCACTTACATTTTTGAATACAAGGCGTCCTTGGCCGGTGCCTGGCAGACTAACACTGTCAGCGTTGCCTCCGGATCCACTTTCAGCGTCACCTTTACCAACGGCGGTGTCAATTCGACCAACGAGTGGAAAAACCGGATGTTTTTCCGCGTGAAGAACGGATAACCGCATCAATCGACCCCAAAGGAGTAATCAGCCAACATGAAAAAAGTAACCCAAATGTGGATCGCAGTGCTACTCGGCGTCCTTTCCACCCTATCCGCACAGGCGGCCACCGCTCCGTACCGTCTCTATGCCGACTATTCGATTTTTCTGCCGACCACGGCCAACTCCGCCAATCAGAACGGTCGCCTTTGGATTGGAAACTTCGGCAGTGACAGTTCGGGAACCCTGCTGAGCCCTTCGACGATTTCCTCCTCTTACGACCCCACCCTGAGTCGTTCCTCTGCCATCAGCCTGCTGTCCCAGTTCCGCGCAGCGACCAGCTGGACGCTGACCAACGGTTCCCTTCTCGGGGACACCGGCAACGGCTTGTCCGGCGCCATCAATGTGGGAAATGCCGTGGTCAACACGGATCCCTATGTGGTCGCGGCGGGGCAGTTTGCCGCCCAACCGGCGTACCTGCTGGCCCTCAGTGACACCAGTTCCACCTGGAGCACCGCTTTTTCGAACTGGCAGACCGATGCGGGGTCCACCTTCATTCTGCTTCGGGCCATCGACTTCTTCGGCGCGGGCAATGCCGGGGATCCGACCTCCGATTTCGGACTGGATCCCTACTCGGGAACCATCCTGGCCGGAAACGCGGATACCGTGAACACCACCATCACCGGGGTCGTACCGGAACCCTCCTCCTCGGCCCTGTTGCTCCTCGGAATGGCCGGTCTTGGCCTCATCCGGGCCGCCCGTCGCCGGGTCTAATTTCAAGGAATCTCAACCCCACGTAACCCCCTAAGGAATCCAAAACCATGAACAAAAAACTCCTCAGTCTGCTCGCCGGGATCAGCCTTGCGGTCACTTCCGCCCAGGCAATCAACTTCCAGCACGTCAACAACATCCCGGGGAACATAACCAAGAACAGCGGTTCCCTGGCCGGTCGCATCACCGTGATCACCAGCGACCAGCGGTGGACCTCGGACACGGTCTACATCCTCAACAACCTCACCTTCGTCGAGCCCCCCGCGGTTCTGACCATTGAACCGGGCACGATCATCCGCGGGGAAGAGGTCACCACCGGTGGAACCAGCACATTGGATCCCGCCGATCCGGGCGCCCTGATCATCTGCCGGGGTGCCAAGATCGTCGCCGTGGGCACTGCCGAGAGTCCCATTTATTTTACCTCCACTTACGACCCGTTTGTTCCCGGTGGTAAGGCAACCATTCCGACTCTTGTGAACGGGGCCACCGTCACTTCCGCCACCATCGACACCAAGGTTGCCGATTATAGTAGCACCAACGCCACCTCCGGGGCCTTGGCTGCGCATAAAAATGATGCCAAGTGGGGCGGTCTGATCATCTTAGGTCGGGCCCCCGTTGGTTTCGGCGGACCGACGGGCTTGGCCGGGAACCTTCAGGTAGCCATCAGT
>DDPU01000085.1:24322-28277 GCA_002342345.1 Verrucomicrobia bacterium UBA2460
ACCGTGGCCGACGGCTCCCGCACAGCGACCAGGACCACCCTCAACAACATCCCGGTTTATGTGACCAACACCGCATCTGGTACGGATGTGACCATCAATTACACCACTGTGGGCCAGTCTTTGACCAACAGCGACACCGTGGTGGTCAACTGGGGAGCTGCCACTTTTGGGAATCGGGGGTTGCAATATAACGTTCCCACCAAATCGGGCACTCTTCCCTTCTTGGCGACCTACGGGTACAGCGGCGCTGAAATTGCCTTGGAGTTGACCAACAGCACAGTATTCAGCAGCTCGGCGGTTCCGACCTCGCTGACCAACGTGGCCAGTGCCTATCCCTCAGCCCAGTTGGTGCTCTCCAACACCTATCTTTATGGTGTCATTGTGAAGGCTCCTGCGTTCCTCGGCACCTTGACCGCCTCCAATCTGCCCACTCTCACCATCACCGGGGGAAATTCCCCGGTTCAGGCAACCGCGACCACATCCATCGCGTCAGCGGTCTCCGATCCTTCGGCCATTCCCCTGAAGGGTGGAATCGGTGCCAACTTTATCGAAGGGTTCCAGGCGATTGACGGTTCGGCTTACGGGCTCTCGGCCGCCTACAATCCCACCCAGGACGCGGACGGCAATTCCTGGACCACGCTGAGCGGCGGGATCTATGGCGGCAGCAAGCCCGACGACAACAGCGGGATCATCCGGTTTTGCCGGTTTTCCTACGGGGGCTTTGTGCTCTCCCCGAACAATGAAATCAACGGGGTGACTTACGGTGGAGCCGGAAGCGGCACCGTTACGGAGTTCGTCGAAATCTTCAACAATGCCGACGACGATTTCGAGATGTTCGGCGGCTACAACAATCTCCGCTACGTTGCCGGAATCTTCGGCGGGGATGACGGCTTTGACACCGACATGGGCTACCGTGGCAAGGGCCAGTTCATGTTCCAGTTGCAGAACAACCAAAACGGATCGACCACCAGCAAGGTGACCGGTCGTCCGGCCGCCAACGTGGGCGATAACCTCACGGAAAACGACGGCAACGAGGATCCGAATACCAACACGAATGACTCTTATCCCGGCACAGAGTTCACCTACTTCAATTACACGGGCATCGGCCTCGGATATACGGTTGGCAATAGTGCCTCAACTTCGGACCGTTCCGGGCCCAACTTCAAGGACAATTCGGGCGGTAAAATCCTGAATTCCGTCTTCGTCGAGGCCCCCAAGGGGGCCGTGCAGATCCAGACGCAGACCAAGTTCGTGAATGCAGCCGAGCGATCCGGCGTGGCGATGGTGGCGAACGAGCCGATGGGCGTGTTAGCCTTCGACACCTGGAGTAAGTGCGGCGGCAGCACTTCTGCCGCTCAGACCAACACAACCGCTGGGGGCACCCTCTTCCCGCAGGCCAGCGGGCGGACCTCCTCCGGAGGAAGCACCATCAATGCAGCCGCTGATGTCACCAAGCTGACGGTAGCCGCTTTGGGTAATTCCTTCACCGATGGGGCGGTGGTGGTCAGCACCGGCAGCAACGGACGTCTGGCTGGAGTGAATCCGGTATTGGCCAGCGGAGTTGCAGAGCGCAGCAACGGTACTGATCCCCGCAACTCGGCGGCCATCGCCACCACCAGCACGGGTGGTCTTCAGACGGGAGTGACCACAAACCGTGGCACCTTCTTCGCCGCCAACACGTTCCGCGGGGCCTTCAAGGACTTCAACTGGCTTGCCGGTTGGACCGTTGCGGACAACCTTGGGGTATTCGCCGCCAATACGGTTGAGGTGCCCAACGTTACGCTGACCCGGGTTTCGGGGGTGGCCACAGCCAACTTCCCCACCGTCAACGGGGTTCAGTACAACGTGGAGGTCTCCAGCGATAACAAGAACTACACCCCGGTTGCCACCGTGAATGGGACGGGGGGAACGGTCAGCCAAGGCACAGGGGTGACCAACACCATCGCCTTTGTGCGGGTGACGCCTCTCTAAAGACAGGTTCTTGGGTTTCGTGAAACGGGCCGGTCAGGTAAGCTGACCGGCCCGTTGATTTTATGTGCCTTGTCCTTCTGCCTTTTTTGTTCTTGGCTGCCTGTGCTCCGATGCGGCACGAGGCAACCGTTCCTCCTCTATTGAATCTCGCTTGGGAAAAGACCGGATTGGTCGACGGGGATCCTGATGCGAGGGAGGAACTGCGGGTCGGTCTGGTTCGAGAGGCCGCCGATCGGGCCGATTTTGGCTGGTGTCTGGTGCACATTCCGCAGATGGATCCGAAGGCGAGAGGACTCGCCTACGCCATGGCTGCCTGGGATGCGGCCAACGAAGGTTTTCCCCCCAGGGCAAGGGAACTTCTCCAGGCCGCGGAACAGGATAATTTCATCCGGACGGACGAGGAAACCGCCCGCCTCCAGGCATATCTCGCGGCGAGTGAGGAGAGATTGGGCAGAGAGAAAGAGGCCCAGCGCCGTCTAGCCTCGATTTTGGATGTGCGGGGACGTGGTTATGCCAGGGCGCTCGTGCAAGCCGCGCAATGGGCCCGCAACATGCCTGGCGCGATGGGTGAGGCCGAAGACTTTGCCCCGGAGGCCGTGCCCGAGCTGGTAAAATCGCTGGATGCGGTTTTACGGGACGAGAAACAGGATCTTGCCAGGAAACGCCAGGCACTGCTCTTGGCGGAAAAGATTGTTGCCAAGGCGGATCCCGCCAACGGGGCCCAGGGTTGGTCGCAACTGGCCCTCTCGGCCCACGCTGCCGGGCTCTTGGGTGAGGCGGCCGTTTTTTCCCGGCGCTCGATGGAATTGGCGATGGCGCTGGACCCCCGTACGGAGCAGTACGGCATTTCCCTCGCAGCCGCGGCGCGCGCCCTGGCCCGGTGCGGGGACCGCGAGGACGCCTTCCGTTGCCTGGACCTGGCCGCGGCCAAACCGGGAGTGGTCGCCCTCTTCTTTCAGCCGCCTGTTTTGATGGCGATGGCCGAGGCCCACCAAGCGCTGGGGGATTCCGCCAAGGCGGACGCAGCCTGGCTCAAGGCCCTGGAGGTGGCGCGAAGCCATCATCACCCGAGGGCGCGGAGCATCAATGTGGTGCTGGTTTTGCGGAGCCTTTTGGAGGCCGGCCGGGAGCCCACCCCGGATATGGTCGCGGTGATGGATTCGATTGCGAGGGGGGAGGGGGGCACGGCTGCCTTGCCTCCCGGCTACGTGCGGGTGGAGGCCAAGCCTGCGAATCCGCCGGCGAAGCCCAAGGGAACCAGCAAGTAAACCAGGGCCGCCCCTGGCCCGGAGAAGAGGGCCCGCAGGTCATTTTCAGCCCCGAACACCCAAACTTCGGAGGGGTGGGCTGTCCAAGAGCTCGGCCTCCTGAATCGCTATCCGAAGATGCCGCCCGGGAAGGGAATATTGACAAAATTGATGTAAAACATAGTATGACCATATGATCAAAACGATTGTAAAAGTGGGCAATTCGCAGGGGATAATTTTTGACCAATCCATGATGGAATTGTCGCACCTAAAATTAGGGGATGAGATGGCGGTTTCCTTTCACACGGGGGGATCCATCATTTTGACCCCGTTGCGTCCTTCCATTCCGAAAGAAAAGGTTTCCAGTGTGATTCAGGAGACCATGAAGGAATACGCCCAGACCATGAAAAAGCTGGCGTGAGCGTCACGCCGGCCAACTGTTTTCATCTCACCGTCGAAATCGTCCGGGAAATTCATCAGGCCGCGATTCGTGATTTTGGCGGCTCCGAGGGGCTGCGGGAGCCTGCCTTGCTGGAGTCGGCCGTTTCCGCCCCGCAGGCCACCTTTGGCGGGAAGTCGACTTACTCCTCCGTGGTGGAGATTGCCGCAGCGTATCTTTTTTACCTTTGCCGGAATCATCCGTTTATCGACGGGAACAAGCGCACCGCGCTGGGCGCGTGCGTGGTTTTCTTAAAGCTCAATGGGTTTGTTCCGCAAGCGGACGGACCGGAATGGGA
>DDPU01000085.1:28386-28987 GCA_002342345.1 Verrucomicrobia bacterium UBA2460
GCTTCCTTCGCTTAAGCTACGGAGGCCAAGGGCGCATAGGGGCGGAGGGTTCCGGGCGTTTTTGGCTATCCATGGAAAGTTGGAAAGGGTCGATTTAGTTTAAGTCTCAAGTTTAAGTTGAAGAAATACCTGAAGACCCGAGCTCGAAAAATTCTTCAACTTTCCCCTTCAACTTAAACTATCCTTGATTCTTCCATCTGCGAAGACCGGCTCGTCCAAGTTTTCGGAGAGGCGTTCGAGTTGCTCGGCGTTTTCCTGGAGCTCGCGGAGGAGCTCGGTCATCCGCGTTTCGAGGAGGTGGATCTCTTCCATCAGCTCAAAATGGCGTTCGATTCGGGAAGTGGGGGCGTGGGAAATCATGGCGAAAGCATTGGCCTGGGCTTCCGGGTTCCAAGGGGAAATTTCGGGGTTCACCAAATCGTCACGTGACCGGGGCACCGGACGGTTTCGGTTCTCCAGGGAAGTGGAAGAGTCGCCCCAGGATCCGGGCTTTGGAATTTCCTCCCCTTGGCACTTCCCCAGGAACGGACTTCCGGTCTTTGTTCCGTGAATCAACCCCGATCCCCCCCGACAGCCCGTTTGCCATTCGTAGATCCCAAGG
>DDPU01000005.1:0-2558 GCA_002342345.1 Verrucomicrobia bacterium UBA2460
GAAGCCCCTTACGGGCCGGCGGGCGACCAGCCGGCGGCGATTGCCGGCCTGCTCGAGCGTCTTCGCCGCGGGGAAAAACACAACGTTCTGCTCGGCGTGACCGGCTCGGGAAAAACCTTCACGGTGGCGAACGTGATTCAGGAGCTCGGCTTGCCGACGCTGGTGATGAGCCACAACAAGACCTTGGCGGCCCAGCTGTACAGCGAGCTGAAGTCCTTCTTTCCGCACAACGCCGTGGAG
Organism: Verrucomicrobia bacterium UBA2460; assembly: GCA_002342345.1. Lineage (GTDB taxonomy): Bacteria > Verrucomicrobiota > Verrucomicrobiia > Methylacidiphilales > Verrucolacustridaceae > Verrucolacustris. Next base: position 241 of record DDPU01000005.1, read on the forward strand.
TATTTCGTCAGCTACTTCGACTATTACCAGCCGGAGGCCTACATCCCGCGGACGGACACCTACATCGAGAAGGATTCCTCCATCAACGAGGAGATCGAGCGCCTGCGTCTCTCCGCCACCACCAGCCTGCTCACCCGCAAGGACGTGATCGTGGTTTCCAGTGTCTCCTGCATCTACGGGTTGGGCTCGCCGGAGGATTACGAGCGGATGATTCTGGCGCTGGAGCCGGGGCAAAAGATCACCCGGGACGAGCTGTTGGCCCGGCTGGTGGAAATCCAGTATGAGCGGAACGACGCGGCGCCGGAACGCGGGCAGTTCCGGGTCCGGGGCGACGCCCTGGAGATCCTGCTGGCCCACGAGGATGTGGCCGTGCGGGTGGAGTTGCTGGGCGATGCGGTGGACCGGTTGACCAGGTTTGATCCGGTCTCCGGCACGGAGTTCGGCAAGCCCTCCCGGGAAATTCTCACCCCGGCCAAGCATTACGTGACCCCGGGGGACAAGATGAAGCGGGCGGTCACCGCCATCCGGGCCGAGTTGTCCGAGCGGGTGGCCCATTTTGAGCTAGCGGGGAAACTGCTGGAAGCCCAGCGACTGAAGATGCGGACGGAGTATGACCTCGACCTGATGGAGGAGATGGGGACGTGCAGCGGGATTGAGAACTACAGCCGGCACCTGACCGGGCGGGCCCCGGGGGAGAGGCCGAACACCCTGCTGGACTTTTTTCCAAAGGAGTTCCTCACGGTGCTGGATGAGAGCCATGCCACCGTTCCGCAGATCGGGGGGATGTATGCCGGCGACCGGAGCCGGAAGACGGTGCTGGTGGAGCATGGGTTCCGCCTGCCCTCGGCGCTGGACAACCGCCCCCTGAAGTTCGAGGAGTTTCAGGAAAAGGTGGGGCAGGTGATTTATGTTTCCGCCACCCCGGCCGCCCACGAGCTCCACAAGGCGCGGGGGCAGGTGGTGGAGCAGGTGGTTCGCCCCACCGGGCTGCTGGACCCGCCCGTGAAGGTCCGTCCGCTCAAGGGCCAGGTGGATGAGACCATCGCCATGTGCCGCGAGCGGATCGCCCGGCAGGAAAGGGTGCTGGTGACCACCCTGACCCGGAGAACCGCGGAGGATCTGGCGGAATACCTCAAGGAGGCGGGGTTGAAGGCCCGGTATCTGCATGCCGAGGTGGATGCGATCGAGCGGGTGGAGATTCTGCGGGAATTGCGGGCCGGGGAGATCGACGTGCTGGTGGGGATCAATCTTTTGCGGGAGGGGCTGGATCTGCCTGAGGTCTCGTTGGTTTGCATCCTCGACGCGGACAAGGAGGGGTATTTGCGATCGGAAACTTCCCTGATCCAGACGGCGGGGAGGGCGGCCCGGCATCTCAACGGGGAGGTGGTGCTGTTTGCGGACCGCGAGACCAAGTCGATCCAGGCGCTGATCCGGGAGACCGAGCGGCGGCGGGCCAGGCAGCAGGCTTACAATCGCGAGCATAACCTGGTTCCGCGTTCGGTGGTCCGGGGCGTGCAGGAGAGCCTGCAGACAATAGTCCGGACGGCACGGGGCGTGGAATCGAAGGTCATCGGATCCGAATCGAAGGCGGACGCACAGGAGGTTTTGCGGGAGCTGGAGCAGGAGATGTGGGAGGCCTCGGAAAAGCTGGAGTATGAGCGGGCGGCCCTTTTGCGGGACCAGATCGAGGAGTGGAGGAAGACGCACGGGCTGGAGGGGGGCGTTTCGGCGGGAAAGACCAAGAGCCCGGCGCGGAAGCAGGCGCCATTTCCGAAGCGCAAGGTAAGATTCCGGTAAGCCAGGGTCGATGAATCTGCCTGGGTTTTGCAATCAACGATCAGGCGGCCTCATCGAGGTTGCCCCACCCAAGCTGGAATGCCGAGGTTCGAGGGGTATGATAATCGAATGTCCATAGAGCCTTGGAAAATCGGAGATCGGACGTTTCGGTCCCGCTTGTTGGTGGGGACCGGGAAGTTTCCGTCCGTTCCGGCGATGCAGGCGGCGCTGGAGTCGAGCGGGACGGAGATCGTCACGGTGGCGCTGCGCCGGGTGGATCTGACCGGCCAAAAGGACCCGCAGGCGGACATGCTGGAGGAGATCGACCGGGACAAGTATCTGGTCCTGGCCAACACCAGCGGGGCGATGAATGCGGAGGAGGCCGTGCGGCTGGCGCGTCTGGCGGTGGCGGCCGGGTTGCCCAAGTGGGTGAAACTGGAGATCCATCCGGATCCTCGTTATCTGCTGCCGGATCCGATCGAGACGCTCAAGGCGACGGAGATTCTTGCGAGGGAGGGATTCACGATTTTGCCCTACATCAA
>DDPU01000005.1:2698-2927 GCA_002342345.1 Verrucomicrobia bacterium UBA2460
TTGATCAACACGGCGATCGCCGTGGCGGAGGATCCGGAGGAGATGGCGAGGGCTTTCCGGCTGGGGGTGGAGGCGGGGCGGATGGCTTATGAGGCCGGGCTGAGTCCGGCGCGGCGCGAGGCTTCGGCGACAAGTCCGTTGACCGGATTTCTCGACGAATGAGCGGCCGGCCGGGTAGCGCCCTGGAGGGTTTGCCGTTCGGGCGGACGGCGCAGGTGGCGCATTTTGA
>DDPU01000005.1:2994-5592 GCA_002342345.1 Verrucomicrobia bacterium UBA2460
TGTTTGCGCCGCTCTATCTTTCCAACGAGTGCGTCAACACCTGCCAGTATTGCGGCTTTTCCAAGGACAACCCGATCCGGCGCGTGACCTTGAGGCCGGAGGAGGTGGAGTCGGAGGCCCGGCATCTGGCCGGGACGGGTTTTCGCAGCGTCCTGCTGGTGAGCGGCGAGCATCCCCGCGAGGTTCCGGTTTCCTACCTTGCGGAGTGTGTGCGCAGGACGGTGCCGTTCTTTCCCGCCGTGGCCATCGAGGTGGCGCCGCTGGAGGTGGAGGAGTATCGGCAGGTGGTGGAGGCCGGCGCGGAAGGACTGGTGCTTTACCAGGAGAGTTATGACCGCGCGGCGTATGCGGAGATGCATGTCTCGGGGCCCAAGCGGAACTTTGACGAGCGTTTGCAGGGGCCGGAGCGGGGGTATGCGGCCGGGTTCCGGAGGATCGGGGTGGGGGTGCTGATCGGTTTGGCGGACTGGAGGAGGGAGTTGGTGGCGCTGGCGGCGCACATCTCCCATCTGATGAGGGTTTGCTGGAGGTCGCAGATCACCCTGGCGCTGCCGCGGTTGCGACCGGCGGCGGGCGGATTCCAGCCGAGGGTGGCCATGTCCGACCGGGATTTTGTCCGCGCGATCTGTGCCTACCGCCTGGCGTTTCCGCAGGCGGGGATCGTGCTATCCACGCGGGAACCGGAAAAGCTGAGGAACGGTTTGATGGAGTTGGGGGTGACGATGATGAGCGCGGGTTCCGAGACGGAACCCGGCGGTTACACGGGGGTTGGGAAGGCAAGGCTGCACCGTACCGTGCGGGGGCGGGAGGTGGCGCTGGAGGCGGGCGAGTGGGAGCGGGCCAAGGCGACCGAGCAGTTTGAAATTTCCGACGAGCGGAGTGCGGAGCAGCTGGGCGCCGCTCTCCGGCAACGGGGGTTGGACCCGGTCTGGAAGGATTGGGACCGGGCCCTGACGGCCTGAGCGATGGCCGCCAAAGTCACCGTTTTTGCCAACGGCAAGGCCCGTCAGGTGGACCCGGACAAGACCGTTGCGGAGATGATCCGGGACCTGAAGCTGACCCCGGCGGCGGTGCTGGTGGAACGGAACGGGCGGGCGTTGTTACGGCAGGAGTGGGCAACCGAAAAAGTGGAGCATGGGGATCGGCTGGAATTCGTGAAAGTGGTGGCGGGAGGCTGAAGACTCCCCGATGGGGACAAGGGGCAGGGAAAGAGTGATGACTAGCGGAGGTCGCAGCTGGGCCAGACGTTTTGGACGTCGTCGTGGTCGTCCAGTTCGCCGATGAGGGCGAGGACCTTGGCGGAGGTTTCCGGGTCGGGGCAGGGGGCGGGATTTTCCGGTTCGTAGATAAAACGGCTGGCCGTGGGGGCGAGGTTTTTGGCCCGCAGGGCCTTGTCGACGGCATCGAACCGGTCCGGGGGGCAGACGACCTCGGTGGAGTTGTCGCCAGCCGGGCGGACATCATCGGCTCCGGCATCCAGGGTGGCTTCCAGGGCGGCATCGGAGTTGGCGTTTTCCAGAAGAAAAACGCCCCTGCGGCGGAACATCCAGGCGACGGAGTTCGAGCCGCCGAGGTTACCCCCGTGCTTGCTGAAGAGATGGCGGATTTCGGCGGCGGTGCGGTTTTTGTTGTCCGTTTGGGTCTCCACCATCAGGGCGATGCCGCCGGGACCATACCCCTCGTAGGTGATTTCCTCGATGGAGCCGCCGCCCTCGAGTTCGCCGGTGCCTTTTTTGATGGCCCGGTCGATGTTGTCCACGGGCATGGATTCCGCCCGGGCGGCGGCGATGGCGGTGCGGAGGCGGGGGTTGAAGCCGGGGTCGCCCCCGCCGAGGCGGGTGGCCACGGTGATTTCCTTGGCCAGCTTGGAAAAGAGCGCGCCGCGTTTGACATCGGTGGCGCCTTTCGCCCGTTTGACTTTTGCCCAGTGACTGTGGCCGGCCATGGTCCAAGATTGGGGATTGATGGGGGAGGGTGTCGAGTTTGGGGGATCGCAGCGGGAAGAATGGGCCGCAGGGGGATGGGAAGGTCGGCGTTGCACCGATCGATAAATCAGGAATGATTTGGTTCCATGCCGGTGGAAGAGAGCGACGACGAGCTGATGGTGCGGATCCGGGAGGGGGAGGAGGAGGCCTTCCGGGTTTTGGTCGAGCGGCATCAGGACCGTGTGTATGGAACCGTCGCGAGGATGATGGGCAGGGCCGGCGCGGACACCGAGGAGGTTGCCCAGGATGTTTTTCTGCGTGTGTGGAAATCGGCAGGCTCTTACCGGCCGGAGGGGAAATTCACCGTTTGGCTGATGACGATCCTGCGGAACCTGGTTTTCACCCAGACGGCCCGGAGGAACCGAAGAAGGGAAGTCGAGGCGGAGGATCCCTGCAATCCGGAAACGGGAGAGACCTTTACGGAGCGGCAGGCCGACGAAAACCACCGCTCCCCGCCGGAAAATCTCATCTTTCGCGAACTGGAACAATCCGTTGAGGAGGCGCTGCGTGCGTTGCCGGAAAGCCAGCGATTGGTACTTCACCTCCGGCATACCGAGGGTCTGGAATTCGAGGAGATCATGAAAATTATGGGAATGAGTCTCCCCGCGGTTAA
>DDPU01000005.1:5683-6630 GCA_002342345.1 Verrucomicrobia bacterium UBA2460
GAGGAGCTTTCCCGGTTGCTGGCGAGGGTGCCCCCGCCGCGGGCTCCGGGATGGTTTTTGGCCAAAACCATGGCCCGGCACCGGGCGGAGCAGTCCCAAGGAGTTCGTGGGGGGATTTTTGTCTCCGGATGGAGGTGGGTCCTGGCGACTGGGGTTGCGGTGGTTCTGGCTGTGGCCTGGTTGCGCTGGGAGGCTCCCCGTGACCAGCTTGAGATCAGTGATGCCATGCTTTTTTCGGCCTTGGATGCCTTGGCAGAGCAGGATGCGGAAAACAACTGGTGGGCCGGGCTATGATCAGGGCCCTGGGCTTGGCGCTGTTTGCGGTTGTTTTTGTTTCCCCCCTGGGGGCCCAGCCGTCCGGGGCGGACGGCGATCCGGGGGAGCCGGTGAGGGAATCGAAAAAGGAAAAAAACCGCCCTCCGCGGATTCCCGACGGACCTTTTGTTCCGAAGCGGGGAATGATCCAGCGGCCGAAGGGGCAGTTTTGGGCCGGTCCCCCGGACGAAGGCCGTTTCACCCAGATTGTGACGCTGACCCTGGTTCCGCGGGAGCAGTTGCAGAAGCGGTTGGAGGAATTGCCGGGCTACCAGGAACTGTCCGAGGAACAGCGCGCTCGGTTGGTGGAGCGGATAGAGCAGGTGCGGGAGGCGAACCGCAAGCATGCCTTGGAAGTCGCCAAGGAATTTCAACTGCAGGTTCCTGCCGGGCAGGAGGAGGAATTTGTCCAGATGTACTGGCGGGAGCGTGTGGCGATCGATCAGGGATTGCGGGAGGAAATGTCCTCCAAAAGGAAAAAGCTGGAAAAGGAGTCGGAAGAGCGACTTCTCAAAAGATTTCCCAAGTCCGGCGCCAAGCCCTGATTTCCCCGATCAGTATTTGATCTGCAAGCGGGTGATGAACCCCAGCTCGTTGTGTTCGGCCACGGTGTCCTGACCGCCGCCGCCGGT
>DDPU01000005.1:6707-8624 GCA_002342345.1 Verrucomicrobia bacterium UBA2460
GCGAAAAGCATTATCCCCGATGGCCATGCCGTCGTAGCGGAGGGTCATCTCCCAAGCGCCAAGCTGGCCGTTTTTGAAGTCCACCGGTTCCAGGGGAACAATTCCGTCCAGGGTGGCGTCCTCCCCCGTCAGCATGAAGTTCATGGTCACATTCCAGGCGGTGGTTTCGTAGTTGGTGAAGCCCCCGCCGGGGCCGACACCGGAGGTGTTGACTCCCTGCTTTTCCGCGATGAATTCGCCGAGCAGGCCGAAGGGGCCGTAGGTGTAGTAGAGCTGAGGGGAGATCCGCCAGTGCTCACCCTCGGTGTTTAGGCCGCTGGGGAAGGTGAAAAACGTGTTTCCGCCGTCGGTGCTGTAGTTTTGGAATAGCTGGGAGGTCCCGGCGGAAGATTGGGCAGCCCAGCCGATGCTGCCGCCCACCCCCAGGCGGAGACCGTGCAAGGCTTCGGGAATTTCTTTTTCCCCCAGGAAGGGCTGTGCGAAGAGCCGGAAATACCCGTCGGGCCCGGTGTCATAGTCCAAGCCGGTGTTGAGAGTGTTGTTGCGGGCCCCGGCGCCGACCATCGCGGCCCAGGAGAGCTTCTCGTCAAAAGTTCTGCCGTGAGCCATCACCCCGATGTCGCGGGAGGGGGAGAGGTTGGAGGTGAGCGCCCGTTCGGCGAGGGGGAGGTACGCATCGTCGGCCAACTGCTCGAGGGCCACCGGGGGTTTGTATTTTCCGGCCTGCACCTGGATGTCCTCCATCGGTTTGTAGTTGATGATGGCATCGGCAATGGTGGTTTGATAGGAGGTCGCGTTCGGGGAGGAGAGGGCGAACTCGGGGGCGAAACGGAAATTCCAGTCGTCGTAAAAGTAGCCCGAGGCGGCGGGCCGGGCGCGGCGGATGAGAAACTTGGATTCCTGGGAGGTGGGCGCATCGACAAACTCGCGATCGTCGACTTGCAGCAGGCCCCCGAGGCGGATGGAATGCCGGTTGTCCTTGGACCGGAAAATCAGGCCTTTTTCGGAAACATCCAACTGGGGCAGGGCCTTGTTTCCTTCCTGTTGGGCGGTGGGGGCGGTTTCCGTCGTTCCATCCATGTTTTGCTCCATGGTGGGTTGCTCCGCTGGATCGGAGGACTGGGCTGGAGAAGGTGCAGCAGAGGGAGATGGAGGAGCTGGTGTCGCGGGATCGGTTGCCGGAATAGGTGGTGTTGTGACCGGGGTTGTTTCGGGGAGACGGAGTCTGGTGGGCACGTTGTCTTGGCGACTGGAAGCGACCTGATTCTTGAGTTTCTGGACTTCCTCCAGGAGGGATTGGACCTGGGTCTTGAGATCGGCAATGGTTTTCGCGGTTTCCTCATCCATCGCGTGAAGCGCGGAGGGCAGAAAAAGCCAGACGCAGGGCACAGCCCAGCGGAGGGATTTTTGAGAAACCCTGACCATAACAGGATGAATCTGAACGGCTTATTCCCCGGTCCAAGGGGGCACGCCCTCATAAAAAAATGTCTCGTGAACAGGGGTGAATAAGTGGGCCTGAGAGGACTCGAACCTCCATGGGTTGCCCCAACAGATCCTAAGTCTGTCGCGTCTGCCAGTTTCGCCACAGGCCCGGCAAAGTGATTTTAGCCGCTCAGGAAATACCAGCGAGCGATAAGGTGATGTTGCTTTAAAAAAAGGATCACCTATTTATGTGTAAATCATTACCCATTAGTTATATATGCCAAAGAGGATAAAATATAAAAGGGGGTATACTTGGCGCCATTTTTTCGATGAATGGTGGGATCGCCGTCCGGAGGAGTGGAAGGTAAAACTTTTTGTTTCCATCGGCCTGTTGGTGCTTGCTGGCTTGTTTGCCGGTGTTTTCATGGGATTCCATTGGATCGAAAGAAAGGAAATGGTCGGGCAGGCGGAAAACCAAAAGAATCGGGCAAGTAT
>DDPU01000005.1:8753-17954 GCA_002342345.1 Verrucomicrobia bacterium UBA2460
TCCCGTATGTCGGGGAATCTTTCGGTTGCGCCGGCGCTGGTGTTTGCGTTGGCGGTGTTGTGCCCGGCTTTGCCGGGGCGCGGAGAGTTGCCCCTGCCTCCCGCAAACGAAGGCAAACCGTCCATTGGAAAGCCCGGCGCACTGCCGCATAGTGTGGCCACTTGGAATCTGCAGTGGTTTCCCGGGAACCGGCCCAAGCCGACGGAGGAGGCGCGGCAGAAACATGAAAAGTCCGTCGCGGAAATCCTCCCCCGTCTGGGGGTCGATCTTCTCGTGCTGGAGGAGATTGTCGACCGCAAGGCCTGCGAGCGGGCGACCAGCGGTTATTCCTGGAAGGTGATTTCGGATTTTCAAAGGGCGGCGGATGAGGATCCGGAACTTCCCGTCCAAAATATCGGAATTTTCAGCAGGGTCCCCATCCGGGAATCGTGGGAAACGGGTTTTCATTCCCTGCCGGTGACTTCCGATCGTCCGGTGAGGGGATTCCTTGGCGCGAGGCTGGGGACAAAAAAGAACGGTTGGACGGTGTATGCGGTTCATCTGAAGAGCAACCGGGGAGGGAGGGAGGCCTCGGCCAAGCGAAGGGAGCGGGCCATGGATTATCTGCGAAAGGACTGGAACAAACGGGGGCTGGATCCGGCAAAAGACGCCATCCTGATCGCAGGGGATTTCAACTGTTCCCTGCGAAATCCCGAGTTTGCCGGGGAGAAGACGATCCGGGAATTGTTGCGGGAAGGATGGGTTTCCGCGTCGGCGGATATTCCCTGGCCGGAGGCGGCGACGGTCCGGCCGGACCCGGGAGGCAAATATCCGGCAGCGGATTTTGACCATATTCTCCTTTCGCCCGGCTGGCTGTCCAAAACCGGGGAAGGCGGCTGGAAGGCGGGTGTTTTGCAGGATTCCAACGTGCCCAGCGACCATTGGCCGGTGTGGATGCGTTTTTAGCTCAAGAGCCTGCGGAAGCTGGGACTGGTCGGAATACCTGACCGACACGCGTCTGCCCGCAAGAAACGCGGGCTTAGGAACTATGCCTTGCGGCGACGGAAGGCGAGGATAGCGGAGAGAGCAAAGGTCAGGAGGTTGGCGGAGGAGGGCTCGGGCACAATTTGCAGATCATCAATGCCCAAGTTCTGGGAATTACCCTGTCCGTTGTTACGAAAGACGATCCCATCCACGCTGGAAATATTCGAAGTCGCCGTATAATTATTTCCTGATCCGGTGCCGAGCCTGTAGGAATAACTATTGCCGCCGTTATAGGTAAAAGAAAAACTGATTGGAGAATTGGCAGCGTAATTTTGTCCTGCTCCAAAATCCGCGTTCCCATCGTTCATCAGCCACGCGGTCCCACCCCCGACGAACTTGAACGTGATCCGGCTGGAGCCGCCTGAAAGAAGGCTGAATCCAACCTCGGCCCCCGTGGATACCGTAGGGGTGTGAGCGATGACAAAACTTATTGTTTGGCCTGCCAGAAGTGATCCACCGGTAAAATCACGCCTTGCCGTGGATGAGTTGGCTCCGGAATTTGCCCAAAGCCCAAAGGATTGGGCGCTTACCGCTGTCGAGCCCACGAAAACCCCCGCACTTCCTGCTGTTGAAATGATCCACGAGGAAAATCCGCTGCCCCCGTTGTCTCCATTGGCCCAGCCATTGCCATCCGCATAAACGGCGGAAGAGGCGTCATCCAAAGCGATATTAGCGGCATGGGACGGTTGGAGGAAACCCAGGCATGCCATCAAAACCAGCTGATGGAGTTTTCTGGAAGGGGATTTTTTCATATAATAACCTCAACTATTGCAAATATAATAATTGGCACTAACGGAAAATCAAGGGTCACAGCATTCTTTTTATTGATCTATTCAAACATCTCTTTTCAAATAAGATAAGTGGTAGATAGAAACCGCGTCACCATAGCCATCCTTGCCAAGGACCTGGGTCTGGGAAAAGCGACCATCTCCCTGGCCTTGAGGGATGATCCGAGGATCAGGAGCGAGACGCGCGAAAAAGTTCAAAGGTATGCGGTCAAGATGGGTTACCGGAGCAATCCGCTGGTCGCCCATGTGATGAGCCAGCTGCGCTCGGCGAAAATTTCGGCTTACCGGGCCACCCTTGCGCTGATCAACACCGCCGCCGACGAGAAGGCGGTGCGAACCAACACCACCTACCGCTCCATTTCCGAGGGATTCCGGAAAAGGGCGGCGGAGCTGGGTTACCAGGTGGAGGATCTGTGGGTGGGGGATGAAATTTTTTCCGATCCGGCGAGGCTGAAAAAGGCCTTCTATACCCGCAAAATCGAGGGAGTGGCTTTTCTCGGGATCGCCGAGAAAAATACCCTACCCGAGCAGGTCCACGGGCTTCTTGCGGAAAGCGTTTTTGTGGGGCTAGGGGTCCGCTTGATTCAACCAATGGTGCACTGCTGCACCAACAACCAGTACGGCACGGCGCTGGTGGCCACCCAGAAGCTCCTGGGATCGGGATTCCGGCGCATCGGCCTGGTGATGTCCCGGGCGATTGACCGCCAGATTGACGGCCGTTTCACGATGGGATTCCGCCGGGGTCTTGAGGAGGGTGGGTGGCAACCCGAATTGGCCTCGGGGATGATCTGGAACTTTCAGCTGGAGGATCTTCCGGGTTTTCACCGGTGGGTGCAGGCGGCCAAACCGGACGCCCTTCTTTGCACCCACACGGAAATCCCCGGATGGCTGAGGAGTCTCTCCCAAGGGGAAAGGAGGATTGCCCTGGCGCACCTTGACCTCGATCCCGCCATGGAGGGATGGGCCGGGATGAACCAGCACAACGACCTTGTCGGCGTTTTTGGGGTGGATCTTTTGACGGCTCATCTTGCGCGCAGGGACCTGGGTTTGCCGGCGGCCGCCAAAACCATGCTGGTGGAGAGCGAATGGGTCGACGGAAGATCGCTGCGACCTTCCGAGTTTCTGGCCTGAGTTCCCCTCTGGTCCTGGGCGAATCGAAAAAAATCGAAATTCGAAAATTCCGGGAACTACGGCACGACCTCCACGGGGATGCCGGGGCGGACGGCGCGGACCAGCTTGGTGGCGTTCCAGTTGGCGAGGCGGAAGCATCCGTGGGAACCGGTGCGGGAAATGTCCTCCGGTTCCGGCGTTCCGTGGATGCCGTAGCCCTGGAGGGAGAGGCCGATCCAGGCGGTGCCGACGGGGTTGTTGGGGCCGGGGGGAAGGATCAGTCGGTTGGTGATTCCCTCCTGCTGGGCGGCGAGGGAGAGAACCTTGGGGTCGAAGGTGTAGTTGGGGTTGGGGGCGATGTTGGCGACCGTGAGGGGTTGGTTGGGGACTTTGGCTTTGTCCGCGGCGATGGAGCAGGGGAAGCAGGCGACGACTTTGTTGTTGGTATCGAAGGCCAGCAGGGTCGTTTCGGAAATCATGATGACGATGCGGCTTACCGGCGGGAGTTTCCGGGTGCCTTCCAAATTCGGGATTGTCAGCTGGGTTCCGATCGCCGGGTTGGTGACCCCGGGGTTCAGTTGGCGGAGGAAGGCGGGGGTGGAGTGGGACTTCTCGGCGAGCATTTCCCAGGAGTCGTAATAGTCGAGTGCGGCCATTTTGCTCATTTCCAGATAACCCTTAGGCCGGGGAACAACGCGGGCGAGGTCCTCGGCGGTGACGGTGTAGTCGACATACGCGTCTCCGGGTTTGCCCAGGTTGAGGCGGGTCTCGATGTCGAGTTCGCCGGTGGTGGCGAGGCTGCGGTGGATCTGGAACTGGGTGACGGCGCGGCGACTGCGCTTGGCGAAGTGGCCGTCGATGGTCCCGCAGGAAAAATTCAGCCGGTCGAGCAGGGCCTGCCATCCCCCCATCTCGACCGTGTCTTTGGGGCGGTCCGTGGGGATGGGCTCGGCGCGGCGGATTTCCGTGCCCATGGAAGGTTCCGGAGGGCCGTATGGGGCCGGCGGAGCGGCGGGAGGATTCGTGGCAGGGGCCGCCCGAGACGAAGGGGAAGTTTCCGTCCGCCCTTCTTCGCTCCCCATCCCGGCAGGTGCCGGGGCAGGAGCTACGGGGGGGTTACTTTTTTTTTATCCGCTTCGGGACCGGAAAAGACCTCGGCGTCGGGATATTTTTTCAGGAGATCCTTGGCGCGCTCGGCCGGGGCAACCGGCTTGGGCTCGGGCAGCCTGAGCAGGCCCCGGTCTCGCAGGTAAAGGCCGATGCCGACGAGGACAAGCCCGGATACGACCGTCCAGACAAGGGTATCTCGGGATTTGCCTCTTTTGGCCATGGCAGGTCAGTACACGTCCTTGAGGTAGCGTTTCTCGGTCTTGGCAAGGGTGACGGAGACGAACTCCTCTGCCTGCTCGGGGGTTTTTCCGCCGTGCTTGGCGGTGATGGTGAGAAGGGCCTGATGGACGTCCTTGGCCATTCGCTTGGCATCACCGCAGACATAGAAGTAGGCGCCTTTGTCCAGCCAGCGCCAGAGTTCGGCGCCTTCCTGTTCCATGCGGTGCTGGACATAGATTTTCTCGGCCTGATCCCGGGAAAATGCGGTGGACAGACGGTGGAGGTGTCCGGCCTTCTGGGCGGACGCGAATTCGTCGCCGTAGAGAAAATCGGTGGCGGCGTGCTGATCTCCGAAGAAGAGCCAGTTGCGGCCGGTGTGGCCGTGTTTGGCCCGGTGCTGGAGGAAGGCGCGGAAGGGAGCGATGCCGGTGCCGGGCCCGACCATGATGACGTCGCGATCGGGGGCGGGAAGATGGAAATGCCGGGTGGGCTGGACGTAGACGGGAACGGAAGAGGCGGCGGCGAGGTCGGCGAGGTAACCGGAAGCAAGGCCCTGCTTGGGGCGGCCGTGGGTGGTGTATTGGACAACGGCAACGGTGAGGTGGACCTCCCCGGGGCGGTGATCGGGTGAGGAAGCGATCGAATAGAGGCGCGGGGCGATCTTGTTGAGGAGGCCGGGCAATTCGGCGGGATCCATTTTCACGCCGGGGGCGTCATGGAGAACGTCGACGACATCCCGGTCAAAGACGTACTCGTCGAGTTTCTTTTCGTCGGCGCAGAGGGCCTGCAGCCTTTCGCGGGCGGGGCCGGAGGCCTTGTCGGCCACGGCCTTGACGAACTTTTTGCCCACGCGGTTAAGGATGACGGTGGCGGCAAGGATCTCACGGAGGGAGGCATCGCCGGTGAGGCCGAGTTTCCGGAGGAACTCGTCGACGAGGTGGTCGGGATTGCGGGGGAGGACGCCGAGGGAGTCGCCACAGGCGTAGGCGGGGCCGGCGGAGCCGAGCTCGATGACGATGTGGCGGGTGTCCTTGGCGGAACCGGATTTGTTGAGGCGGACGTTTTCCCGGAGGCGGGAAGCGTAAGGGTTGTTGCGGTTAAAGGGGGAGGCAGGGCCCTTGGTGGCCGTGGGGGCTTCGGACATGGGAGGTTTTATTCGTTGTCGTTGCCGATGGATCCGGTGGGGCAAATATCGAGGGCGCGCTGGGCGGCATCGAGTTCCTCCGGTGTCCGCGGCTGTTGGAAGAAATAAACGTAGGTCTGGTCCTCGTTGTACTTGAGGAGTTTCGGGGCCTCCTCCAGGCAGACGTGGCAGGGGGTGCAGGAGTCATCCACGTACCATTTTCCGGGAACGTTCTCCTTGAGAATGCGGGTTTTGTCGGCCACGGATGGAACCATAGACGATTGCGAACGGTCGGCAATTCAAAGAGGGGTTAAGGGGTTCGTTGATTCCCAACTTTTTAATTTTACCCGCCTTAATCCCTCAAGGTCTTAATCCCTGAACCCCTGCGTGATTTGGAGCCGGAGATACAATTTTGCGCATAAAAAATTCAAGCACGTGCCCGGGGCGGGGGTCGAACCCGCACGGGGATTTCTCCCCAAGGGATTTTAAGTCCCTTGTGTCTGCCATTCCACCACCCGGGCTAGAGAACCCCAGTTTGGCAGGTTGGGCGGGGGGATAAAGGAGGATAGGTCAGCTGCCCGCGAGCGTTTTTTGGAGGCCGTTGGCGAGGTCAAGGGAAGGCGCCCAGCCGGTGGCGCGGATTTTTTCGATGGAGGCGGAGGAGTGGAGGATGTCTCCGGGCCGGGCGGGGGCATGGCGGATTTCCGAGCGGAGGCCGGTCAGCGCCAGGATGAGTTCAGCCAGGCGGAGGACGGAGACGGACCGGCCGAAGGCGACATTGTAGGTGCCGGTCATGGCGGCGGAGAGGGCGACATGCTCGAGGGCGGCGGCGACGTCGTCGACATGGACGAAATCGCGGGTCTGGTGGCCTTCACCGAAAATGGTGATCGGGGTGCCGGCGCGGGCGGCCTCCAAAAATTTTGGCACGGCGGCGGCGTAGGGGCTGCGCGGATCCTGACGGGGGCCGTAGACGTTGAAAAAACGCAGGGCCACGGCGGGCACGGAAGACCGGGCGCAGAGTTTCTCCGCCTTCAGTTTGCTTTCCGCGTAGGGGCTTGCGGGAGCGGTCGGGGAGGATTCCGTCTTTGGCAGGCCCGGCTCATTTCCATAAACGGCGCAGGAACTGGCCAGGACCACGCTTTGGGCACCCGCTTGGCTGGCGGCTTCGAGAACAAGGCGGGTCCCCTCGACGTTGATTTGATGGCATTCCCCGGGACGGGCCATCGATTCGGGAACGCTGACCATCGCGGCAAGATGAAAGACGTGGGTGACGCCCTCGCAGGCCTGGGCCAGGGCGGCGGGCTGGAGAATGGATTGCTGAAAAAAGGAGCAGGCCAAGCCGGCGAGATTCCCGGTGTTTCCCGAGGCGAGGTTGTCCAGCACGGTGACCGGCCCGCGGGCGGAGAGGCGACGAACCAAATGACTTCCGATAAAGCCAGCCCCACCGGTAACCAGGAATTTCATGGCATAGGATCTTCCCGAAGCCGCGGCGGCTTGGAAAGTCCGGGGAAAAACGGGTTGAGCCCTCCTAGCCGTTCTGGGATAGTCCCAGCATGAACGGGCTTGCTCTTTTGCCGGTAATGGCACTTGCTCTGGTGCTCGCCTCCTGCGGGAAAAAGAACCCTCCCGCCGCGGGTTTGCCGCAGCCCGGGGTTGCGACCCGCACGGATGACCTGCCAGCCGATCCCGAAGAAAAGTTCAAAGTCACCTATGTCCGGTCCGCCCAAGCCTTCTCACGCAACGACCTGGAAAATGCCCTGAAGTTTTTGGAGATAGCCGAGCAGTCCAAGCCGGGCCAAGCCAACACCGCCAATCTCCGGGGGGCCATCTACACGAGGAAACGGGACTGGCCGAAAGCGCAGGCCGCCTTCGAGGAGGCCCTGCGGATTCAGCCCGATCTTCCCATGGCGCAATTCAACCTTGGGGAGGTTCTTTTCCTTAACAACCAGTACGCGGAGTCCCGGCAACGCTTCCAAAACTTCCTCAACAGCCAGCCAAATAACGATCTCGGCCTGTATAAAATTTTCCTTTGCGACCTGTTGGGGGGACAAAAAGCGAAGGCGGAAAGTTTCCTGGAATCGGTTCGTCCCAGTGCGAGCAGCCCTCTCTTTTATTTTTCCAAGGCTGCCGAGGCTTTTGCGGGGGGGAACAAGACGGAAGCCATGCGATTTGTGGAGTCCGCCTACCGGATTTATCCGCCCGACGCCAATGCCACCTTTGCCGATTCTCTGGTGGAAAAGGGTTTCCTGTCGGGAGAGCAGACCGGGAAGATCCAGGAAGAAGGGGACCGTCCCAAGGCCAGCGACCTCGGTAACATGCTTCCCGAGGTGAAGAAGGACGAAAAGCCCTCCGGCCTGCTCCCCGCCAAACCCTAATTTTTCCCCTCGGTTTCCCGGGCACGGATCCGGGCTGCAGCCCAACCAGCGTGTTCCCGCACCAGGGGGCTCCCATCGCCGCAGGCCGCCTCCAAGGCCGTGAGATCTGAAGTCGTGCCGATGTTGCCCAGCACCACACAGATGTTTCGCAGCCAACGGTCCCGTTTTAGCCGGAAGATGGGGGTGCCCCGGAATGCGGAGCGGAACCTGGCCTCATCCCAGGAGAGCATCTCGCGAAGATCGGGTCTTGGCCGGGGGCTGAATTTGATTTCCTGCGCGTTTTTGGCATGGCGGTTCCAGGGGCAAACCTCGAGACACTCGTCGCAGCCGAAAAGCCTGTCTCCGATGAGTGGACGGAACTCCTCGGGGATGGGGCCGGGGTTTTCGATGGTCAGGTAAGCGAGGCAGCGCCGGGCATCCAGGACATAGGGGCGGGGAAACGCCCCCGTCGGGCAGACCTCCAGGCAGCGGGTGCAGCTGCCGCAGTGGTCGGAGACCGGGGGATCGGCGGTAACCTCGAGATCCGTCAGCAGGAATCCCAAAAGGAGCCAGGGGCCGTGTTCCCGATGGATCAGCAGGGTGTTTTTTCCCTGCCAACCGATGCCGGCGAGGGCGGCAAGGGGTTTTTCCAGCAGGGGGGATGTGTCCACGCAGACCCGGTGGGATCCTCCCCAGGCAACGACGGTTTCCCGCGCGAGGGCCTCCATTTTTTCCCGGAGGAGGTCGTGGTAGTCGCTCCCCTGCGCATAGGCGGCGATCCTGCCCCTTTGGGGGGGCGGGGTGGTTTGCCGGCTGGAGATCCCGGCGACGATGATGGTGCGGGCGAGGGGATCGTATTTTTTCGGGTCGGCGCGGGTTTCCGGGTCACGCGCCATCCAGGCCATTTCGCCCTGGAAGGATTGGGATAACCAGTCGTGAAGGCTTTGGGCATGGGCGGGGGCGCGGGCGGGGGCGATGCCAAGTGCGTCCAAGCCGAGGCGGCGGGAGTTTTCGCGGAGGATCGAGGCTGCGTTTAAGGGGACCACGGGGCGGGGAGTTGTTTGCGGATTTCCCGGACAACCTCTTCCGGCCGGAGGGCGTCCACCCCGACGCGGATCTCGCTCTGCTCGTACCAGGCGGCGCGCTCGGCATGAAGTTTTGCCAAGGATGCTTCCGCCGATCCGGCGGGAAGGAGCGGCCGATCCGCGCTGGAGCGGAGACGGTCCGCAAGGAGGGCGGGATCGGCCTGCAGGTAAATCCTTAGGCCGGTGGAAGCCATTCGGTCCCGGTTGGCTTCGCGGGTGACCACACCCCCCCCGCAGGAGATGACGGCAGCGGGGCCCGCCGAGAAAATTTTCACGACCTCTTCCTCCCTCCTCCGGAATCCTTCCTCCGACTCCTTGGCAAAGATTTCTGGGATGGTTTTGCCCGCTGTCTTCACGATTTCCGCATCCGTATCCAGGCAGGGGAGGCT
>DDPU01000005.1:17963-22032 GCA_002342345.1 Verrucomicrobia bacterium UBA2460
TGGCGGCGCTTTTCCGGCATGTCGGGATGCTGGCAGGGGTTTGACCCGGGGGCGAGAACGGCTCATGCGAAGGCTTGGGTTGGCGGCGGTTTCGGGGCAGAGTCGGGGAATGGCCAACACCTTCGGTCATTTGTATCGGGTGACCACCTGGGGCGAATCCCACGGAGGGGGGGTGGGTGCGGTCGTGGATGGTTGTCCCCCGCTCATTTCCCTTGCCGAATCCGACCTGCAGGTGGATCTGGACCGGCGTCGTCCCGGGCAGAGCCGGATTGTCACCCCGAGAAAAGAAAAGGACCGGTGCGAGATTCTTGCGGGCGTCTTCGGGGGCAAGACCCTGGGCACGCCGATTTCGGTCTGGGTGCGCAACGAGGATGCCAGACCGGAGGCCTACCGGGAGATGGAAACCATCTTCCGTCCCAGTCATGCCGACTACACCTACCAGGCGAAATACGGGATCCGCAACTGGCAGGGGGGAGGAAGAACCTCCGCCCGGGAAACGATCGGCCGGGTGATCGGCGGCTCGATCGCGAAAAAAATGTTCGGACAACTGGTGCCGAAAATGAGTGTGACCGCCTTCGTCCGGCAGGTGGGAAGGATCGTCGCGCGCACTCCGGTCGCCGCGGTGACCTTCCGGGAGGTGGAGTCGAACCCGGTGCGTTGGCCGGATGGCAAAGAGGTCGCGGAGGTGATCCGGCTGATCGAGAGGGTTCGTTCCGAGGGGGATTCCCTCGGGGGAGTGGTGGAATGTGTGATCAGGAATTGCCCCGTCGGTCTGGGGGAGCCGGTCTTCGACCGGCTCGAGGCCGATTTGGCCAAGGCGGTGATGAGCCTGCCGGCCAGCAAAGGATTTGAAATCGGCTCCGGTTTCGCCGGGTCGCTGCTACGCGGGAGCGAGCACAACGACGCATTTTACCTGGAGGGTTCCAGGGTCCGGACCCGGACCAACCGGAGCGGGGGCGTGCAGGGCGGAATCAGCAACGGGGAGGACATTGTCTTCCGGGTTGCCTTCAAGCCGGTGGCGACCGTTGCCAAAGCGCAGAAAACCGTCGATGTGAAGGGGCGTTCGGTGGAGCTAAAGGCGCGGGGTAGGCATGATCCCTGCGTGCTGCCGCGGGCGGTGCCGATGGTGGAAGCGATGTGCTGGCTGGTTCTCGCGGATCATTACCTGCGGAACCGGGCCCAGATGGGCCCGACGGAGAGCCGGACTAAAAGGCGAAGTTAACCCCAACCTCGGCCGAGTTGGTGACGGGAGAGCCGAGGGTCATCTGCAGGCCGTTGTCGAGATTCAGGTTGGCCTGACTGTTCCCGTAAAACTTGTAGGCCAGGCTGATGCTCAGCTCTTCGTAAAGCCGGTAGCGCACACCGGCGGCGATCTGGTAGGCGTTGTTCACGGAACTACCGGTTCCCGAGAGGGTGGGGGCGGTCACCCCGCCGGTGCTGTAATCGATGCCGCCGACCTTGAAGATGGTCCATCCACCCCCGAAACCGAAGTTCAGGTAAGGAATCCATCCCGTGTCGTTGGGATATTGGAAACAGAGTTGGGCAAGGATGGGAACCGTCCAAAAAGTGGAACTGGAGACGGTCATTCCCTGGGTGTTTCCGCGGACGGCGTTAAGGGCGAAGCCGGTTTCGAAGGCAAGACCGAACCAATCGGTCAGCCATACCCCCACATCAATGTCCTGGCGGTAGCCGGTGCTGAAAGCGACCTGTTTCTGGTTATATAGCCCCGCGTTGCTTGCGGATCCGGAGACGCTGACAAGAGAGAGGGGGCTGACAAAGCGCGGGCCGAACTCGGTGCGGGCGTAGAACTGGTCTTCTTCCATCTGGTTTTCCGGGATCGGGGAGGACAAAAGCTTGCCGGGCCAACCAGTCGCCATGGGAGCTTCTCCGGGGGCGGGTGAGGAAACGGGAGACACAACCGGATCGGCGGGAGCGGATGCGGCGGCGGCAACTTCCGAGGAGGGGCGTGGCGGGGCGGGCATGTTGTCCGGAGCCCCGGCTGTCAGTGGCGTGAACTCGACGGACTCGGGAGGGTTGCCGTCCATCTTCTCGATTTTATTTTCCCCGTTCAGGGTGATCCGGAGGACCCGGTTGGGGGGGATGGAGACCCGCATGTTGTTCAGTGAAAAAACCGCCGGGGCGGAAGCCGTTCCCGGGAGGCTGACCAGGAGGGTTTGTTTGCCCCCGGAATTGATCCCGTAGCTTACGTCGCAACTTTGACCGCCCAGTTGAATCGACTGCCGCGGGGTTCCGCGGGGAACAAGTTCCGATCCGGAACCGGCGGAAGCGCGCACGGAGAAAGAACCGTCCGCCTGGATGGAAGCCTCGTCATAGGCCTGTCCCCGAACCGTCAAAAGGCCGGTGACGAAACAAAAAACCGCGATCCAAGCCGTTGGTTTCCAAGCGTTCGGCATGGCGAGCATTCAGAAGGGAAAAAGGGCCCGTGTCCAACGGTACGCCGTCCGAGTGCTGGTAACTCTGCCAAAGGAAAAACAATCCCAAAGAGTTGGGAATCAGTATCAAAACCCGGAATAAACGGAGTTATTAAAAAGATATTTTTGCACAAGCTGTTTGCCTCCCAGGATCCAGGTGAGGGAGGCGAGGGCGAGATAGGGTCCGTAGGGGATTTTCACCCCGGTTTTTTGTTTTCTTCCCAGAAGAATGGCGACTCCAACGCCGGTTCCGGCGAGCGAGGAAAAGGCCAGGATCCACGGGAAGGAGGGCCAACCCAGAAACGCCCCCAGGGCCGCCAACAGCTTGGCATCCCCCACGCCCATGGCCTCTTTTTGCAAAAGCCAGGAGGCGCCCTTGGCGAGGAGGTAGAGAAGGGCTCCTCCGATCGCGGCGGAGAGGGCGGAACGAACCATGGCATCCGGCGAGTGGTTTTGATTCTGGAGTTCCGGAACCAGGTAACTGGAGCAAATCCCCACGGCCACTCCCCCGAGGGTGAGACCATCTGGAATCACGAGATGGTCCCAGTCGATTCCCGAGGCAACGATCAGGCCCGCCGACAAAATGGCGTAGACCAGGAAGACCTTGGGAGGATATAAAATCCACAGGGAGGCAAAGATCACCGCGGTGAGAAGTTCCACCACAGGATAACGGGGATCAAGGTGGGCCCCGCAACATCGGGCCCGGCCCCGCAGTTTCAGATAACCGAGGATGGGGAGGTTCAGTTTTCCCGGAATTTTTTGTCCACATGCGGGGCATCGCGAGGCGGGGTGGATCACGGAGAGGCCAAGCGGCCAGCGCAGGATGCAGACATTTAAAAAGGAACCCACGCAGGCTCCCGCCACAAAGATCGCGGCTGTCTCCACCCAGGGATTCATAGGGGTCGGCCGGCGGCTTGTTCGAGCGCCGAGCGCATCGCCCCAACCGGAGCTGGCAGACCGGTCCAGAGGGTGAGGGCCCGGGCGCCCTGGTGGAGGAGCATGCCCAGTCCGTCCAGGGCGGGAAGGCCTCGACTCCGGGCACGGTGAAGGAGAGCCGTCCCCTTGGGGTGGTAAACGGTGTCATAAACCCGGAGTCCCTGGTGCAGACACTCCTCGGGAAAAGGGAGGGGATCCCCGGGGGACAATCCCAGCGGGGTGGCGTGAATGAGGAGATCGGATTCTTTGGCCGCCCGGGTCAAGGCGCCGGGATCCCACGGAATCACTGAAGGGGGCTTTTCCCGGAACTTCCCTATTTCTGCCGCCAGCTGCCGGGCCTTGGCCTCGGTCCGGTTGGCCAAGGCGAGGCTGAGGCAACCCCGGCGGGCCAGGCGAAAGGCAAGGGTTCGTCCCACTCCCCCGCAGCCCAGAACCAGGATGCGCATAGCGGAGAGATCCGGTTTCCAGGCTTCCTTCACAGCGTCCTCCCAGCCATCGGCATCGGTGCTGAATCCCTCGAGCCCTTTGGGGGAGACCCGGACGGTGTTGACGGAACCGCATTCGCGGGCGCTCGCGTCCAGAACATCGCAGAGCCCGGCCATGGCCTCCTTGTGGGGAAGGGTGCAGTTCCAGCCAAGGAAACCGTTCCCGCGCAGCCGGGGGATGGAAGCCGCCAGGTTTTCGCGGGGAATTTCCACCCG
>DDPU01000075.1:0-4286 GCA_002342345.1 Verrucomicrobia bacterium UBA2460
TACGATTTCAATTATCAATTTGGTTCAATAGGTGAAAATTACAAGTGCTTTTTAATTGAATAGTTCAATTTTTGAAGTGATTGATGATAATATATTTGTGAATAATTAAATTGGGTTTCGGGAAAGAAAAACTATTTTTTGGCGGTATTGTCCCAGCTGAAAATGTCATCAAACGTTTTCGTGTACTTCAAATTAGGATCGCTCTGGGTCTTGTCTTTTCCGTAGCTGACAGCAATGACTTTCACCCGGACGTTTTCCGTGTAACCCGGGTCGTAATACTCGAGGGCACCCGATTCGTTGGTATCCATCTTCACCGAATACGCCATGCCCCAAGGATCCAGGAAGGTGCCGTCGCTTTGCGGTCCTTCCAAAAAGCGGATTTGCTTGGGATTCATCGGGGTATTTTCCAGGACAAGATTTTCGCCGCAAAGAACCCGCATGAGATTTTTGCAATCCTGCGAGGGGGCCCCGCCCGCGCTCACCGGCCCCACCCAGGAAAAGTACTCGTCCGCATCGGGGCCCCGGGCCGAAGGCTTGAGCGGATAGACGCCATACTCCTGGTAGTAGGCTTTGACCGCGGAAACAATCGCCGTCGTCTCCGCCTTGGCCTTGGCCTTGTCTCCGGCCTCCAGCCCTTTGCCCACACCCAAGGTGGCCAGGCCGACCAACAGGCCGATGATGCTGACCACGACCAAAAGCTCCACCAGGGAAAAACCTCCGGCGGACGGGCGCATCGGACGGAAAGCCGGCCTCATCGGAATGTCCCCACCGCCTTTTTCGTGTCCGCCGGATCCACCACCCAGACCGCCACAGCCGCCGGCACGTTGGTGTTGGTCACCGTGGTCGTCAGGGTTTTGGGATTCACAAAGCCGACTCCGCCGGTGTCGATCAGCAGGAAGAAGTTGCTCATCTTGTTGCCCTTTAAAAATCCCTTGGGCGTGACCAAACCCAGGTCCCCCTGGGAGGCCACACCGTTGGTGAATTTGGGGGGCACCTCAAGAAAGGCGATGCCGCGGGGATTTCCCCCCGTGGTGTTGTTGGTCGTGCTGATCAACGTGAGAAAATTCCGGTCCGTCTTTCCCGTGTTGGAGGGATAAAAGGAGTATTCCGCGTAGTAGGCGGTCACCGCGGTCTTGACCGACTCCGCCATCGCGGCCACCTCCGCCTTGCGTCCAGCCCGGATGGCGGCGTTGACCGCCGGGAATCCCAGTCCGGCGAGAAGCCCGATGATGGAAATGACCACCAGAAGCTCCACGAGGGTGAACCCGGGGTTTTTTCCCTTGGGCATATGGGGAAGGGCATTTAGAAACATCTCATGCACATGATGAGCCTACCCCATCTCCGCGAAAAGAAAAATGCCACGGCCTTCAGCCTGGTCGAGATGCTCGGGGTGATCACGGTCATTGCCATCCTCGCGGGCCTGACCCTCGGGGGAGCGGGAGCGGTTCGCCGGCACGGGGCCGTCAACCAGGCAAAATCGGAAATCGCCGCACTCGAGGCAGCCTGCGCGCGCTACTACGCGGATTTTAACTCCTATCCCAGCAACACCACCGTCCTGCCGGACTCCTCCTTCAATCCCCTTTCCGGCTATTCCACGGCCGGAATGGTCGTTTTCAGCAATCTCCTCGGGTCGACGAGAATCAGCGCGGCTCCCACCGGAAAAAGGTACTTTGAACCCAAGCCCTCCATGGTCAGCTCGGACGGATCCCATTTCGTGGATCCCTGGGGATATCCCTACGGCTATTATTCCGACGGCACCAACCCTCCGGCCATCTGGTCCACTGCCGGCCAGACCAACCGCACCGGAACCAACCGCTGGATCACCAGCTGGCCCGCGAACTAGGCCGCACCTCCGATGACTTTTTTCCGGCGCCCGCGCTTCCCTGCCGCCACCGCCCTGTTGCTCGCCTGGCTGGGGACAGCCCCCGGGGCACACGCGGACATCGCCATCGCCAACTTCTGCGGGGACACCAACCCCCTCGCCATCTCCATCAAGCTGGCCTCCGGCGAAACCGCCAAGCTCGGCGACTTCACCTCGGGGCAGATCACCGGTTTCCTGGCCCTGGAAAATCGCCCCACCGATTTTGTCTTTGTGCATCCCGCCCTCGGAACCAAAACCATCACCCTTCAGCCGACCAATTCCCCCCACTTCCTTCTTTTTGCCCAGATCCGCATGACCAACGCCCCGGGCAAGGAACCCGCCCCCGCCCTGCTCCTGCAAAAATACCCCGTCACCGCCGGCCAGGCCAAAGGCTACCGCGCCATCAACCTGGGCGAGCAACCCGCCACCCTGCTCCTCGACGGAAAGAAAAAGGTGAAGTGCCCCCCCTCGGAAAAACAGCCGGAGATCGTGGACCTCTCCCCCGCCAAGTCCGCCACCGTCGCCAGGGAAAACGGCGCGGATCCGGTGACCTACACCCCGGAGGAGGACACCCCCTTCCTGGTTATCCTTTACCCCGTGGCGGGACCAAAAAAGTTCGATTGGACCGCCCAGCCCCTGCCACCACCCGGCGCAAAGTAGCCGCCAAGGCGGCCGGGCCGAAAGTCTCCGTCTCGCCGTGCCCGGCAAGGATCAGGTTGATTCCCAGGGCCCTCGCCTTGACCTGGCTCGGATAGTCCGCTTCTCCCGTCACCAAGGTGTCCAACCCGGCCTTTTTTACCTGGTCCAAATCCCCGAATCCCCCCGTCACCACTCCGATTTTTCTGCATATTTCCGGTCCCGCCCGAACGACTTTCACTCCCCCATCCGGCAGGATGGCGCTCTGCCGGGGCCAAAATACCTTCAAACTTTTGCACCTTTTCGCCAACTCACTTCTCTTCCATCGGCCCCCTTCCACCTGATACCCGATGGTCCGCCCCATCGCGTCGCCGAACCGCTTCCGCTTTGCCCGATCCAGCCCCATCGCCCGGATCAGCCCGATCGAATTCCCAAGCTCGGGATGCGCATCCAGGGGCAAGTGGGAGGAATAAATCGCCACACCAAGCCTCCGGGCCTCCCGGATGCGCCTGGCCCGGATTTTCCGGTCGACAGGCGATTCGCCCCAGAAAATCCCGTGGTGCACGACCAGGAAATCCAGCTTTTCCCGGCCAGCCCGGCGGATCGATTCCTCGTCCGCGTCCACCGCCCAGCCGATCTTTTGGACCGGCCGGCCATGCGATACCTGCAGCCCGTTCTTCGCCGCCGGAAAATCCCGGAATTTTTTCGTTTCCAGAATCCGGTCGCAAATCCGGGCCAGCTCCCGAGGGGGCGTCTTTTTCATCACCGGTGGGGACGCCTACCCCCCTGTGTTCAGGCCCAAAGTCAAAAAATTCATGCTTCGCATGACCATCCCAGGGTAAACGACCCTGCCTGATTTTAAATGGAATTTCGGCACGGCCGTTTACCCTGAAGGTTCCATGCCCCCGATCGAACAACCGGCCATCACCCGGGACAGTCTGGGGCAGGGCCTCAACCGATGAACTCGCCCTCCATCGTCCTCACCGATGCACGTTTTCTCATTGTGGATAAGCCAGCCGGATGGCTGGTTCATCCCACCCGCCCCGATGGAACCTTCACCCTGATTGATTGGCTCCGGGAACAGTACCCCGGCGAATTCCTCTCCCTTGTCAGCCGGCTCGATCGCGAGACTTCCGGACTCCTCCTGGTTGCCCGGGGCAAGGAACAGGCTTCGGTCCTGGGAAAAATGCAACAACGACGGGAAATTCATAAGACCTACCTTGCCCTCGTCCACGGTCGCCCACCCCCATCGGGGATCATCGACCAACCCCTTGACCGGCTCGGCAAACACCAGCCCAGCAGGATCTATATCCGCCAGGCAGTCGTCCCCGGGACTTACCCCGCCCTCACCGAATTCAAAACCCTCGCCACCCGCACCCACCCACAGCACGGCGAAATCTCCCTTGTGGAAGTCTCCCCAAAAACCGGCCGACTTCACCAAATTCGGGCCCATTTCGACCATCTCGGCCACCCTGTTGTTAACGATAAGATTTACGGCAAAAAAGATGAGGTTTTTATAAACTATATCGATAAAGCTTTTAAAAAAACAGATATAATTGGCCGCCACTGCCTCCATTCTTCAAAGCTTGAATTCAAGTTTGAGTCAGGGTCGGTCGATGCCGAAATCGACCTACCCAGCGACATGGCTGAAATCTGGAACGACGGCAGGGAGACTTAATCTTAGCCTTCCATCTTCAGAATTCACCGACCGATAATCCCCATGGTCGGTTCGGGGCAACCGACCCTACCGAAACTCGTTTATCTCCAGCTTCCCATCTCCCTAAACTTA
>DDPU01000075.1:4389-7136 GCA_002342345.1 Verrucomicrobia bacterium UBA2460
GCCTTGGAGCATCCCGATCTCCGGCCCGCGCTCCTGGAGGCGCGCGACTTCACCCGGAGTCCTTCCGGCCCCAACGATATCCAGGGTCACGGAACCCATGTGGCCGGTATCGTTGCCGCCCGCCGCAACGCTCACGGTATCGTCGGTGTCGCCCCCATGAGCAGGATCATCGCCGCCAAAGTCCTCAACGATGAGGGCTCGGGCTCCAGCGAGGATATCGTCGCAGGCATACGCTGGGCCACCGAGGCGGGAGCAGACATCCTCTCCCTCAGCCTTGGATCCCCCGCCCCGGATGAGGACATCCATTTGGCGCTGGTCTCCGCCATCAACCAAGGCCGGTTTGTGATCACCGCGGCGGGCAATGAGGGACCGGACCTCGACACGGTCGGCTACCCGGCCGGTTATCCCGAGATGGTGGCGGTGGGGTCCGTCGACCGGCGCCAACGTCTCTCCCGGTTCTCCTCCCGGGGTCGCCAGGTCGACGTGGTGGCGCCTGGGGACGAAATCACCTCCTGTTATCCGCCACGGGGCTTTGCCACCCTCAGCGGCACCTCCATGGCCACCCCCTTTGTCTCCGGGGTGGTCGCCCTGATGCTGGCCAAGCACCGCAGGCATGGAGGAAAAACCCCGGTTCGCAACCAGCGGGACCTGATCGAACACCTCTGTAAAACCTCCACTGATGCCGGTCCGGCGGGTGCGGATCCGCTCTACGGATGCGGGATCCTGGATCCGGCAAAGCTGATCAAAGGTTGAGAAATAGGTAGGGCGGGCTCTCCGCAGCCCGCCTCGTTGTGCCTCGAAGAGTCTAAGATCAACAAGGCGGCCAAGGAAATGGCCGCCCTACCAGATAAACAGTCCCTAACCTTGAGGCGTCGGTTGCTGCAGCTCCACCACCTGCAGGGGAATCCTCGAAACAATTTTTCCGTCGTAGAGAACGTCGAAGGAGTACTGCCCGGGCGAGGGCAACGACAGCCCGGCAAAGTTGAAGATGAAGTTCTGGCTCCAGAAAAAAACCGTGGCGGGAGGCTCGGCCATGTTGAACTCGATCTTCGGACCGCCGTCCTGCAGAACCTGTTTGCCGTCCTGATCAATCAGCAAAATCCGGAGGGCATGCTTTCCCTCGTCCCCCGTGCGGAAGAGAAGACGGAGGGCGATCGAGCAGTGGGGATGCATGGCGGGGTATTTCCGGGCGCAAATCGTGTCGAACGATCCCAACACGCACAACTTCCCCTGGTAATCACTTGCCGAATCGGCGATGAGGGCGGTTAAGACCTCCATACCGCCATCTTAAGAATGACGACGGGATCGCCCAAGTTTTCATTTCACCTTGGGTGCCAGGAAATTCCTCCTCCCTTCATTTTCCTCTTTCTCCTAATCTAGGGTTATGTCCGCACCATTCCTGCTCTTCATCATGGCCGGCGGTTCGGGGGAACGTTTCTGGCCTCTCAGCCGGAAAAACAAACCCAAGCATCTCCTGCGGCTGATTTCCCCGAAAACCTTGCTTGAGGAAACGGTTCAGCGCCTGAAGCCATTGGCCGGGAAACCGGCCGACCTGCTCATCCTGACCAACCACGAACAGATCCCGGGCGTGCGCAAGGCCTTGCCGCGCTTCCCCAAGGCATCCCTGGTTGCCGAACCCGCCAAGCGGGATACGGCCCCTGCCGCCGCCCTGGCCACCGCCCTGGCGCTCCGGAGACACCCGGACGCAATTCTGGCACTTTTGCCGGCGGATGCGGTTATCGGCAAACATCCCATTTTCCGCGCGCAATTGGCCGCTGCAGTCCGCGCGGCGGCGGCCTCACCCTCTTTTGTGACCCTGGGCATCCAGCCCTCCTATCCGGCCACCGGTTTCGGTTATCTGCATCTGGGGCAGAAGACCCTGGGCCAAGTGAGAGGCGGACCATTTCTCCGGGTGAAGCGCTTTGTCGAGAAGCCCTCCTTGGCCAAGGCCAAGGGTTACCTGCGTTCGGGCCAATATGCATGGAATGCGGGGATCTTTGTCTGGAAAGCCTCCACCTTTCTTGCGGAGGCGCGGAGACAGCAGCCGGCACTGGCAAGTTTCATCGAGAAATTCCCGAGAAAGGGATCCTTCTCCCGCTATTTGGGGCGCGAGTTTCCGAAGCTACCGAAGATCTCCGTGGACTACGCCATCATGGAAAAGGCGCGATCCGTCCTGGCCGTGAAGGCGGCCTTCCCGTGGGACGATGTGGGCTCATGGACGGCCCTTCCGGCCCATCTGCCCACCGACAAACGCGGCAATACGGTCCGCGGCCCCGTGCTTTCCATGGAAAACCGAAACAGCCTCGCCTTGGCCGAGGGCGGACGTCCCATCGCCCTGCTGGGGACGGAAAATCTCGTGGTCGTGGACACCCCAGATGCGCTGCTCGTATGCCCAAAGGACAAAGTTCAAGACGTAAAGAAACTGATGCCGCTATTGCCGCAAACGGTGATTTAGTTAGGGCGGGCTGTCCTCAGCCCGCCTCGCTGACCCTTGAACCCTTCAAAATACAACAAGGCGGCCAAGGGACTGGCCGCCCTACCCAACACGCCTTGAAACTTCCCGCCCCGCTCCTCCACCCCGCCGATCCTTTCCCCGACCCCTCCGCCACCAAACGGGACGGGCTGGTTGCGATCACCAGGGATTTGACGGCGGAACGACTCCTCGAGGCCTACCCTCTGGGCATCTTTCCGTGGACGGAAAACCCGGTCACCTGGTGGTCGCCCGATCCGAGGGGGATTCTACCGCT
>DDPU01000075.1:7220-10426 GCA_002342345.1 Verrucomicrobia bacterium UBA2460
GTCCTCGCTTACACGGAACTGCACAGACGCGGCCATGCCGTTTCTTACGAGGCTTGGCAGGGAGACAAGCTTGCCGGAGGACTCTACGGGGTGAAAATTGCCCGGTTTTTTGCCGGGGAATCCATGTTTAGCCGGGTGCGGGACGCCTCCTCGGCGGCCTTGATGTTTGCCGCACAAACCCTGCGGGACGAGGGGTGCCGGCTGTTTGATCTGCAGATGGTCACCCCGCATACAGCCAGGTTTGGGGCGGCCGAGATTTCGCGAAAGGAATATCTGCACCTCCTTCGGGAATCGCTTCGTGAACCCAAGAGGTGAAGGTTGCCGGCAGCCAGTAAAATCCAAGGGTTGGGAAGGCTGGGTGCCCCAACTACCCGCGATCTTTCGGGGACAACCGAACCTACAAGCGGTTCCTTTCAGTCTTGTGACTTCCAGGCATCCGGCATCCGGAGCAACAACGGGCTGACGAGAAGGACGATCAGTGGCTTGAACCAGACATCCGTTGCCAGATAGATCGGCTTACCCATCCCGTCGCACATCAACCCGAAACAGGCCGCCGCCAAGACGAACCCCTTCCATTTCTCCCCCGGACCACCCCACCAGTAACCGATGGCTGCGAAAGCCAACAACGGTGAGATCAGCACATAAGAATTTGTCTCCGCGCGGGGATTGAAAATGGTGAAAACCAGAGCCCCGGCCACCCAAAAGGCCCAGGAAACGCCGGTCCATCCCCGCCGCACGAAGGAGCGCCATACCCAAGCCAGTGCCGCCAGGCAGGCCAAAGCCCGGGAGGCTTTTTCCAGCGCGGGAGGAAGAAAAAAGCCTCCCCGCCCGAAAGATCCAAAAATATCACTGACCCGAAGATTTTCCGGGGCGTAGGAATGGAACAGTTTTTTAAGAAATTCCACCCACTCTCCAAAGGCGTAGACAGGGCTTGGATGAAGAAAACCCATCAGCCCGAATGCGAAGAACCCCAAAATCAGGGGTATCCGCATCGCGGGGATGACCGCAAAGGCCAAAAGCCAGGGGGCCAAGGCGATAGGTTTTAGAACCAGGGATAGGCTTAACAAAAGGGCGGCCAGATTCCACTGAAGGTCCCGCAACGCCAAAGCAGCCAGCACCAGACAACCCGAAAGTGGTAGATTTGTTTGACCGTTGTTGAGGGAGGCCAAGGAAGCAGGCAAGGCAAGAAGAACGATCCAGAAAAATGCAGGGCAGGACTTCTCCCCACGATCAAGTTGAGGTGAGGAAACACGCGCCAACCTCCACAATCCCAAACAGAACAAACCAAATCCAAAGGCCCGCCAGAGCACTTCCCCCAAAACCTCGGGCCGGAGAAAATTCAGGGGGGTAAAAAGAACGGCAAAGGGTGGAGCGTAGAGGAATCCATGGGTACCGCCCGGATACATGGAGCTCGACCCCCACCAATGGGTAACGGCAAAACGGTAATTCGGCACAACCCCGGTACGAGTGGGGTTGAGAACCAAATAAACGGACATCCCCAGAAATACGAAAACCAAAATCGACCAGGCGAAAACTCTCCAACGACGGTTCATCGCTCGGTTATCTCTACGATGCCTTTACCTTTTGTGAAATGTTTGAGCGCGAAGTGACTGCAAACAAAAACCCCCGGGACCCAATCACTGGTCCCGGGGGTTTTGTTAAACTATCTAAGCTCTAAATTTCTTTAGAAGCTGTAGACAACTTCAGCACCAGCGTAGTGCGCCGGGCCACCGCTCTGGGTGTTGTTCGACGTGTTGCCGCTGATGTTCGTGCCCCAATCCAGGCGGTATTCCGCACGGATGAGGAGGTTGTCGATCACGTTGAACCCAGCCGTGAGGGTATATTCCCACCAGCTGACGCTGCCAGTCGCGGGCGTACCCGTGGAGGTCACGCCGGTCTTGTTCTGGTTGTCCGAGCCGAAGTATTCGCCACGGCTGGCCAGATAGAACCAATCGTTGAACTGGTACTTCGTGTAGGCACCGGCACCCCACCAGGTGGTCGCGCCGTTGGCAGGACCGCCGGAGGGAGTGTAAGCACCGAGCACCGCGTCAAACGCGAAGAGCAGTTTGTCGTCGGCGAACTTCGGAGCCCAGTTACCCCAGGAGTTGTAAATGTAGCTGGCACCCGTGCCCGAACCGGACGCGCCGGCGATCGGGTAGGAGCTGTTGGTGATGCTAACATCGGAATCGTTTTCCGTGTTGGTGCTGTACTGGAAGTTGTTGCTCCAGTTCGCGTTTCCGCCGGGGGCGGTAACGTTCAAGGAGGCAAGAACCGCCACGCCATCACCCTGACCGGAGATCGTGGTGTTGTTGTCGGAGTTCGAGCCGTTCACCACGCCGAGTTTCGCGTCGAAGTTATCGTCGAAACGATACGACGTGAGAACACCGGTGTACCACAGGGGGTACGCGTTCTGCCAGAGCAGACCGTAGGTGATATTCATGTTGGCCGGACGCTCGATCACCTCGTAACCGAGGGTCGTGACGAACTTACCAACTTTCCAGTCCCAGCCGTTGCCGACGGGAATGCGGAACTGCGCATACGCCTGCTCCAGGAAGAGCGCGTTGGAGTTCTGATCCTCATTGGTCACGCCGGCGGTGCCGGACGTTTCAATGGAATCACGGTTGGCCAGGTACTGGGCGTCCTCACCGATCATCACATCGGCGCGGAATCCGGCCTGGGCCTTGTTTTCGGAGGTCAGCGCCTTTTCCAGGGCGAGTTTGACCGCGTACAGGTTGAAATCACCGTACTGGGCCGAATCGTCTTGGAAGCGGCTGTTCACCACCGACTGATTGCCGGAACCGGTGAAGTTGTAGCTGTAACCGGCGTCGACATACCCGCTGAGTTTGATGCCCTTCTGGGCGGTCTCNNTGAACCATCTTCTTCGTGTCCTTAGCGGAAGCTTCCGGACCGCTGTCCGCGAGGGACAGGGAGGCCACGGCCGCGAGAACGCCGAGGATCGCTGTGATCTTTTTGATCATTTTAGTTTTTTCTCCTTTGTTGTGTTTGTTTGGTGTTCCC
The DNA here is from genome assembly GCA_002342345.1 of Verrucomicrobia bacterium UBA2460. Lineage (GTDB taxonomy): Bacteria > Verrucomicrobiota > Verrucomicrobiia > Methylacidiphilales > Verrucolacustridaceae > Verrucolacustris. The sequence continues at coordinate 10,239 of DDPU01000075.1, forward strand.
GGAAAGCCGTGATTGTTAGCCAAAGCTCTCTGAGAACCCTCCAAAAATAAGGATGGGGCTCATTTCGTCAACATTTTTTTTGAACATTTTTGAAGGTTGCCTGTCTACGCATATTCAAGCTCGAACGTCTCCGAGGGTGTTCGGCAAGAAGCGCAGGCCGCCAAAGCCTGCGCTTTTTGTTTTAAGAT
>DDPU01000075.1:10537-23021 GCA_002342345.1 Verrucomicrobia bacterium UBA2460
GCCACGGGAAGGGTCTTTGCCGGGTCGGGTATCGGCGACCAGCCTAGAAAAACCTAAACTCCGGGTTCTTCCGTCCCAAAGAACCTCCTCAGCTCCGCCTTGGCATTCTCGGGACTGTCGGAGGCATGAGCGACGTTGTGCATCTTATCCTTGCCCAAATCCCCACGGATCGTCCCCTTGGGGGCCTTGGTGCTGTCGGTGGGGCCGAGGAGTTCGCGGACCCGTTCAATGGCGTTGTTGCCCTGCAGCGCCGCCGCCACCACGGGACCGGAGGCCATAAACTGCTCTATTTCCGGGAAAAAAGGCAAATGGGCCAGATGCGCATAATGCTCCCGGAGAAGAGCCGGATGGAGACGGGTCATGCGACAGTTGATGATGCGGAGGCCTTCTTTTTCCAGGCGGCGAAAAACCTCGCCGGTGAGACCGTCGGCAACAGCATCGGGCTTCACCAAAATCAGGGTGGTTTCTTTCTTCATGTTTTTCTTGGATCGCCTCTTGGTTAATCTTCCCGGGGGTTGAAAGCAGGAACAGGAATCTGCCGTCCCCCGCCTCTTTTCGCAATCTGCTCTTTCACCTTTTCCAGCATGGTCCGGGCTTCCTCGGCAGCATCCAACCCCTCACCCGCCCGGGGCTTGGCTCCCGCCACACGCAGGGCCTGCTCCAAATGATCCCTGGCCCCCTCGAGGTTTCCACGCCGCCACAAATGATTGCCGTAAGTCAGGTGAAAAAAGCGGCTGTGCGGCCGCATGGCCAAGCCCCGGCGGTAAAGACTTTCCGACTCGCCGAACCTCCCCACCAGGTCCAGCACGGTTGCCCGCCGCACGTAGAGGGTGTCGTCCATGGAATTGAGCACCTCGGCACGCCGATACCAGACATCCGCTTCCTCCGCCCATTTCCTGATTTCCTTCTCCTTGACGGACGATGCGGATGCTCCCGTGGCACCAGCTTCCAGAAAAGCCCCGAGGGCCTTGATCCGGTACGCGTCGCCGCCAAACTCCGCCACCGGCAGGCAGCTGGGATCCCGCCTCCACGCCTCCTTCAGCCGGGCGGCAAGCTCGGCGTCCGGCCACGTGGCCATCGCTTTGCCGTCGACGCCCAGTTGCGACCAGGCCGACCAGGTCCGGGCACCGAACCAACCGGTGGCCCCCGCGACAAGCAAGGCCAACAGACAAACCAGCGGGTTCACCCAAGACGAACCCTTGGCAGGTCTTTCCGGAAAGGTCACCCCCGTGGCCAATCCCAGCAGCAGAAAACAGGCAATGGCGTTGGCGGGAATGTGAAAATTAAAATCCACCCAGGCATGGATGAGCATCGCCACCACCACCGCCCATCCGAGGCCCGTGAGGACATCCGCCTCCCCACCCTCCGCGCGGCTTCTTCCGCGCCGCCAAAGCAAGACCATCAGGGCCAGCCAGAATCCCGCCACGATCAGCGCCCCGACCATGCCGTAATCGCTGAGGGTGTTGAGGTAGTCATTGTGGGTGAAGATGGCCCTCATTCCGCGGTCCCAGCTTTCCATCCTCAGATGGACAAGATCAAAAGTCGCCGGACCGGTTCCCCACCACGGGGAGGTCTTCCATATTTCCCAGCCGTCCCGGGCCAGGGCGATCCGGATGTTCCCCTCCCCGCTAAAAAGGCGTTCCCAGCCTTTGCCTTCCCCGAGGACCCTTTTCCAGCGCTCCGCCACGATCCCGTCGGCGGTCGCCGCAAACCACCCCGCCGCCAGCACCCCGACGGCGAGCGCCAAAAAGACCGATCGCCCGAGCCAGTTGAGGGGCCCCCGGCGCAACCACCGCAGGAGCCAGGCACAATGGCTGAATATCCAGGCCAGCCAGCTGCCCCGGGAAATGGAAAAGTAAACCCCTGCGGCGAGAGCGGCCCCCGCCCACAGCAGCAACATCCGGAACGGAAAGGCAAGACCGGGCCAGACCGCCAGGGTCAGCGCGGCCAAGGATGCCTGGACCCCGTAATTTCCAAAATGATTGGGACATCCAAAGGTTCCGGACATCCGCTCCTGGTAATCCGGCCGGTCGACCGCCTCCCAGCCGAGAAAAGGCACCGGCCCAATGGGATAAATGCCCGCACGGAAATGCAAAAACCCCACGCCGACGGCCGCCAACGCCACCAGAACGAAAAAAAACAGGGTCCAGGGCACCTGCTTGCGGGAGGGCAGCTGATGCCGGGCCGTCAGGAAGACGGCTCCGTAGAGCGCGGCACAAAGCCATTCCAACTTGGCAAGATAAGGAGCGGGTCCACGGCAAGCCGCCCACGCCGCATATCCCAAAAACAGAAAAACCGGAAGATCCGTGATGCCGCCCACCCGTCGCCCCTTGCGCCATCCCTCCCAAGCCCGCCAAGCCAGGGCCACCCACAAACCGGAGGCCAGCATAAAGGCCGGCCCCAAAAATTCCCGCCGGGCGCCGCCCAGGTAAAAGCCGGAGGCCGCCACCAGAAAAAAAACCGCCAGCCACACCATCCAGGAGAAAAGGCCACGCAGGAATCCGGCAGGGCCCGGAAACCAGGCTCCAGACGGAAATTTCAGGACTTGCCCGGTCGCCGCGGACGAATCCGGATCCGCTTCAGCCGGGCGGGTCCCTCGGGGCTGACCGTCTCCACCTGCGGATCATCCTTGAAGGCCTGATGGATGATCCTTCGTTCATAGCCGTTCATGGGGGGAAGCTCCACCGTCTCCCCTCCCGTGCGGACACGGTCCACCAGCACCCGGATTTCCTCGAGCAAGGCGGCCTCCTGCTCCCGGCGGAAATTCTCCACATCCACAATCACGCGCGGGGCGGGCTCCTCGCCCCGGGCCAGCATCCGGTTCAAAAGAAACTGGAGGTCGTCCAACACCTCCCCTTCGCGGCCGATCAGCCGGGAGGGGTTTTGCATGCGGACGTGAAGCACCTGGTCCTCACCGCGCTTCTCTTCCTCCAGGGAAAAGGCAAAACCGAGATGACCCAGCATGTTTTCCAGGGTCTCCCGCGCCGCCAAGGGCACCGCCGCGCTCATCTCCGACCCCACAGACCGCCCTTCCACCGGCCCCGTTTGACGAGCTCGGCAGGCGGAACGATTTTCTCCAGCTTCGGCATGGGCTGGCGGAGATTGTAATAGAGCTGGCCGATGGAAAGGATGTTTTGCACGGTCCAGTACAAAGATAGCGCGGCGCTGAAGTTATAGCAAAACACCAGCATGATCACCGGCATGAACTTCATCATTTTTGCGCCCGGGTTGTCCACGCCCTGGGGCTGGGGGGTGATGTGCATGCTCCAGACCATGAACGCCGTCATGATCAGGGGCATCGGGTTCAGCGGTAGCCCCAACCCGGGGATCACCAGCACGGTGTCGGGGCGCGACAAATCCCGGATCCAAAGAAAACTTTCTCCCCGCAGTTCCACCGAGCTGAGCAGCATGTAGTAGAAGCCGAGAAAGACGGGCATCTGGATGAGCATCGGCAGGCAGCCGCCCAGCGGATTGACCCCGTAATCCTTGTACAACTTCATCATCTCCGTGTTCAGCTTGGCGGGATCCTCTTTGTATTTCTCCTGAAGCTCCTTCAGTTTGGGCGCGAGCAACTGCATTTTTTTCATGCTCCGGTTGGCCTTGGCCTGCGGGACCCAGAGCAGCCCCTTGATCAGGATGGTGAGGATGACGATCGTCCAGCCGTAGTTCCCCACCCACTTGTGGATCCAGTTCATCACGGAGAGAAGCGGCCGGCTCACCCAGCCCATCCAGCCGAACTCCATCACGTAATCCTCGTGGGAAGGAAGGCTCCGCAGACGCCAGTCCTCCTTGGGTCCCGCATACAGCGTGAAGGAACGGTTGGCCTTGCCGCCCGGCGGCAGGTCGATGCCCGGCATCTTCATCCATGTCTCGACCCCCAGCACCTTGCCGTGACCGTCGGCCATTTCCTGCCCCGTCAGCTCCACCTTGCGGGCCTCGGCCGCCTTGGCGGGGTCCCCCGCCACCGTCAGGACCATGGCAAAAAACTGGCTCTTCGCGGCGATCCAGCGCACCTGCCGGTCCTCGCGGCTGGAGACCTTTTCCTTCCCGGACTGGGGAAAAAGAAAGAGGAAGTGCGAAGGAAGAAATTCCGGGAGCTTGTGGGTGGTGTAGCTGAGGTCGGTCGTGAACCACCCGCTGCCGACATAGGGCTGCTCGTACTGGCGAAGATGGATCGGGGCACCCACCCCGCCGGCCAGCGCATAAGCGGGCAGCGCGAAAGGCGCGCCGCCGAGGTTTTCCACCTGCTGGTCGAGGGAGAGAAGATAATCGCCCGCCAGGCGGAAGGTGCGGCGAACCACCACGGAGCCGTCGGGATGGGCCGGGGCGGACAGAACCACTTCCTGCGCATCCGCTTTTTCCACCGCCCAGACAAGATCCTCCCCGGGTGCGGTCCAGCCGCGCAGGGAAAACACCGCATCGGGAGAACCGCGGTTCAGGAACACTTTTTCCTGGGCCTCGACCTCATGCTCCCTGAGTTCAATTTCCTTCACCCCGCCTCCCCAGGTGGTGAAAGCAACCCGGAGGGTTTTGTTTTCCAGGAAGACCGTCCTTTCAGGAGCCACCCGGGCGACCGCACCGGGAGCAAGGCTCTCCTTGGCCGCCAATTGGGGCGCAGGAGATGCCCCGGGGGTGGGGTTTGCCCCGACCGCGGGAAGATTCCCGGGGGAAGTTTTCGCGGCTTTCTTCCCGGCGGCCTGGGGATCGGGGGGATAGAAGTGGGAGACGATCTGCGGATAAAAAATCAGCAGGAGGAGGCACACACCCGTCGCCAGCCAGGAAGTGCGGTCCATGCCCGCCGGCTTTTTCATGAGGACTTCCCCAGGACGGGATCAAAACCATCCCCGCCCCAGGGATGACAACGAAGCAGACGCCGCAGGGCCATGGCCGAACCACGCAGGATGCCATGCAACCGGACCGCCTCCTCGGCGTATTCGGAACAGGTGGGATGGAAGCGGCAACAGGGTCCGGGCGCACCAAAGAGCGGGCGCCAAAAAGGGGCCATCGCCCGCTGGGCGCGGATCAGGAAAAGAAATGCGGTTTTCATGACGGTGCGCCCCAAACCCCGGCCTTGCGGTAGAGCCGCGACATCTCCTCCCGCAGCGTTTCCAGACCGGCCGTTCCGGCCTTCGGGCGGGAGATCCAGACGGAATCCAAACCGGGCGCGAGGTCGGACTGAAGGTGCCGCCACGCCTCGCGGATCCGGCGCTTGATTCGGTTGCGGGTCACGGCCGGACCGCAGGCTTTGCTGACGATGGCGGCCATGCGGCGGGAATCTCCGGGTACGCGGCGCCAGTTGAGTTTGAGGTGGGATCCGCTCTCCGTGCCGCCGGTGCCGCGAATTGCGTGGAAATCGGACCTGCGCCGAAGGATGCGCGCCCGGGGCAGGCGGCGGTCACGCCCCGGTGTGGCGGGCGTAGCGGCGCTCCACACCTTTGGGCAGAAGACGGCGGCGGCCGCGCGCCCGACGGCGTGCGAGGACGGCCCGTCCCCCTTTGGTTTTCATGCGGGCCCGGAAGCCGAACTGGCGGCGGCGGGTACGCTTGGAGGGATTGTAAGTGGGTCTCATGGACGATCTTGGATAAGCGGAAAAAAATGCCGGAAGTGGGGAGTGGAGTCAATGCTTGTCCGCCAAAACCTCCAAAAAATGGCGGATCTCATCCTCCGTGTTGGAGACATGCGGGGCCGCCCGCAGCAGGGTCTCTCCACGGTGTTCTTTTCTCCAGGAGACCCGGATTTTGGCGTGCTCGATCCTCTTTTGGACCGGCTCCCAACCTCCGCGGGGCTCCCTCAGGCTGGTGATGACTCTTTCCTCCCCCTTCCCTCCGTAAATGGCAAAGCCCGCCCGCCCGGCCCCTTCCCTGATCTGCCGGGCGAGTCGCCGGGCGTGGGCGGAGACCTCCGCCGGCCCGATCGCCTCAAGCAACTCCAGCGAGGCCCGCATTCCCTCGACCCCGGGCAGATTCAGGCTGCCCGGTTCATACCGGCGGCCGCCGGATTCGAAACGGATTTCCGTCTGGGCCAGGAACTCCGGGCTCACCACGTTCCAGGAGCCCAGGAGGGGCGGCCGCAGCCGGTCCCACACCCGCTTTCGCACCATCAGCACGCCGGCACCGACCGGACCCAGCATCCACTTGTGGGCATCAGCTGCCAAAAAATCCGCTTCCGGAAAAGCGGCCGGCAGAACTCCCAGGGTCTGGATTCCGTCGAGGCAGAGCAGGATGCTTCTTTTCTTCAGCTCCGGCCCGATCTCGGCCAGATCGGGCAGGTGGCCGCTGAGGTAGTGCGCGGTGGCCAGACTGACCAGCCGCGTGCGGGGAGTGATCCGGGGCGCCACGGTCTTCCAACCGATCGGGTCGCCGGGATTTCGCTGGATCGGCACGGCCTGCACCCCTTTTCTTTCCAGCTCCTTCCAGGGATAGACGTTGGCGGGATAGTCGAGCGGATCGAAAACCACCTCGTCCCCGGACTTCCAATCCAACCCCAGCGCCACCAACCCCAGCCCCAGGGCCGTCGGCCCGAGCAGCGAAATCTCCTCCGCCTCGCAGCCAAGGAAACGTGCCGCCACCGCCCGGGTTTTGGCCACCCGTTTCCAGGCCGCCTCGCTTTCCTGCCTTCCCCCGGAGGCCTCCCGCGCCCACGCCTCCATCGCCTCCTGCGCCGGCCCCGTGATGGGCGCCACGGCTGCATGGGCGAGAAAAATACCTTCGCGGGTGACCGGGAAAAGTCGGCCCCGCTCGGTTGGGGAGGCGAGAATGGCGGAAAGCTTCACCAAGGAGGTCCCGTCCCGGGACGCCTCAGTCGCTCAGCTCAACGTTCCAGTAGGCGAGGTCGAGGAAGTGGCGCCAGGTTTCCGGGCCGTTCCGGGAAATCTGCACGTTGAGGAAGGTGCGCAACTTCGGCCGCTTCGGCTTCTTGATCAGCTTCATGTGCGCCTCATGCGGCCGCCGGTTGCCCTTGCGGGTGTTGCAGGGAATGCAGGAACAGACGACGTTTTCCCACGTGGTGGTGCCGCCCTGATCCCGGGGAACCACGTGATCCAGATTCAGATCCTTCCGCTCCTTGTTTTCGCCGCAGTACTGGCAGGTGAAAGTATCGCGCTCAAAAACGTTCTGGCGGGTCAGCTTGACCTCTTTTTTGGGAATCCGATCGAAGAGCATCAACACAATCACGCGGGGCACCCGGATCCGGAAGCGGATGGTATGGTACGCATCCTCGCCTTCATATCCCTGGCTGGCCTCCTGCCAGCTGTGAAAATCAAAAGTGCGGAAATCCTGCCCATCGCCGTCCACCACCTGGGCGTGGCCGAGATAGAGAAGGCTGAAGGCCCGCCGGACCGAACAGATATGGACCGCCTGCCAAAAACGGTTCAACACCAGAACCCCCTGGGGCATGGCCAATTCCATATCTACCTTATCTAGACGGGGAAAAGTTATCGTCAACGCGGCTCGTTTTCTCTTGATCCACCCCTTTTTTACCCGCCTAATTTCCCTCCCAGTGACCCAAAGAATCCGGATTCTCACCTTGGCGGCCTTGGCTCTGGCTTCCCTCGCCGTCCGCGTGGAGGCGGCCGCCTCCCCGCAGGACGATTACCTGCAGATCTATGTGATGATCAACGAAGGCGACAAGTTGAGCCAGGGAGGCCAAAACTCGCAGGCCCGCGAAAAATATGAGACGGCCCTGGCGCGCCTTGAGAAACTCAAAAACGAAAATCCCGAATGGGAGCCCACGATCGTCAAATACCGCATCAAATACCTGAACGACAAACTGGCCGGACTAAAATCCGCCAAGGACTCCGCCCCGCCTGCATCCGCACCCCCGACCCCGGCTCCCGTGGCCGCGGAAAAACCCGCCCCACCACCCGCTCCCACCCGTTCCGAAACCCCGGCTCCCGCCAAAGTCGAAACGCCCGCTCCGGCCCCCGCCCCGGTGGCCGCGTCGGATGATCCCTCGGCCCTCCGGCAACGGATCATCCAGCTGACCGGAGACCTGGAGTCGGCCCGGACGGAACTAAAACAGGCCAAGGCGGATCTGGACCAAGCCCTCGCCGAAAAAAGAGGCCTGCAGGACAAACTATCCTCCGCCGCACCCGCCGACGCCAACGTGGCCGCCCTCCAGCAGGAAAACTCCTCCCTGCGGGCCAAACTCTCCTCCACCGAGGAGAGCCTGAAAAAGGCGGTGAGCGGGGACATGGGCGCCGAACTGACTTCCCTGCGCGGTCAGGTGGAAACGCTCGAAAAGAAGCTGGCGGAAGCCAACACCAAATCCGCGGAACTGGCCCGCGCCAACGACGATTACAAAAAACAGATTGCCGACCTGACCGGCAAACTGCAGCTGGCGGGCACCGCCGGGAAATCCGATTCCACCTTGGCCAAGGAAAACGCCATGCTCCGCTCCATTCTGGACCGGCAGCTGAAGGAGCAGGCCCGCCGCGAGGCGGCGCGCCGCCTGGTCCTCGATGAGTTCAAGAACCTGGCCGTCTCCACCGAGGCCCTGAAAACCCAGATGGATGTGCTCAGCTCCCCTCTGGTCGCCCTCAGCCCGGAGGAGGAAGGGATGCTTAAGGTTTCCGCCCCCACCCTGGTCGCTCCGGAACCGGAAGCCCCGGCCGCAGCGGGGGCCGCTGCCACCTCCCCCACGCTGAGCAGCGCCGCCGAAAAGCCCGCCAGCCCGGAGAGCTACTCCGAAAAACCGCGCATTCCAGAAGAGTTCAAGGATACCGCCGCCCGGGCCACCTCCCTCTACACCGAGAAAAAATTCGACGAGGCCGCGGCCGCCTACCAGGAAATCCTCAATAAATACCCGCAGTCCATCTATGCCCTCTCCAACCTTGGCGTGGTTCGCTTCCAGCAGCAGAAATATCCCGAGGCGGAAAAGGCCCTGCGGGAGGCCATCCGGGTGGCCCCCAACGACGCCTTTTCCCACTCGGTGCTGGGGATCGTCCTCGTCCAGCAGGAGAAGTATGACGATGCGATCCAGATCCTCAGCCGGGCGGTCGCCCTCGATCCCAACGATGCCAAGACCCGCAACTATCTGGGGATCTCCTCATCCCGCAAAGGCCTGCAGGAGGCGGCGGAGCAGGAGTGCCGCAAGGCGATCGAGCTGGATGACAGCTACGGCGACGCGCATTTCAATCTCGCGGTCATTTACGCCACCCAGATGCCCCCGGCCAAGGAACTGGCCAAGCGCCACTATAACCGGGCGCTCGAACTGGGTGTGCCGAAGGACGAGGAACTCGAAAAGCTTCTCAACTAATCCGCCTTCGGCAGGCGGAGCTCCACCCGGGTGCCCCGTCCGGGTTTCGAATGAACCCGCACGCTGCCGCCGTGGGCCTCGACGGTCCGCCGGACCAGCGCCAAACCCAGCCCGGTTCCGCCGGGGCGCCGGCTCAGAAAGGGCTCAAACAGGCGCTCGGCCACCTCCTTTTTCATGCCGGGTCCCTGGTCCTGCACGGCCAGGATCACGGCCTCCCCCAACTTCCGCACCTCCAGACGCAGTTCCCCTCCCTGCTTCATCGCCTCCATGCCGTTGAGCACGAGATTCAAAAGGGCCTGCTCCAGCAGGGAGCGGTCCCCGCGGATTCGCGCACTGCCGCGGGTCGGCAACTTGAGCTCCGTGCGGATCCGGGCAGCCCCCAGTTTGGTCCGCGTCAGCAGCGCCACCTCCTCCACCATTTCCGCCGCGTCCAGTTCCGCCATTTCCGGATCGGCGGAGCGCGCCAGATTCAGGATCCGGTCCAGAATCGTGTTCATTTGGCTGAGCTTGGTCTCGATCAGCTGCAGGTCACGGGCCTGCGCCTCGGGAACGGGCCATCCGCGGACGGCGCTGTGCCAGAGCATCCTCACCACGGCCAACGGATTCCTCACCTCGTGGGCCACCTCGGCCGCCAGCATCCCGAGGGAAGACAGCCGCTCGCGGTTTCGCAACTCCTCCTCGGTGTGATCCAGCCGCGAGGCCAGCTTCGCCCGGCCGAGCGCGGCCGAGGCCAAGCCGGCCAAACCCGTGAGCAACCGAAGTTCGGCGTCGGAAAAACGGCGCATCGTTCGCGTGGCCACACAAAGCACACCGATGCCCCCGTGCGGATCCGCCAGGGGCACCACCGCCAGCGAGGTCAGTTTTTCCCGGCGGATTCTTTCGGTGTGCAGGTCCTGGGCGCTGTCCTCGGTGCGCGTCAGCGTGAAGGGGCGGCATCTCCGCACCACATATCCCAGCACCGTTTCGGCGGCGGGAAGCGCCGGCTGGGACCGGTAGGCCCGCGAGGCCCCCAGGCAGACTTCCAGGCGCAGCTCCTGGGTTGCGGGATCGAGCAGAAAGATGGAGGCCAGTTGGGCCCCGCAGAATCGCTGCGATTCCCGGGCAACCCGTTGCAGGATGGCCGGAACGGTCTCTTCCGCTCCCACCGCCGCACCCACCGCGGCCAGGGCGGCCGAGCGTTCCCCCTCCTCACGCATGCCCGCCATCCGCCAGGCCAGGGCCATCCAGCCGGCCGCTTGGCGGGCCATTTCGGCAAGTTCCACCTCCTGTCCGTCCTGAAAAAAATTTTTCTTCCGGCTACCCACCGCCAGGACCCCGATCAATTTGTCCCCCTCGGTCAGGGGAGCCGCCATTTCACTGCCGCCCGCTCCAAGGGCATGGCGCGCCCCTTTCACATCCGCCCTGGCCGCCATTCCCCTGCTAGCCACCCAACCGACCAGACCCTGTCCCAACACCCAGCGGCGCCGCCGGCATAAGGCGGAAAGCCCCATGGCCGCCTCCACCTCCAGCTCCCCAAGGTTGGGATTCAGCAACAGAAGCACCGCCCTCTCAGCGCGGAACTGGTGTCGAACTTGCCGGACAAACTTCCGCGCCAGCTGCCTCGCCTCCAGCAGGTCTTCCGGAACCACCGGACTGAAAATTCCGCTCATCGGCTTACCACTCCCTTCAGCCTTTCGAGCAACCGCTGCTGCCAGGCGGCGTCCGTGACCCCCCGGCCCTCCCGGTCCAGCAAACTGAAAGTGTCCAGCGCGGCCCCCTTCTCGGTCGTGATCCGCGCCACGCCGATCTGCATGCCCTCGTCGGCGATGCCTCCCGTGAGCGCGTGGAGAAGGCCCACCCGGTCCGGGGCCTGGACATGGAGCAGCGTCCGCCCGGGTTCGCTCTCGGTGTCGATCCGGAGACTGGCGGGAAACTCCGCCTCCCCCAGCGCCTTCTGCCAGATCGTGGGCCCTTGCCCCGCCAAACGTTCCGGGAGCGGATCCTCCGTGCCCTGCAGGGAAGCAGTTAAACTTTTCTCGAAAGTTTCCCGGTCGACGCGGTGGCTGACAGGCTCCATGCGCTCGTTGCAGACCCGGAAGGTGTCGATGACCACGTCATCCGAGCGGGTGAAAACATCTGCGCTCAGGATGTTGCACTCCGCCACCGCAAAGCTGCCGGCGATCTTGCTGAAAAGACGTTCGCGGTTCCAGGTCACCACCAGGACCTCGGTGTGCCCTTCCTGCGGGTGGTCCCGCCATTCGACGAGGGGGACCAGCGCATCGGCACCCCCCACCCGCTCGGAGAAGAACCGGTGCACCGCGCGGATGTGGCGGGCGATCAGGGGAGCCGGGCACTGCCGGAGATAGGAAGGGCCCATCCCCGCCAGATGCTGGGTCACGGCCTCCCCGGAAATTTCCCCGGCCAGTTCCGTCTGCACCTGCTGGGCGCGGCCCTTTCTTTCCTCCTCCTCCGCACGCAAAAACTCCTCTTCCCCCGCCAGCATTCTTTTGGTCCGCCCGTAGAGATCCCACACCAACAGCTCCCGCCAGCTGGACCAGTTGTTTCGGCCGGCCACCGCGCGGACATCCGCGGCGGAAATCAACATCAGCAGATTCAGCCGTTCCTCGTCCTGCACGATCCGGGCAAAGGCGCGGATGGTTTCCGGTTCGTCGAGATTCTTGCGCGAGAAATTTCCCAGGGTCATGTGGTGATCCACCAGAAAGGTCATCAGGGCCAGCTCCCGGCCGCGAAACCCGAAGCGGCGGGCCACTTGGGCGGCGTGGACCGCCCCGATTTCCTCGTGATTCCGCGAGAGCTCAGCCTTCCCCGTGTCGTGTAGCAGCACGGCGAGCGCCAGAATTTCCGGCACCTCCACCCGGGCATAGAGGTCTCCGTATTTCCTCAAATCGGGTTCTTTGGATCCCAGCATGGCATCCAGCTGCTCCAGACAGACGAGCGTGTGCTCGTCGGCGGTGTAGCGGTGGAAAAACTCGTGCTGCACCAGGCAGGTAAGCGGGGCGAACTCGGGCAGGATCCACCCCAGCACCCCGCATTCGTGCATCCACCGGAGAATCCGGCCCACTTTTCCTTTTTGGCGCAGGATGTGCAGAAACGTTTCCCGCACTTCCGGGCGGCGGGCCCACTCCTCGGTCAGCAGGGAGAAGTTGGCCCGGATCAGGGCGGTCAGTTCCGCGCCGGGGACGGAACCCTGGTCCTGCAGGATCCGGAAGACGCGGATCATGCGGACCGG
>DDPU01000075.1:23050-27878 GCA_002342345.1 Verrucomicrobia bacterium UBA2460
GTCCAGCCGGAGAAAAAGGACCAGAGACCGCGCGGACGCCCCGTCTTCTGCTGGCAGATCCGCGTCGCCGCGGCGTTGCAAACGAGATGGATGGTCCGGAGATGTCCGTAGGTCTCCCGCATCAGCGCCTCGCTCTTCCGCAGGATGTTGGGTTGGGGATACCCCATCGCCTCGGCCAACTCCCCCTGCAGGCGCAGCGTGAGCACATCCCCCGCTCCGCCCTGCAGGATGTGGAGCCGTTCCCGCAGGGTCATGAGAAAACCAAAGGCACCCTCCGCTTGGGCCGCCTCTTCGGACCCCAGCCAGCCCTTCCGGACCAGCTCGGGGAGGGTCGATCCCTCGCCGGAAACTTTCCCGACCCAGCGGAGATTGTGAAAATCCCGCAGACCTCCCAGGCCCGTCTTGAGGTTCGGCTCCTGCACGAAAACCGTTCCGCCCTCCTTGGCGTGCCGGGCGGCCTGGTTCTCCAGCCGCCAGGAAAGATAAGCCTCCACCCCCCGCCCAAGGTTTCTCCGGTGAAACTCCTCCCCGAACTTTTTCCACAGCAACTCCGAACCCGTCAGGCGCCGGGCATCGAGCAGGGCGGTCTTGATCATCAGTTCGGTCTCGGCGCGTTCCACGGTTTCTCCCACCGTCCGGCAGGCGTGACCGACCTTCAGTCCAAGATCCCAAAGCACATAGAGGATCTGTTTGACCACCTCCTCGGCGGTGCGATCCGTCGCGCCTTCCCGGATGAAGACCAGGTCAATGTCACTGGCCGGGCTCATCTCCTGCCGGCCAAACCCGCCCACCGCCCCGAGCACCAGACCGTCCCCCGCCGCCGGTCCGCCCGAGTTTTCCCAGAGACGTCCCAACACGGCCGTGATGAGTTGAGCCCGTCGGTGGGCCAAATCCAGCCCCGGGGTGCCGCTCCGCGCCTGCTCTTCCAGCCGCTTTTCCTCCATCCGGAGAAACTCCCGGTACATGTCCAGCCGGGACGCCGCCGGCGCCCCGGCCCCGAGGGCGGATTCGGCCTTCTCCAGCACGGCCCGCAGCCCGGTCTCGCGGACCTGCCCGGCCGGGACGCTCGGCTCGCCGGGACCGGTTTCCACGGTTATTCCAGCGGCTGGTCGGTGGCCGCGTTGAGGACCTTGAAATCCTCGATGTTGGCTGCCGGATCGGCCTTGAAGCTGAACTGGCCGGCGCAGCGGCGCTGCAGTTCCACCAGCAGCTCGTCGTCCTCGGTCCGCAGGCGATGCAACACGCCGGGATGGACGACCACCTTGATTTCGTGGACTTCGGGATGTTTGCGCAGGATCCGGCTGATCTCCCGCTGGATCTCCACGCTCATCGTCTCGTAGGACTTCACCATTCCCTTGCCCCGGCAGGCGGGACACTCCATGTACACGGCGCGCCGGATGCTTTCCTGCACGCGTTGCCGCGTCATCTCCAGCAGGCCGAGGGGCGAGATCGGCAGGGTATGGGTACGCGCCCGGTCGCGACGCAGGCACTCCTTGAATTTTTCGTAGACCGCCGCCTGGTCCCGGCGGGAACGCATGTCGATGAAATCGATCACGATCAAACCCCCCAGGTTCCGCAAGCGCAGCTGACGGGCAATCTCCTCCGCCGCCTCCAGATTGGTTTTCCGGATGGTGTCGTCGTGGTCCTTGCCGCCCCGGGTCTTGCCGGTGTTCACGTCGATGGAGACCAACGCCTCCGTCTCGTCGATCACCAGGGAGGCGCCGGACTTCAACCAAACCTGGCGCCGCAACGCGCTTTCGATCTGCCGGTTCACCCCGTAGGCCTCGAACAGCGGTTCGGTGGCCAGGTGCCGCTTCACCTTTCGGAGGGAGCGCTTGGAAATGGTCCCCACGAGTTCCCGCACGCGTTTTTCCGCGTCGTCGTTGTCGACCACCACCTCGTCCACTTCCTCCGTCAGGAAGTCGCGCACCGAACGTTCCACCAGGTCCGGCTCCTCCAGCAGGACCGCCGGGGCCGATTTGGATTTTAATCCCTCCTCCACGCGGCGCCACTGCTCCAGCAGCAGGGCCAGGTCCCGGACAAAATAACGCGCCTGCATTCCCTCCCCGTTGGTGCGCAGGATCACCCCCATCCCGTCCGGAATGTCGAGTTCCTGCAGGATCTTGCGGAGGCGGGCGCGCTCCTGCGGATCCTCGATTTTGCGGGAAACCCCGCTCATTTCCCCAAAAGGCATGAGGACCAGGTAACGGCCGGGCAGACTGATGTTGGTCGTGACCCGGGCCCCTTTCGTGCCGATCGGACCCTTGTTGACCTGAACGATCACATCCGCCCCGGCCGGATACAGCTTGGGGATGTCGTTGCTGGTGATCCGCGGCTTGCGGGCGCGCCCGCCCCGCCGCTCCACCGCCTCCACCTGCTCGTCCATCGCCGCCGGCACCGCGTCCCAGAAATGCAGGAACGCGTTCTTTTCGAGCCCGATGTCGACGAAGAGCGCCTTCAGCGAGCCCTCCACATTGTGAACCCGGGCCTTGTAGATGTTGCCGGAAATGCTGCGGTCTCCTTCCCGTTCGATGGAAAACTCCTCGACCACCCCGCCCTCCAGCAGGGCGACCCGCTTCTCCAGCGGTTCCACGGAGATGAGCAGACTACGCCGTTCCTCCCGGGGTTTGCCCCGGAGAAGTCGTTTGATGGTTTCCAGAATCATGGTGGGTTTCCTTTCATGCGGAGGCGCGTCAGCCCAGACGCCTTTGCCGCCAGATGCTTTGCATCAACCCCATCGCGGCCATACACACGGCCAGGAAGGTTCCTCCATAGCTGACAAAAGGAAGGGGAATGCCGGTGATGGGCACCACCTTGATCGTCATTCCCACGTTGATGAAAAAGTGAGTGAAGAGCATCCCCAAGACCCCGCCGGCCAGCAGTCGCCCCTCGAAATCCGGCGCCCGCATGCCGATCCAGGCAATACAAAGCAGCAAGGCCATTTGGCCCAGGATCAGGAGCGCCCCGCCCACAAAACCCCACTCCTCGCCGAGAACGGAAAAGATAAAATCGTTGTAGGCGATGTTTTTGGGAAGGAAGCCGTACAGGTTCTGGTCCCCGCGGAGGAAGCCCTTGCCCGTGAATCCACCCGAACCGATCGCAATGATGGACTGGCGGATCGTCCAGCCCGCACCCAACGGATCCAGGTTGGGATCGAAAAAGGTCCGGATCCGGTTGTTCTGGTAGGTTTTGAGGAACGGCAGCTCTTTGCCGAGGTGCCCGACCCACAGGTAAATCGCCAGCACCGCCGCCAGGCCCAGTCCCACGGGAACCAGCAGAAAGCGGAGCCGGGTCCCGCCTGCGAAGAGCAGGCCGAAGCACATCGGGAGAAAGACCGCCGCGGAACCCAGATCCGGCTGCTTGAGGATCAGGAGGACCGGGATCAGGGCGAGACCGACCAGCGCCAGCACGGTGCGAAATTTTTCCATCCGCTCCCGGAACGCCACGAGCAGAGCGGTAGACCCCACCAGAAAGGCCAACTTCATCACTTCCGCCGGTTGAAAGCCGACCGGTCCAAAGCGCAGCCAGCTTTTTGCCCCGTTCACCTCCCGGCCGAAAAGGAGCACGACCAGCAGAAGAAAAATCCCTCCCCCGAACCAGAACCAGCCTTGAGCCACCCAGCGGTGGTAATCAGAAAAAGCCAGGGCGAAAAAACAGGCCAGGCCGAGCCCGACCCACGCCGCTTGCTGGGTGGAGGCGTTTTTGAGATCCGCCATCTCGCTGCTGTGGGTGGCGCTGTAAATGATCAGAATGCCGGCGGTGCAGAGACCCAGCATCAGCAACAGGCTCGGCCAGTGAAAACCGCTCCAGATGCGGACCCTGGCCATCAGCGGTTCCTCCGCAGGCCACGCCCGGCCCCGCTGTTGTTTCCCTCGTCGAACCAATTAAATATTCCGTCAAACACACCCCCGTCCCCATCGTTGTCGTCCGCCGCCGTCGGTCCGGCTCCCGGCACGTACGAGCCATCCGAAGCGGTTACTCCGTGGAAATGTCCCACCACCGGGGCCTGATAGACCATGGCGGGAGGGATGCCCTTCTCCATCTCAAAGATCTTAAAAAGGATCTCCGAGACCAGCGGGGCGCAGGTGGTGCCCCCGGAGGTTCCCCCCTCAACAATCACGGTGATGGCGTACTTCGGCTCCTTCAACGGCGCAAAACCGGTGAACCAGGTGCGGGTGTCCTTGACCAACCCCCCGCCGATCCTGGTGGTGAACTGCGCCGAGCCCGTTTTGCCCGCCACCTCCACGTCCTTCACGGCGGCATTCTTGCCGGTGCCCTCGGTGACCACCGCCCGCAGACCCTCCCCGATCGCCGCCAGATTGGCCGGCTTGACGCCCAGATCCCCCCGCTTCACCGCCGCGGGAAACTCACGGACCGGTTTCACCCCGGCCTCCGTGGAAACCGCCACGCCCTGCACCAGCCGCGGCTGATAGACGGAACCCCCGTTGGCCACAGCTGACATCATCACCGTCATCTGGAGCGGCGTGACGCGGACATACCCCTGGCCGATCGAGGTGTTGGCGGTATGGCCGTCACTCCAGCGCTCCACCGCCGGCGGCGGCGGGCGCGAGCCCTGGCGACCTTCCGCCACCCACTTTTCGATTCGCTCTTTGTACTTTTTTTTGCGCTCCGCCATCCGGTCCTCCATCCACTTTTTCCCGGGCATCGTCCCCGGATCCTCACCGGCCAACTCCGGTTGCCCTTCCGGGGTCAACAGCATGCGCTCCCCGAAACCGATCCGCTTGGCCATGTCGGTCATGGACTCGATCCCCGTGCGCACACCGAGCTGGTAGAAAAACGTGTTGCAGGACATCGCCAGGGCCTTCTT
>DDPU01000075.1:28016-28516 GCA_002342345.1 Verrucomicrobia bacterium UBA2460
TTTTCCAGGGCGGCAAGCGCTGTCAGGGTCTTGAAGGTCGATCCCGGGGCGTAGGCGCCGATCGACCGGTTCAACATCGGCTTGGTTTCATCCGTCAGAGTCCGCTTCCAGTCGGTCCGTTGGCCGGCACCGCCCGGGACAAAATTGTTCGGATCGAAATTCGGCACCGAAACCATGGCCAAAATGTCCCCGGTATGCGGATCCATGATCACGCAGGCCCCGCGACCAACCCGGCGCATCACCCCTTCGGCAATCGTCTGGATCCGCGCATCCAGGGTTAGATACACGTTCTTTCCGGCCTGCGGCGCCTGGTAACCCTGCTCCTCCATGATGAAACCTAGGTTGTTTTTCTTGAGGATCTTTCCGCCCGGAATCCCTTCCAGATCCACATTGAATCCCTTTTCGACTCCCTCCTTGCCGATCACCTCCGGTTGGAACGTTTCCAGGGTCTGTTCCTCCGGGGCGCCGACAAAACCCAGCACGTGGGAGGCCAAGGCCCC
>DDPU01000012.1:0-3458 GCA_002342345.1 Verrucomicrobia bacterium UBA2460
GGAAGGATCGGCCGGGAGAAGGCGGGGATCCTGAAACGTGGGGTTCCGGTTTTTTCCGCGCCCTGGCCGCCGGCGGCACACCGGGTGTTGGACCGGCGGGCAAAATCCTTGCGTTGCCCCTGGAAAATTGTCCGGCCCCTGGCCCCGGGGCGATTTCCGCTGAAAGGGAAACATCAACGACAGAATGCGGCCCTGGCCGTGGCCGCCGCCCGTTACCTGTCGTTTCCCGAATCCCTCATCGGCCGAGGCCTGGCACAGACCCGCTGGCCGGCCCGTTTCATGGAGCTGCGAAAAAAACCGCGACTGGTTCTGGATGGGGCCCACAACGCGGAAGGCGTGGCGGCGGCGTTGCGGACCTGGCGGGCATCCCATGGATCCGGCCCCGCCCGGGTGATTTTCGGATGCCTGAAGGACAAAGCGGTTGGACCGATGTTGCAAAAAATCAGGCGGGAATGCGGCCAGCTTTGGGGGGTGATCCTGCCAGGGGCGCGGGGATCCGACCCGCTGGCGTGGCCGCTGTCGCCCGACCGGTTCTTTGTTTCGGTGGCGGAAGCCATGGACGAGGAGAAAAGAAATCCACGGGATACTTTGGTGCTGGGCTCGCTCGTCCTGGCAGGGGAAGTCCTTCGGCAAAGGGGAACGAAGGTGGCGTGATCCGGGCGGTTTTCTTTGATGCGGGCGGAACCCTGTTGCGGACGGCCGAACCGGTGGGAAGGACCTATGCAAGACTGGCGAATTCCTATGACTGGCAACCTTCCGCGGAACGGTTGGAGCAGGGATTCCGCGCCGCCTGGAAAGAAAGGACCACGGAGGGCACGGCCCGGGGAAGGCCCCTCGGGAAGGAGGGATGGAAAAAAATACTCCGCAGCAGCGTGGAGGCCGGGGGTTTGCCGAAGGAGTTTCCTTTCAACGACTACTTTGAGGAGGTGTACGCGCATTTTGCCCGACCCGATGCGTGGCGGGAGTTTCCCGAGACGGAAATGGCCCTGGCCCGGCTGAAGCAGCAGGGGATCCGTATCGGCATCCTTTCCAACTGGGATCCGCGCCTGCATCAGGTCCTCACGGGATTCGCCTGGAGGGAGCAGCTCGACACGGTGCTGGTTTCTGAGGAGGTCGGTGTGGAAAAGCCGGATCCGGGGATTTTCCGAAAAGCCGAGCAGGTGGGGGGCTGGGCGCCAGAGGAATGTGCCCTGATCGGTGATGATCCCGTCAGTGACCGCCGGGGGGCGGAGGGGGCGGGGTGGCGGTGTGCGCTGGTGGAGAGGCCGGAGCGGGGACTCTGGGAGGCATTAGCCGGCCTTGGGCTTTGAAAATTTCATCCTTATAAGCCAAGGCGGATTTTGACACTTGCGGACGGTAGGAGCACTTTTTCCTTTGGTGCAAGGGGTTGTCTAAGACCATGGCTGGAAATTCCGAATCTTCCTGCTTTCTGCGGACTTCCGTCGGGCGGAAGTGGGTGGTGGCGTTGTCCGGGCTTTTCCTGATCGGGTTTGTGGTCGTTCACATGGCGGGAAACCTGCAGATGTTTTCACCCACCGCGGATGCCATCAACCGGTACGCCCATCTTCTCAAGGCGAGCGCGCCCCTTCTTTGGGCGTTCCGTCTGGCGTTGCTCACGGCAACGGCGGCGCATATCTGGGCGGCGCTTTCTCTGGCGCGTGAGAATCGGGCGGCGAAGCCGTTGAACTATGCGGTGGCGGGCAGAAAATCCCGGCTCCATGTCACGCTGGCCAGCGTGACGATGGTGATCAGCGGAACGGTTATCCTGGCCTTCGTTGTCTTCCACCTGCTCCACTTCACCGCGCAGGTGGTCGACCGCTCCTACGCCACCATGGAAACGATGGTGGACGGCAAAACCGTCCACGATGTGCACCGGATGGTGGTCTCCGGGTTTTCCCGGCCCCTGATCAGCGGATTCTACCTTCTGGCGATGGGACTTTTGTTTTTTCACCTGCGGCACGGGGCGGCGAGTCTCTGCCAAACCCTGGGGATCCGGGACCGCAAACTGGCCAAGGCGATCGATGCGGGTTCCTGGATCCTGGCCGTGGTGCTTTTCCTGGGCTTCAGTTCGATTCCGCTGGCCGTGTTACTGGGGGTTTGGAAGACGTGAAACTGGACGCCCGCGTTCCGGCCGGCCCGTTGGCCGACAAGTGGAAAAACTTCAAGGCCTCCGTCCGGCTGGTGAACCCCGCCAACAAGAGGAAGTACGAGGTGATCGTGGTCGGTACCGGGCTGGCCGGGGCCTCGGCGGCCGCCTCGCTCGCCGAACTGGGCTACCGGGTGAAGGCGTTCTGTTTCCATGACAGCCCGCGCCGCGCGCATTCCATCGCGGCCCAGGGAGGGATCAACGCCGCCAAGAATTACCAGAACGACGGCGACAGCGTCCGGCGTCTTTTTCATGACACCATCAAGGGCGGGGATTTCCGCGCCCGCGAGGCAAACGTCCACCGGTTGGCCGAGGTCAGCGTGAACATCATCGACCAGTGCGTGGCCCAGGGGGTTCCCTTTGCCCGGGAATACGGCGGGATGCTTGCCAACCGCTCCTTCGGCGGGGCTCAGGTCTCCCGCACCTTTTACGCGCGGGGAGCCACCGGCCAGCAGTTGTTGCTGGGCGCCTACTCGGCTCTCAGCCGGCAAATCGGGCAGGGGAGGGTGCAGATGTTTCCCCGGCACGAGATGCTCGATCTGGTGGTCGCCGAAGGCAAAGCGCAGGGAATCGTCACGCGGAACCTGGTCACGGGGGAGTTGAAGGCCCATGCGGCGGATGCGGTGCTGCTTTGCACCGGCGGTTATGGCAACGCCTACTACCTTTCCACCTATGCCCGCGGGTCGAACGCCACGGCGATCTGGCGGGCCCACCGGCGGGGGGCGCTCTTTGCCAACCCCTGTTTCACCCAAATCCACCCGACCTGCATCCCGGTCTCGGGGGATTACCAGTCCAAGCTCACGCTGATGTCCGAATCGCTCCGCAATGACGGTCGCGTCTGGGTACCCAAGCAGCAGGGGGACCGGCGCCCCGCGGCGCAGATTCCGGAAGGGGAGCGTGACTATTTCCTGGAGAGGCTCTATCCGAGCTACGGCAACCTGGCGCCGCGGGATATCGCCTCCCGGGCGGCGAAGCGGGTGTGTGACGAGGGCAGGGGGGTGGGCAAGTCGGGCCTCGGGGTGTATCTGGATTTCTCCGAGGCGATCGGTCGGCTCGGGCAAAAGACGGTGCAGGAGAGGTATGCGAACCTTTTTGACATGTACCACGAGATCACCGGGGAGAATGCCTACGAGGCGCCCATGCGGATTTTTCCCGCCGTGCACTACACGATGGGTGGTTTGTGGGTCGACTATCACCTGATGAGCAACCTTCCGGGCCTGTTTGTGCTGGGGGAGGCGAACTTCTCCGACCACGGCGCCAACCGCCTGGGAGCGAGCGCGCTGATGCAGGGGCTGGCGGACGGTTATTTCGT
>DDPU01000012.1:3544-12758 GCA_002342345.1 Verrucomicrobia bacterium UBA2460
CCGGTCAGCGAGTTTCACCGGCAGCTTGGAAAAATCCTGTGGGATCACTGTGGCATGAGCCGGACGGGGAAGGGGCTGGAGCAGGGGATCGCGAAGATCCAGGCCCTACGGAAGGAGTTCTGGGAGGACGTCAACGTGCCCGGATCGGGCGAGGATCTGAACCAGTCGCTGGAGCGGGCCGGGCGGGTGGCCGACTTTCTCGAGTTGGGAGAACTGATGTGCCGCGATGCGCTGGAACGGGAGGAGTCCTGCGGGTGTCATTTCCGCGAGGAACACCAGACCCCCGAGGGGGAATGTGCGCGGCGGGACGGGGATTTCGCCCATGCGGCGGCGTGGGAATACCAGGGGGAGAACAAGGCGGAGATCCGCCATGTCGAGCCGATGGTCTATGAGGAAGTGCGTCTGGCCACCAGGAGCTACAAATGAAGCTCCATCTGAAAATCTGGCGTCAGCCCGGAAGGGATCACCCCGGCCATTTTGTGACCTACGAGTTGGACGGACTGAATCCCGACATGTCCTTTCTGGAGATGTTGGATGTGCTGAACGACCGCCTGACGAGGGAGGGGAAGGAGCCGGTGGCGTTCGAGCACGACTGCCGCGAGGGAATCTGCGGATCCTGCGCGATGGCGATCAACGGCGAGCCCCATGGGCCGAACGAGGGCGCCACCAGCTGCCAGGTGTATTTGCGGTCTTTCCGCGACGGGGAAACCCTGACGATCGAGCCGTGGCGGGCACGCGCATTCCCCGTGCTGAAGGATCTGGTGACCGACCGGTCCGCCTTTGACCGCATCATGCAGGCGGGTGGATTCATCACCGTGAACACGGGGCAGGCCCCCGATGCCAACGCGATCCCCATCGGCAAGGAGGTGGCGGAGCAGGCATTCGATGCGGCCCACTGCATCGGTTGCGGGGCCTGTGTGGCGGCCTGCCGGAACGGCTCGGCGATGCTCTTTGTGGCGGCCAAGGTTTCCCATCTGGGCCTGCTGCCCCAGGGCCAGCCGGAGCGGAAGGAGAGGGTGTTGCGGATGGTGGAGGCGATGGATGCGGCCGGGTTTGGCAACTGTTCCAACCAGTACGCGTGTGAGGCGGTTTGTCCCAAGGAGATTTCGGCGGATTGGATTGCCCGGATGAACCGGGATTATGCGGGGGCCGTGGTCAAAAAGCTCTGATTGGGGCTCCTAGAGCCCTTTCCGGGGGCAAAGTTTCCGGATTTCGCATTCGGTACAATCGGGTTTGCGGGCGGAACAGCGCCGCCGGCCGTGCCAGATCAGGAGATGGGAAAAGAGCGTCCAATCAGGCTGGGGCACAATTTTGACCAAGGCCTGTTCCACTTTTACGGGATCATGTTGCCGGGTGAGGCCTAGGCGGCGGGAGAGACGACCGACATGGGTATCCACGACAATGCCCTCGGCCAAATGAAATGCATTGCCGAGAACCACATTGGCAGTTTTTCTACCCACGCCCGGGAGCTTATGAAGCTGCTCCATGGTTCTGGGCACCTCCCCGCCGTGATCCCGGACCAAGGCGGCCGCGCAACCGCGGATGGATTTGGCCTTGGAACGAAAAAAGCCGGTTGTGCGAATCAGGCCCTCCAGCTCGGCGGCGGGGATTTCGGCGAAGTCCCGGGCGGTGTGGCAGCGGGCGAACAGGGCCGGGGTGACCTTGTTGACTCGCTCGTCGGTGCACTGGGCGGAAAGGATAGTGGCCATGAGGAGCTGGAGGGGGTTGGAGTGGTGGAGCTCGCAGTGCGCGTCCGGGTAGGCACGCTTGAGTTTGGAAATGATCCGGCGAGTTCGTTCGGGCAGTGAGCTTGTGGATTTGGCAGCCACGGGCGGAGTGTTCGTTTACGTTGACGATTACGTTTACGAAAGGTTGCGCCGAGAAGTCGGAATTTAAGAAGGCGGGGCGGAGGAAGGAGGCAGTGAGTTAAGGAGCTCACGGGCTTCGGCGGCGGCGGAGGAGTTGCCGTATTTTTCGAGAAGGGTTCCGGCCAATTCCCTTGCCTCCGCGTTTTTCTGCTGGCTCCGCCGGATCTTGGCCGCCTTGAGCAGGCCCTCCGCGGCAAATTCCGGAAGGCTGTCATAATACAGGTCGACCTTCCGGTAGTAGCTGACGGCCAGGTCGAGGGGATCCAGCGGGGGTTTGCCTCCTCCCTGTTCGATCTGTTTGGTGGGGATTTTTTTGTCGGCCACGTCCTCCAGGCCCTTGCCGAAAGCCAGCATGGCCCGGGCCTTGGTCTCATTGTCCGTCTTGTTGCTCTCGATGACCTTTGCCCAGAGTTCAAAGGCCCCGGGCTCGTCCCCGCTGCCCTCATAACGGCCGGTGGCGGCAAGGGCCTGACCCCGTAGGTAGTTGGCTTCCTGAAGCTTCTCCGACCAGGGGTAGTCCTTGGCAAGCTTGGCAAACTGCTTTTCCGCCTCCTCTTTCCGGCCGGCCTGGAAATCGATCAGTCCGAGCCCGAAGATGGCGGAGGCCTGGGCCCGCAACTTGGGATCCTTCGGCCCGCTGGCGGGAAACTCCTTCTGGATCCGCTCAAAGATGGGCCGGGCCTCCTCGTTTTTTCCTGCGCTGAGCAGGGCGCGGGCGAACCGTTCCAGATCCCGCCAGTCGAGGGGCACGCCGTTTTCGGCTGATTTTTTGTAGGCATCCTCATAAAGGCGGAGGGCCAAGGCGGGTTGGTTGGCCTCGAAGGGGACGCTGGCTTGGGCAAAGAGGATCTGGGCCACCAGACCCGGTTGCCCGCTGGCCTTGGCGGCCAGGTCGCGGAAGGGTTTGAGGCTCTCCTCCAAGGGGGCTTCCCCGGCTTGAAACCGGAACAACACCAATGTGACCAACTTGGATAGGGTGGGCGTCACGCGGGAGGGGCTGTAGCCGAGAACGGCCTGGCAATATCCCTCGGTGGCCTGTCCAAGGAAATCCGCCCACTGTTTTTTCTGGTCCTCGGAAAGGTTGGAGTAGGTGCCGAGACTTTTTGCGCGGGTGATGTTCAGGTCCGCCGAGCGTTCCAGGGCCGAGTAGGCGAGATCGGAAATCTGCGGGGGCGGAGGAGACGTGGCGATGTCCGGGTAAAGTTCCTGGAAAAGGCCGAAAGCCTGACGATAAGCCGCCAAGGCCTGGGCCTCGTCCCGGGAATCGGCGAAGGATGCCCCGCGGGCAAGGTAGACGCCGATGTTGCGGGGTTCCTTGGGGAAGTTTTTCAGCTGCTCCTCCTGGGCGGCCCTCATCAGCTCGCTCTTTTTCTCCCGTGCATAGGTTCGCCAGATGCGCTCCGAGGCATCCACGGCCACCGGGGAATCTTTTTGCCTTGTCACCAACTCCTTCCAGGCGGCCACGGCCTCGTCGGCTTTTTTTGCCTCGAGAAGCGCATCCCCCCGGAAAAGCAGGGCATTACCCGCGTTCTTCGATCCGGGGTAGGTGGCGGCGAATTTGGCGAACACCTCGGCGGCTTCGGCAGGCTGCTGTGCGCTGCGGAGGGCGTTGCCCAGTCGGAGTTCCGCATCCTCCCGGATCGAGGCGGTTTTGGCGGAGGCGGCCAACTCCTTCAGCTTGCCGATCCCCTCCGGGATTTTTTTCTCCGTGAGGAGGGCGCTGGCGTAAAGCAGCTGGGTGCTCTCGTAGCTTTCGTCCGGCACCTTGGTCTTGCCGGCCTTCACCTCGTTAAGGAATTTTTCGTAGTACTGAAGCGCTTCGGCGCCCTTTCCGGCTTTCTGGTAGGCGCTGGCAATGAAGCGCGGGATCTCGTCGGTGAAGCGTTCCCCGGGGGATTTTTCCTGGGCGGACTCCAATCGCCGGATGGCCTCGTCGGTCTTGCCATCCTCGAGCAGCGCCCGCCCCACCAGGTAATCGACCAGTCCGGAAATTCCCTTTTGATCGGGATGCTTCCGGCGGTATTCCTCGAGGCGTTTGTCGGCCTCGCCGGTGCGGCCCTGCAGGGCGTAGGTCATGATGATCTTTTGTTCCGCGTCCTCGAGGGATTCCGGTCCCCCGTAACGCGCCACGTGGCGGAAAACGAGGCGGGCTTCGTCGTATTTCCGGGTCTGCAGAAAGGCCGTGCCGAGTTGCAGGAGGGCCTGGGCGGAGGGGTCGGTCCGGGCCCGGGCTTCACCGATTTTTTTCGTTTCCCTCTGGATTTTTTTCATCCTCTCGGGAGTGGATCCGGATTCGCGGATCTCGGCGTTGAGGGAGTCCAGCTTGGCGCGGAGGCGGGCAAGGATCTCCTCTTTCCCCGGAATGGAGCGCAGCCGCTGGATGGCTTCGGAATAACGCCGGGCGTTGATATCGAGGGCGGCGAGCTGAAGCGAGGCTTCGGCGGCAACGGCCGGACTGCCCGAATTGGCCAATTTCCCGTAAATCTGACCTGCCCGTGCCGAGGCGGCCTCCGCCTCCGCCTTCTTGAAATCGGCCATCAGTTCCTCGGAGCGACGGGCCTCCGCGAAGGCCTGCATCCCGTCGATTTCATCCAGGTAGAGCTTGTCCTTGTCCGCCTGTCTGGCCAGATCCAGGGACTGGCTGGACTCGGCGTATTTTCCCAGCAGCAGGTGGAGACGGGCCTCAAAGAGCAGGCCCTCCGTGCGGGACTCCGACTGAGGATATTCCTGGAGGAAGGCGCGGATCCTGGTGAGGGCCTCCTCGTAGCCTTTTTGTCTCTCCGGGGACTTTTCCGGCGACCCGTCGGCCTGGCTTCCGGCGATCAGGGCCAGGTTGAGGGAGACTTCCTCCTTGATCTCCTTTTCCTTGGCGGCGGCGGCCTTTTCATAGGCAGCTTTTGCCTCCGCCCACCGGGAAAGGCTGTAAAAGGAGCGGGCCTGATAGAGATAAACCAGAGGCAGGTTGGGGGACTGCGGGTGGGCCTGGATGAAGTCGCCGGAAAGCTTGGTGCACTCCTCAAAGCGGTCGGAAAGATAGGCTTCCTCGAGATTCTTCAGCGCGGCCTGCTGATCTTGGGCGAAAAGCCCGCCGGGGAGGGGTCCCAGGGTGATTGCCGCCATGCCCGCCAGGATCCGAACCGCTTTCATGAAACCAAGATGTTACGTGCGGGGGCCCCGCAGGGGCGAGCGGAACCCGCCGGGTTCTCCGCCTTTTTTCCCTTGATTCCGGCGGGGTTTTGGATGAATGATTTCCCCTTGATGATTTTGAACGAGAACGCCCCCGAGGGCCTGGCTGCCTGACCGATCCGGTCATCCTGATGCTCCTTTCCCTTTTCCTTTGAACGCCTCCCGCCTCGTCCGGGATGGTCGCTGGTCCTGATGCAGGAGTACCGCGCCAACCATCGCATCCGCGCGCGCGAGGTCTTCCTCGTCGACGCCGAGGGCAAAAAGCTGGGCGTCGTCGGCCTCACCGAGGCGATGGCGGCGGCCCGGCAGGCCGGGCTCGACCTGGTCGAGGTGAGCAGTGCCAGCAACCCGCCGGTCTGTAAAATCCTCGATTTCGGCAAATTCCGCTATGAATTGGCCAAGCGCGACCGGGAGGCCAAGCGGCACAACCTGGCGGCCAAGGTGAAGGAGATGAAATTCCACGTGAACATCGATCCCCACGACTACGCCACCAAAATGCGGCATGCGGAGGAGTTCCTCTGGAAGGGCATGAAGGTGAAGGTGGTGATGGCTTTCCGGGGCCGGGAGATGCAGCACCAGAACCTCGGGCAGGACCTGGTCAGGACCATCCGCGCCGATCTCAAGCTGGTGGGGCTGGCGGATGCCGACCCGAAATTGATTGGCAAAAACATCACGATGATGTTAACTCCTCTCCCCGTCAAAAAACGGGTCCGGCGCTGGACCACCGAGGAAGCCGAGGGGGCTTACGAGGAAGAGGAAGGCGAAAACGGTGTTTCTGAGGAGGCTCAGGACACCCCCGAGAAAACACCCAGCTCCAGCCCCACCCCCTCATAACCGGAGACCAGTCCATGCCCCGCTCGATCGCCCGCCGGAAGACCAAAAAGTCTGCCGCCAAGCGTTTCAAGATCTCCGCCCGGGGGAAGGTCATGTTTTTCAGCCCCGGCCGCCGGCACCTCGCTTCCAGCAAGAACCGGAAACGGATGCGGCGGCTTGGAAAGGTTTCGGTGCTGGCCGAGACCGATGTTGCCCGGATCACCGAAAATCTTCCCTTTCGTTAAGAGGTAATCTCCCATGCCCCGCGCCACCAATGCCCCTGCCTCCCGCGAACGCCGCAAACGGATGGTGACCGCCGCTGCCGGCTACCGCGGCCGGCGCAGCAAGCTGTTCCGCTACGCCAAGGACGCGCGCATGAAGGCGATGTACTGGTCGTACCGCGACCGCAAGGCCAGGAAGCGGAGTTTCCGGAATCTCTGGATCGGCCGGATGAGTGCAGCCCTGCGTTCCCAAGGGCTCACTTACAGCGCCTTTGCCGGCTCGCTCCGCAAGGCCGGCGTCCAGCTGGACCGCAAGGTCTTGGCCGACTTGGCCGCCAACGAGCCCTCGGCTTTTTCCGCCGTGGTGCAGGCTGTCCGCGGTTAATCCGCGGGGACCGGCCGTGTCCCAATCCTCTCTCCCCGATGCCGCGGGGATCCGTGGCCGGGCCCTTTCCGAGCTTTCCACCGCCGGCGATGCCGCCGCAAGGCAGGTCTGGCGGAACCGCTATCTCGGCCGGCAGGGCGAGGTTCAGAAACTTCTCGACGGGCTAAAGACGGTGCCGGCGGCGGATCGTCCCGCTTACGGCAAAGCCGTCAACGAGCTCCGCCAGGCGCTGGAGCAGGCCTGGGAAAAAAGGGGAGAGGAGGAGGCGGGCGGGGCGACCGCCGCGCCGGGGGAGTTCGATCCCACCTTGCCGGGCCGGCCGTATCCCTCCGGTGCGGTTCACGTCCTGACGCAGACGCTTGACCGGATTGTGGATATTTTTCATCGGTTGGGATTTTCCCTGGCGGACGGACCGGAGATGGAGACCGAGCACCATAACTTCGACGCCCTCAACACCCCGGCGGATCATCCGGCGCGGGACGAGGCGGATACCTTTTATCTCGATCTTCCCCCGGGACCGCACGGGCGATGGTTGTTGCGGACCCAGACGTCGCCGGTGCAGATCCGGGTGCTGGAAAAGAGGAAGCCGCCGGTGAAGGTGATCGCCCCCGGGCGCTGCTACCGCCGCGACGAGGTGGATGCGACCCACGGGCTTTTCTTTCATCAGGTGGAGGGGCTTTGCGTCGGGGAGGGGATCGCTTTGCCGCACCTCAAGGGGGTGTTGGAGTTTTTCTTCGCGGAGCTGTTCGGGAGCGGGACGAAGATCCGCCTGCGGCCGCACTATTTTCCGTTTACCGAGCCCAGTTTTGAGGTGGACGTTTCCATTCCGGGGCGGACTTTCCGGGGGAGGGAGTGGCTGGAGATTGCGGGTTGCGGATTGGTCCACCCGAAGGTGTTGCGCGGGGTGGGGATCGATCCGGAGAAACACACCGGATACGCGTTCGGTCTCGGCGTGGAGCGGATCGCCATGGTTCGCCACAACATCCCGGACCTGCGGATGTTTTATGAGAATGATGTCCGCTTTCTGAAGCAGTTTACGTACGACGGGGCCGTGTAGCTGAGGGATTAAGGGGTCCAGGGATTAAGGGGTTAAGGTGGTCTAGGTCATGAGGGATCATCGGAGATTGAGGGCTTTTGAGCTCGCCGATGAAATGGTTTTGGAGACCTATCGGCTAACCAAGAATTTTCCCAAAGAGGAAACTTTCAGCTTGGTTGCGCAAATGCGCCGGGCCGCGGTCTCGATTGCCTCCAATATCGTCGAAGGATGCGCACGGGATAGCCGAGCTGAGTATCTCCGCTTCCTGGAAATCGCCTTCGGTTCCGTGCGGGAGGTGGCTTATCAAGCCAGTTTGGCTGAGCGCCTCGACTACTTCCGCAAAGGTGACGGCCCCGGCTTTCTTGGAAAAATCGATGAATGTGAGAGGGTGCTGTCCGCTTTGATCCGATCCGTCCGCGGTTCCTAAGTTTCTTAACCCCTTAATCCCTTAATCCCCGAATCCCTTTCCACAACCCTCAAATCCACCTTCAGTCGCTTCGCGAGTTCAAACGGCACGGGATGGGTATCGGGCTCGGGGCTAGGGTAGCAGACGATAATTTTCACCCCATAACGGACGGCATCGACGAGGCAGCGGTCGCAGGGCGGCAGGGTGACCGCCAAGAGGTAGGGATCGCCAGGCTGGCAAAAAGCGAGCGCATTGCTTTCCGCATGGGTCGTCAGGCGGCGACGGAAGTCGCGATGCATGGCCTCCTCTTCGGTAAGGTCGACGCCGGGCGGTTGGCCGTTGAAACCGATGCCGCAGACGCTGCCCTCTTTTCGGAGAATGGCGCAACCGACTTTGTGATATCGGTCGGCGCTGGTGGGGGCGGCGGCCTCCGCCAGGCGCAGGGCCAGCTGGATCCATTTGTCTTTCATGATTTTTCTTCCGGGACATGCAGGCGATGGAGAATCCGGTGCACCACCGGGGCGAGCAGGATGCCGCTGCCGGCAATGAGGACCAAACCGCAGAAAAGGGCGTAAAAGGAGGCGAAGATCTTGGCGGTGGGGCTGGAAAGGTCGGCGCTGTAGATGGGGCCCTCGCCGCCCATCAGCATGGAGGATTCGAGAAGGGCATCGAGCCAGGGGAGTCCGCAAAGATAACGGTAGCCGGCCATACCGAGGGCAAGGGTGAAGCCGATGAGCACCAAGGTGATGAAAAGGTGGCTGGCCATCCGCCGCAGAAAGACGTGGTGTGGGGCAACCGGTTGACGGTGGTGCTCAAAGGGCATCCTCTGTTCGTACACAGGCAAAAGCTAGAGACCAAGAAGCAGGAAAGAGCCGTGCCAAAAATAAGCGAAAAAGTGGGAAGGGCTCGCTCCGCAGAAGATGGTAGATCGGAGATGGGATATGGGGGTTGCCGGTCTTCCATCTCCCGGACCCCATCTCCGTTTCCCGCTCGCAGGGCGGGAAAAGTGGGCGGAGCTGGATTCGAACCAGCGAAGGCGTAGAGCCAGCAGATTTACAGTCTGCCCCGTTTGGCCACTTCGGTATCCGCCCGGGAAAGGGAAAGACTCGCAAAAAAGCGGGGGGCGGTCAAAAGGGTTCCCTCGGGTGCGAGATTGCCTCGGTCCGTTGGGAAAGGTAGGATTTTAGCTTCTGCGCTGTTAGCTCAACTGGATAGAGCACCTGACTACGGATCAGGAGGTTAGAGGTTCGAATCCTCTACGGCGCACAGTTCTTTCTTTGCGGCTGTAGTTCAATGGTA
>DDPU01000043.1:0-134 GCA_002342345.1 Verrucomicrobia bacterium UBA2460
GCAAAGAAACTGAAAATCTCTTTTTGATCCCAGACATGGTCTCCCAGCGTGATCACGTCGACCTTCGCCCGGAACAGATCGTAGGCCAGCTTGGGGGTGATGCCGTTGCCCCCGGCCACGTTTTCGCCGTTCAG
>DDPU01000043.1:171-9458 GCA_002342345.1 Verrucomicrobia bacterium UBA2460
TCAGGGGCAAACTCCTCGATGAGCTTGGGAACGACGTCGCGAACCGCCTCCCGCCCGTGTTCCGCGACCACATCACCCAAAAAAAGAATCCGCATGCCCCAATCTAATGCCGATCAACGAAGCGAAGAAAGCAAATCGCGCGGCCAAAGCGGACTCGAACCCGCCATTTTTTCCGCCACCCTTGCGGAATGAGCCGGTCTTTTCAGGTGAAAATACCCGGCCCGCTTCTTGCCGGGCTCTTTACCGCCTGGCCCGGGGAAAAGCGGAAGCAGATCCGCACCTGGCTGAAGTTTCAGGCCATCACCGTCAACGGTCGCCCCGTCAGCCAGTTTGACCATCCGCTCCAACCGGGGGACCAGGTGGCCGTGCGGACGGACCGCTTCGCCACACCCAAAACCCGCCTTTCCTCCGGCCTGAAGGTTTATTTCGAGGATGCCCACCTTTTGGTGGTGGAAAAACCGGAGGGGTTGCTGAGCATCTCCAGCCCGGCGGAGCCTGAGAAAACGGCTTATTTCCAGCTCACCGAATATCTCCGGCACAAACACCCGCGTTCCCGCGAGCGCGTCTGGATCGTCCATCGGCTCGACCGCGAAACCTCCGGCCTGATGGTCTTTGCCAAGACCGCCGCAGCCAAGGAGGCGTTGCAGTCCCATTGGGACAGTTTCGAGAAAAAATATGAAGCCGTTGTGGAAGGACGCTTACCCCGGCCCGAAGGCACCCTGGAGTCCGATCTGGACGAAACCAACCCGCATCATGTCGCCGTCCGCCCCAAATCCGACCGCACCCGCCATGCCGTCACCCGCTACCAGGTTCTTCAGTCGAGCCCCCGGCGATCCCTGGTGGAACTCACCTTGGAAACGGGACGTCGCCACCAGATCCGTGTGCAGTTGGCCCACGCCGGATGTCCCGTGGTGGGCGACGAAAAGTACGGGGCCAAGACCGATCCCGCCGGCCGTCTGGCCCTCCACGCCTGCTTTCTCCGCTTCCGCCATCCGGTCACCGGCGATGAGCTCCGCTTCACCTCCCCGCTGCCCAAGCCCCTCGCCCGTTTGGTGGGAACCTCACTCCGTCGCGGTCTTGAGGCCATGCCGTAAAATCCGTGTCCGCAGGGCCGTGCGGCTGATCCCAAGGATCTCCGCCGCCTTTTTCACATTGCCGGCGGATTCCTGCAGGGCTTTTTCCAGAAGCATTTTTTCCGCCACTCCGAGAAGATCCCCCCCCTGGGCCGAGGCTTTCAGGGAGTCCCACCAGTCCCCTCCCGCACCGGAAGCCGGGTTCGTGGCGGCGAGTTCCGCCGAAAGGTCCCCGGGCTGGATGGTGTCGGAAGTCGCACAGACCACCGCCCGCTGGACGGCATTTTCCAGTTCCCGCACGTTTCCGGGCCAACCGTGGGCCAACAGGGCCTTTTTGGCGGACGCGGAAAACTTGAGCCGTCTTTCCCTTCCCTCCCGTTGCAGGAAATATTCCGCCAGCGGAAGAATGTCCTCCGCCCGCTCCCGAAGGGGCGGCAACTGGATCATCACCACGTTCAGCCGGTAAAAAAGGTCCTCCCGGAAGGCCTTTTCCTTCACCATCGCGGCCAGATCCTTGTTGGTGGCGGCAATCACCCGGACCTTCGTCCTCAGGGTCTGGTCCCCGCCCAGCCTCTGAAACTCCCCGTTCTGCAAAATTCGCAGCAGCTTGGCCTGCAGGGCCAGTGGCATGTCACCGATCTCGTCGAGGAAAATGGTCCCGCCGTCCGCCCGTTCAAACTTGCCGATCCGCTGGGTGAGCGCCCCGGTGAAGGCGCCCCGTTCGTGCCCGAACAGCTCGCTTTCCAGCAAGGTGTCGGGAATCGCGGCGCAATTGATGGCCACGTAGGGCCGCGCCGCCCGCGGACTGTTCGCATAAATGGCCCGGGCAATCAGCTCCTTGCCGGTCCCGCTCTCCCCGATCAGCAGCACGGTGGCATCGGACCGCGCCACCTGCCCCACCAGCTTGTAAATTCGCTGCATGGAGCCGGAGGTGCCAATCAGCCCGGGAACGGGCCCGGGGTCCGCCATCGTTTTTTTTCCGGGGGCAACCGCGGTCAATTCCTCCATGGAAGCGGCGGTCTGCAGGGCGCGTCGGAGGACGGCAAGCAACTCCGGCACATCGAATGGCTTGAGAAGATAATCGAAGGCCCCGTGTTTCATGGCCTCAATCGCCGTCTGGGCGGTGCCGTGGGCGGTCATCACGATGACCAGCTGCCGGGGATGCTCCCTGCGGATTTCCCGCAGGATTTCCAGGCCGTTCTCCTCCCCGATGCGCACATCGAGAAGAACGAGATCCGCCGTTTTTTTGCGCAACTGCCTCAAGCCCTCCTGCCCCCCGGTCACCCCAACCACCTCCACCGGCTCCTCCGCGAGGACCCGTTGAAAGGAGTAAGCCACGTCTTTCTCGTCGTCGATCACCAGCACCCGCTGACGAGGGGATGCGGCCGGCTTGGGCTTCGGATTCATCCCGCGCGACCCGCCGCCCTCGTGAAGGGGACGAGCTCCTCCGCCAACCGCCGGATGCCCTCGAGGTCCAGCTGTTGCTGGCCATCGCTTTTCGCTTCGGCCGGGTTCGGATGCACCTCCACGAGGAGACCGTCCGCCCCCACCGCCGCGGCGGCGCGGCTGAGGGCGATCACCAGATCCGCCCGGCCGGCGGCTTGGCTGGGATCGACGATCACGGGGAGATGGCTTTCCCTTTGGGCAAGGGCGACGGCGCCGAGGTCGAGGGTGTTGCGCACCGCGGTCTCAAAGGTGCGGATGCCCCGCTCACAGAGGATCACCTGCCCGTTGCCGGAACTCATCACATACTCCGCCGCGAGCAGCCACTCCTCCACCTTCATGGAAAGGCCCCGTTTCAGGAGAATGGCCCGGCCCGAGGCGGCCGCGGCCTTCAGCAGGGAGAAGTTCTGCGCGTTGCGGGCCCCGATCTGCAGGATGTCGGCCACCGCGGCCACCTTTTCCACATGAAGCTCGGAAAGCACTTCCGTGACGATGCCCAGCCCCGTCTCCTTCTTGGCGAGGGCCAACAACTCCAGGCCTTTTTCGCCCAATCCTTGGAACTCATACGGAGAGGTGCGCGGCTTGAAGGCGCCACCCCGCAAAAAGGTCGCCCCCGCCTTCTTCACCGCCCGGGCGGTGGTGAGAAGTTGCTCCTCGGACTCCACCGAGCAGGGCCCCGCCATCAACCGGAAAGGCTCCGTTGCGCCGATGGTCACCCCGTTGGCCTTCACCACGGTGGCGCTCTTCCTGCCTTCCCGGGCCACCAGCTTATACCGCCGCTGGACGGGAAGAACCGCCTCCACCTGCGGCCAAGTGGCCAAGGCCTCCAGGGAGGCGTGGGCCCGCTCATCCCCGATCGCGGCAATCACCGTCTGGATTTCCCCGATGATGGGATGGGGCTGGTACCCGAGTTTCCCGACCTCGGCGATCACCTGGTCGACCAGCTTCTTCTCCGTTCCCGGGCGCAGGGCAATAATCATGGGCCGGGAAATCCTAACGGCCGGCCGTTTTCATCACAAGAAGCGGCCCAAGCTCCTCCTGCCACCAGCGGGCAAGCTCCCCCCTCTCCGGCCAAGCCCCGCCGCGGTGCCAGGACCGGACATGGGAACCGGGCGGGGCCCAGATTTTCGGATCGGTGGGCCCGAACAACAGCCCGCAAGGCACCCCGCTCCACGCCGCCAGATGGCTGATGCCGCTGTCGTGGCCCAAATACAGGTCGGCAGAGCGGAGCAGGCCAAACACGTCCGCCAGCGGCCGGTTTTCCCATGCCTCGTGGGGGGCACGCCTCCAATCCTCCGGAATTCCGCGGAGAAGATTCCCCTCCACTTCCCCGGCCAACCAGACCCATTCCACCGGCCGGTCCCTTTTCCAGATCCGCAGCTCCTCCAGCCACTCTTCCAGGGGCCAGCACTTGCGAGCACCGCCGCTTCCGGGATGGATGACGATCCGGGGAACCGATCCGGGGACGCGGGAAGATTCCGCGGCTGCCAGTTTTTCCCCGCGGAGAAGGTGGGACATCCCCGGCCCCACTCCCAGCGCCGACAAGGGACCGGTCAGGTGTTTCCAAGCGGCAGTCGCCGGCCCGGTGGGGTCGATGGCGAGATAATCGCCCTGCCCACCCCCCCGCCTCCAGTTGGCCTCGAAGATTCCGTCCGGATCGAAGAGGTAGGAAACCGTCAGATCGAATTCGGAGAAGTAATCGCACCAATCGGGCTCAAGGACGCCCCCCTTGGCGAAAAATCCCGCCAGTCCCGGACGGTCGATGGCCCGGATCCCGTCGACCCGACCCGGCCCGGTTACCAGCTCGCCGAAACGGGGATTGGCCACCAGTTCGAGCCGGGCTTGCGGCCACTTTTGCCGGATCCCCGCCACCGCCGGCAGCGTGAGCAGAAAATCCCCGAGCGCGCCGCCACGGATGACCAGGATTTTCAAAACCGCCGGATAGGATTTTTAGTAGGCGAAGATGCCCAGCCCGAGCAGGCAGAGGGCAAAGCCCATGCCGAGAAAGAGGAGCAATTTTCCCCGGAAGGGATTGGCAAAGACCCAGCCGATGGCGTCGCGCAGGAGATAGGGTGACCCCACGAGGAACATGCCTTGGACGATGAGCACGTAGGCGTAGACCACCACCACCAACCGCAAGGCATCCTCCCGCAGGAAACAGGCATCCAGCAGGACATTCGCCCCCAGCAGCAGAAGGATCCCAAGGGCGCGGACGGCGATGAATTCACGCACATACAACCAGCTGCTCACCCCGAGCGCGACCGCCGCCAGCACGAAAAGGGGACGAAAGCGGGTGTACTCCATCAGATTCATCGTGCCGGCCAGCCACGCCGCCCACGCCGTGGCCAGCGCCAGCAAAACCCCTCCGGCCGTTTCCGAACGCGGAAACGCACGCCACCAAGCCACCGCCTTCTCGTAATCAAGAAAACACCAGGCATGGATGAGCAAGGATCCAAGACCAAGCCACACGGCCACCTGGGAAAGGGGGAAGGAGTAGATCATGGCGGGTCAACCGAGAATGGATGGGTCACCGTAGTCGGTGAAGCCGGTGGATTCCGTGATCCGCACGGTGAGCAACTGCCCCAGATGCCGCTCTCCCCCGGAAAAGACCACCGGGCGGTTTTGCCGACTCCGTCCCGTCAACCGGCTCTCCCTGGTTTTGCTGGGACCCTCCACAAGAATTTCCACAAGGCTTCCCACCCTTTGTTTGGCTTTCTCCTCGGCCCGGCGGGTGAGCAACCCGAGCAGTTCCTGGTTTCTCTCTTCCTTCACTTTCTCGGGAACCTCCCCCCCTGTTTCCTGGGTGGCGCGTGTCCCCTCGCGGGGCGAGTAGCGGAAGATAAAACCGTTGTCGAAATCCACCTGCTCCATCATTTTCCGCGTGGCCGCAAAATCGGCATCCGTCTCCCCGGGATAGCCAACAATGACATCGGTGGTCAGACCGATCTGCGGACAGGCTTGGCGCACCTGATCAACGATCCGGAGGTACTGGTCGGCGGTATATCCCCTGCCCATCTGCCGGAGAATGCGGTCCGAACCGGACTGCACCGGCAGGTGAAGATGCTCGCACAGCTTTTTCAGCCGCCCGTAGCAACCGATCAGGTCCGGCTTCATACCGCGCGGATGGGGGGAGGTGAACCGGATTCGATCCAAGCCGGGGACGGATTCCAGGTCTTCCAGCAACTGAACAAAGGCGGACTTGCCCTCCCGCGCCGGAATCCGACGGCCGTACATGTTGACGATCTGTCCCAGCAAGGTGACCTCCCGGATTCCCTGCCCCGCCAGATGCCTCACCTCCTCGACAATTTCGGCGATCGGGCGGGAGCGTTCCTTACCCCGGGTGGTCGGAACAATGCAGAAGGAGCAGTGCATGTCGCACCCTTGCATGACGGAGACGAAGGCGGTGACCTGACGCGGCGCGAACACATGGTCCCGGATGGCGCTTTCCGAGCCCGTCTCCTCCTCCACCTCGGCCAGAAAGCTCGGACGACCGCCCAGGCGCGCCTGCCTCGCCTGTTCCACCAGGTCGGGCACCCGGTGGAATTTTTGCGTCCCCACCACCAGATCGACGCCCGCCATCTCCTTTTCCAGGGCAGCCCCCCGTCGCTGCGCCATGCACCCGAGAAAACCAAGCACCACTCCCGGGTTCTTCTTCCGAAGGGCGCGGAGATTGCCCATTTTCCGCAACGCTTTTTGTTCCGCCAGATCACGGACGCTGCAGGTGTTGAGCAGGACGACGTCGGCCTCCTTTTCGGACTGAACCGGGCGGTAGCCGCGATCCTGCAACTGGCGGAGAACCTGCTCCGAGTCCCGCTCGTTCATCTGGCAGCCGTAGGTCTTGAGAAACACGGAAGGCATGGTTTTTTTTAGACCTTCGCGCCCTTGCGCGCCATCCGATTGCTTCTCCTCAGGCCTGCAGCCTTCGGCGGAAATGCCCGCGAAGGTACCGGAAGAGGAGCACCGGCAGCGGGGAAACCACCAGCAGAAGCCCGGCAAGAAGGACCTCGTTCGTGCAGCGACCCCCGTCCAGCTTTTCCACCCCCTGCCAACCCAAAAGAAGCCAGCCCAGCGTCATGCCGATCCAAAAAAAGGGCATGATCACCCGGTCAAAGGTCCCTTTTTCCTTGAGCCGCTGGATGCGATGATCCCGGTTGTTCCAGTCCATGGAAAAGCTCAGGCCCCCGCTTTTCGCTCGGCCCAACCCAGCCCGGCGAGACCCACTTCAAACAAGCCGTACAGGGGCACAAACATCAGGGCCAAGTTGAACGGGTCCGACGTCGGTGTCACGCACGCCGCCACCACCAAAAGGGCCACCACCGCATGCCGTCGGTGCCTTGCGACCACCTCCCGCTGAAGCAAACCCAACCGTCCCAACAAAACCATGACCAGCGGCAACTCGAAGGAGAGGCCGAACCCGAGGAGCATTTGCAGGACAAAATCGGTGTAGCTGGCCATGGTCCAGCTTGTCTCCAGTCCCAACCAACGGTTAAACCCCTGGAAAAAAGCCAGCGCTTGGGGAAGAACGAAAAAATAACAAAACAGGGCTCCCAGGAGAAAAAGAAAGGCTCCGGCGAGAAAGGCCGGCACCAGCAACCTGCGTTCACGGACATCCAGGGCCGGCAACAGGTAATCCCCGACGAAATAAAGGACAAGCGGGAGGGAAAGAAGGATGCCCGCACCCAACCCGATCTGCAGGGTGACGGTCATCGGGTCGGTGACCTGCAGGGCAAGAAGCGTGCCGGACGATGCCCCTCCCCCTTCCGCCTGGGCCTTCAGGAGGGGTTCCCGCAGGAACTCCATCACCTTGCCGATGCCGGAGACCCCGACGATCGCCCCTGCCCCGATGGCCCCGGCACAACGGAGAATCAGGCCGCGCAAATCCTCGAGGTGGTCCAGGAACGGCTTTTCGGTGTCCTTCACGGCAGGAGGCTCCTCCATCCTTTTTCGGTGATGACGTGGGGCAGACTCACATCGTGCGGCTCCCGCGGAAGATTTTCCATTTCCTGGACCCCGAAAAAGAGCCCCGCCACCCAGGCATGCCGCGGACGTTGGGCAAGAACCCGATCGTAGTGCCCACCGCCACGGCCCAGCCGTGTTCCCGTCCGGTCAAAGGCACGGCCCGGCACGCAGAAACCGTCTATCGCCTCCAGCTTCACCACGGCATGCTTTCCCGGAAGCGGTTCCCAGAGGGTTTCCAGCGAAGGCAGGGGGCCGGGCTGGATTTCCCACCAGGTCAGGCCGTGGCGGATGTCGGTTTTCGGAAGAGCCACGGTTTTACCCTCCTCCCAGGCCTTCCGGATCACATGACGGGTTTCCGGCTCGTCCGGGAGCGAAAGATAAAGACCCACCGTCCTTGCCGACTGCCATTGCCGGGCCGCCCCCAGGGCTTCCGCAATCGCCAGGGAGGAATCCCGGCGCACCTCGCCGGCCAGCAGCGAAAGGCGCCGGCGGATTTCCTCGCGGGCGGCGGTTTTGGCCGATGTCCCCATGTCCCCGAGGCTAACGGATCCCCTGCCGCCAAGCCATCCTTGCGGGCGTTTGCCTCTGCCCCGCCCTGCCCCCAAGATCAGGTCCTTGAAGGCCTCAACCGCAAATCCCCGGAGGCAAAGACCCCACCGTTTCATCACGGAAGTTCTCCTGCCCGCCCTCTTCAGGCGGAAACGGGGACACCGCCACGGTACCCAACCGATTTTTCCCAAGCTGAAACACGGGGAGATTTGTCTGACTTGGATTGGCCATGCGTCCTTTCTGATCCAGAGCCCCGAAGCCAACATCCTTGTCGATCCCAACTGGGCGAATTGGCTGCTCGTCGTCCGCCGCCTTCGCCATGCCGGTCTGGCCCATCACCACCTGCCCAACATCGACTTGGTGCTCATCACCCACGCCCATTTCGACCACCTCAACCGGCGTAGTCTCCGCCAGATCGCCTCCAACCAGCCGATCGTTGTGCCGGCCGGGGTCGGCGACCTGGTGCACGGAATCGGCTTCGAGAAGGTGTATGAGATGAAATGGTGGGAACGACTGCGGTTTCCCGGCGCCGCGGTCACTTTTGTCCCCGCCAAACATTGGGGCGCCCGCAAGGTCACCGACCTCCATCGGGGATACGGCGGCTATGTCATCGATCTTGGCGGCCCCATCGTGTACCACGCCGGGGATTCCGCGTATTTTGATGGCTTCCGGGAAATCGGCCGCAAACTGAAGCCGGAAATCTCCCTTCTTCCCATCGGGGCCTACCACGGACCGAAATTCGGCGAGAACCATATGAACCCCGAAGAGGCTTTCCGCGCCTTTCAGGACCTGCGCTCCCGCTTCATGGTCCCCATGCATTTCGGAACTTACCAGCTGAGCTACGAACCCCTCCATGAGCCACCTCAGCGCCTTATGCAGGCGGCGATGAGGGCGGGACGCCTGGCGGACGTGCGGTTCCTGATCGAGGGGATGCCGACCCTATTCTAAACCGCCACGCTCCGCCCAACCCGGACGGGCGACCGGCCGGGCAAAGGCCACCAATTTGCCCCGATGGGTGATGAAGTTGAAAAAGTTCCGGGCGTTTCCCGAGGGGGCGTTGGGGTCGAAACTGTAAATGTCCACGCCCCCACCGCGCTCCCCGTCCATTCTCTGGGAGGATCCCGCCACCATCGCCTGTCCGTCTTTTTTCCTTCCGAGATAAATCATCACATGACTGATCGGCGGGTCCCGCGGGACGTTGTAGGTCCACTCCCAGAAAAGAAGATCCCCGCTCCTCATTTCCCCGACCAACCGCTCCGGATC
>DDPU01000043.1:9539-22545 GCA_002342345.1 Verrucomicrobia bacterium UBA2460
ATGAAGCGGATGGTGTTGGAGCAGTCCATCGTGATGACATAAGGATGGCCGGGAGGCTGCCAGGACTGGCCGTACGCCAGATCCTGCCGGGAAAGCCAGCGGCAGGTTTCCACCAGTTTCTGATGCTGCTCCTCCGAAACCGCCGCACGAGCCGGACCGGCCAGAACCAGGGCGGCAAGGAGGAAAAAGAAAATTCTCATGCCGGAGGAACATCCTTCCACCGGATCCGGTCCTGTACCCCGGGTGTCTTGGCGCCCGTTTCCATGGCGTGTTCTTCGCAAAATACCGGGCCACGGCAAGCATTCCCCTTCGGTCATCCGGCCGGGGCAGGGCGTACCGACTAATCCAGAAGGCGGAAGAATTTTTCCGGGTGAGCCAGGTCGGCAAAGACGGCGTCAGCCCCGCAGGCCTGCAACTGTTCCGTGGAAAACGCCCCGGTGGCCACGGCAATGGCGCGGGCGCCGATGGCCCGGGCACAAGCCACGTCATGCGGGGTGTCGCCGATGATGTAAATCCTGTCGGGGGAAAACTCCTCGCCGTGCCGGTCGCGCGCACGCCGTTTCGCATGGGGCCCGAGCTCGTTCCGCACCGGCGAATCGTCCGCAAAGGCGCCGAACTCGAAAAAATGGTTCACCCCGTAACGGGTAAGCTTGAGCCGCGCCCCTTTTTCGATGTTTCCCGTCAGCAACCCCTGCACGAGATCGGGGCGCCGGTGCGCCTCCTCGAGGATCCCCAAAATCCCCGGATGAAGACCGCCCTGCCTTCTCGGCAGCTCTTCCGCCAACCGTTCCACGTACTCATCCAAAAACCGGGCGATCTCCCCCTCCCCATGGGGAAGCCCCTCGCGCGCAAGCAACTGTTCCACGATCCATTTGTCGGTCCGGCCGGCAATTTCCAGCCCCTGCAACCCGCGGTCAACGCCGTGGAGTTTCTCCATGGCGTGCCCGAGGGCGGTTTCCCCTGCCTTGCCGGTGTGGAGGATCGTCCCGTCGATGTCCCAGAGCAGGAGTTTCCGGGGCTGCCCGCGCCCCGGCTTCACATCCCCATCACGCTGTAGCCTGAATCCACATACAGCGTCTGTCCCGTCACCCCCGCCCCGCCGTCGGAGGCGAGAAACACCCCCATCGCGCCCAACTCCTCGAGGGTAATGTTGCGCTTCAGCGGGGCGTGCTGTTCGTAGTGGCTGAGCATCGCGGAAAAGCCACTGATGCCGCGGGCCGCCAGCGTGTTGACCGGGCCGGCACTGATCGCGTTCACGCGGACCTTTTTGGGACCCAGGTCATACGCCAGATAACGCACGCTCGCCTCCAGGGCGGCCTTCGCCACCCCCATGACGTTATAGTGAGGCACCACTTTCTCCGCCCCGTAGTAGCTCATCGTCACCACACTGCCCCCACCGGCCATCAGCGGGGCCGCCGCCCGGGTGACGGCCACCAGGGAGTAGGCACTGATATCGTGCGCGACCCGGAAAGCCTCGCGGGAAGTATCCAGAAAATTGCCCTCGAGGGCCTCTTTCGGCGCGAAGGCGACACTGTGAAGAAGCAGATCCACCCGGGGGGTTTTCGATTTCACAAAATCCATGAAGCGGGCGATGTCCTCATCCCGGCTGACATCGCAGGGAGCCACGGGGGTTTCGGCGCCAAAGGTCGCCGCCAATTCCTCGACATTCTCCTTCAGCCTTTCCCCCTGGTAGTTGAAGATCAGCTTCGCCCCGGCCTGGGCCCAGGCCTGGGCAATCCCCCAGGCGATGCTCCGCTTGTTGGCGACGCCGAACACCACTCCAACCTTGCCTTCCAGAACCCTGCTCATCGGCCATCAAAGTGCCCTTGATGGCCCCTCGCTGTCACGCCCGGACTATGGCGGAGCTTGTTCCTTGCCGAAAGGATCCGAAGCCGTGAGTGTTTACGGATGCAGGAAGCCCCGCATTTTGGATGGATCGCTTTCGGCCCCCTGGTGCTCGCGCTCCTGGCCACCGACCTGATCCTCTTCCACCGTGACCCCCGACCGATCGACTTCCGGCGCTCCCTGCAGGGCACCGCCGGATGGGTCGCACTGGCGGTGGCCTTCGGAGGCTTGGTGGCCTTCACCTTGGGAGCCAACTCCGCCATGGAATTTTTTGCGGGCTATGCCGTGGAACTCTCTCTCAGCGTGGACAACGTCTTTGTCTTCGCCGTGCTGCTGCGTTACTTCGCCGTGCCCGAACGGTCGCAGTTTCCGGCGCTCTTCTGGGGAATTGTGGGGGCGCTGCTGCTGCGTGCTCTTTTCATTTTCGCCGGCATCGCCCTGATCAACCGCTTTCAGTGGCTGATTTTCTTCTTCGGGGCCCTGCTGCTTTTCACGGGACTGAAGCTCCTGCGCGAGGGCGAGGACAAGGTGAAACCGGAAAACAACCCCCTGGTCCGGTTGGCACGCCGCTTCCTTCCCCTGACTCCCGAGTTTCACGGCAGCCGTTTCTGGATTCGCCGGGACGGTCGCTGGCTCGGAACTCCCCTCCTTCTGGTTCTTCTGGCCATCGGCACCACCGATCTCGTCTTCGCCGTCGATTCCATCCCCGCCATCCTCGCCATCAGCCGTGACCCCTTTGTCGTGTTCACCTCCAACGCCTTTGCGGTCTTGGGATTGCGGTCGCTTTACTTCGCCATCGCCGGGCTGATCAAACTGTTCCGCTACCTGAATCTCGGGCTTGCCGTGATCCTGTCCTTCATCGGGCTAAAGATGATCGCCTCCCCCTGGATTCACCTCTCCATCCCCTGGACACTCGGTTTTGTCATCACGGTTCTGGCCACCTGCATCCTGGCCTCCGTCTACAAACCGCACCCCGGAACCGGGAATTAGTCGCCCGTCCCCTTTTCGGGAGGCTTCCCGGTTTATTGAAAAATATTTAAGACGTTTTCCATCAGTGTTTTGTGGTTTTTTGTTTCCACGGATTGGGATGCCTTGGTTGACCCCGGTGCCCAGCTGGAATTAAACTTCAGCCATGCCTCAGGTCGTCGACTTGACCCGGGCGGTGGCCAAAAAGACCTTCCACAAGAAAACCCCCTTTCGGCTTGGTCTTTTCGGCACCCTCGTCGTCTCCAACCTTCTTTGGTTGGCCCTTTTTGGCGTGGCGGTCTTCTCCCTCATCGGGGTCACCCGCTTCTCCGCCGCCCTTTCCAAAAGCTATCTCGAGGAAAAGTGGAAATCCCTGCAGGACCGTCTCGCCCAGCGCCGGGAACTGGAGGAACGGGATCTTCAGATCGCCCGCCTGATCGCCTCCCAAAATTCCGCCACCACCGACGTGCTGGGTCTCGCCACCCGCATCTCCAAGATTCTCGAGTCCGCCAACGGACGCCAGCGCCGGTTCCTGGAGGCTGCCATCCCCGAAGCCATGATGATCCAGACCACCACGCAGATTCCCGCCTCCGCGGTGATTGCCATGGCCATTTTTGAGTCGGGATACGGAAACAGCGTTCTCGCCAAGGAATACAACAATTATTTCGGCATGAAGGCCTTCGGCAGCTGGACCGGGCCGCGGGCCATGAATATGCCCACCCGGGACAACGGGGTGGAAACCACCGCGGATTTCCGCGCCTACCCGGACCTGGCGGCGGGATTCAAGGGGTATGCCGACTTTCTGCTCGCCAACGAGCGTTATCACCGGCACTTGGGGGAGAAATCGGGGGTCAAGTTTGTCTCCAAACTTCTTTCCTCCGGCTACTGCCCGGACCCGCAATATCTCAGCCACATTCAGGCCATCGTGCAAAAGCACGAACTGGACCGGCTCGATGCGGCCCTCGAAACGATCGTCGAGAACAAGGAGTCCGTGGCGGCGGAAACCGTCGCGCCGGCGGCGCCCCCCTCCGGAACCCAGAACTGACCTAACGGTCCGCGCAGGAAAAAGCCGGCCCCGTGGACGGCTCCACTTCCAAAAGGAGAAACCTCCAGATGCCGGCGGGAGTTTTTTCCGCGCGAAAGCGGACCTTGGCTTGCCCCTTGGATCCAAAAACCCGGAAATCCATCCGTGCAGTGCCCCGGTCGGGCAGATCGTCCAGTTCCCCCCCCACGGACCACCCCGTCCGGAGGGGGCTTCCCAGAATTTCCGCCACCCGCGGATCCGCGGAGATCCTTGCGAGGGCCTCGGTCATCACCGGGGTCCGCTTCAACATCCGGTAACTGACATCCATGGTGAGAAGCCCGAATCCAAAAATACCCGTGGCCACCCCCACCAAAGCCACCAGCACCCAGCGACGGGCCTGGTGTTCCCAAGCCATCAATTCCGCCTGTGTCATCAAACGCCCCGCCATGGGGGAACGATGACGCCAACCTCCCTGCCCGTCCATCCGGCTATCGCT
This sequence comes from Verrucomicrobia bacterium UBA2460, assembly GCA_002342345.1. GTDB lineage: Bacteria > Verrucomicrobiota > Verrucomicrobiia > Methylacidiphilales > Verrucolacustridaceae > Verrucolacustris. The sequence goes on from DDPU01000043.1 coordinate 13,871, forward strand.
TGCCGTCCGGAAAACTTTTAAGCTGATCCTATGCTATCCTTGGAAACCCTCGCCGCCCTGGCACGGGATCACGCGGAGGACCTGTCCTGTCGGGTCGCCGAGTTCACGCTCCGGGGTGTTCCCTTTCGCTCTGTGGATCGGCCCCACCTCATGGGCGTGGTGAATTTCAGCGCCGAATCCTGGTACCGGGAGAGCGTTGTCCTTTCCACCGCCGCCGCCATCGAGAGGGCCCGGAGGCTTAAGGCCGAGGGAGCCCATCTCATCGACCTCGGCGCCGAATCCACCCTGGATCATGCCGCCCGTGTGGATCCTGATTCCCAAAGCCGGATGCTCGTTCCGGTGATCCGAGCCCTGTCGCCGGAGGGCTTTCTTTTTTCCGCGGAAACCTACCAACCCGCGACCGCCCGGGCCTGTCTGGAAGCCGGAGCGGCCGTGCTCAACCTGACCGGGGCCCGTGCCTCCGGGGAAATCTACCGGATGGTTGCGGATCACAACGCCGGCATCATCCTCTGCTACGTGCAGGGCCCCCATGTCAGGGAAGCGGGGGATTTTGTCCGTTCCGCGGACCACGCCGCCACCCTCCGGGATCATTTCCAAAAAGAGATCGAAAGGGCCCTGGCCGCCGGTGTCCAGGCCATCTGGATCGATCCCGGTCTCGGTTTTTACTACCGCAACCTCCGGGACAGCGCCGACCGCATCCGTTACCAGGCGGAAACATTCCTCCACACCTTCCGGCTGAGAAGCCTCGGGTGGCCGGTCTGCCATGCCCTGCCCCACGCCTTCGAATTCTTCCAGGAAGAGGTTCGCACCGCCGAATCGCTCTTTGCCGTGCTGGCCATCCTCGGAAAAACCGACCTTCTCCGCACGCACGAGGTCTCCAAGGTGCGCGCCGTTGTCCGCACGCTGGGAGTGCTCCCTTGAGAACAACATCCCCACCTGTTGCCCTGATCACCGGAGCTTCCCGCGGGCTCGGGGCTTTTCTCGCTCTGGAACTTTCCCGCGATGGCTACGCCGTGGTCCTGCACCACCGGAGCGGCCGGAGTGCGGCCCATCGCCTCGTCCAAACCATCCGCCGCGAGGGGGGCCTGGCGGAAACCTTTGCGGCCGACCTGACCGACCCGTCCCGGGTCGAAAATCTCTTCCGGAAAGTTCGCGGAAAATTCGGCCGCCTGGATGTCCTCATCAACAACGCGGGATCCTACCGTCCCGTTCCCTTGCTCCGCACCCGTGCGGAGGATTGGCACGAGGGCTTGGACAGCACCGCCACCGCGACTTTTCTGGCGATCCGCTCGGCCCTGCCCTTTTTTCCGAGGTCGGGAGGCCGGATCCTCAACCTCGGCGACTCCGCCTGCGAAAAACTTTCCGCCCGCAAGATGGCTCCGGGCTACCACGTGGGAAAAGTCGGCGTGCTTCTCCTCACCCGCTCCTTTGCCGCCCAACTCATCCACCGGAAAATCACCGTGAACTGCGTCTCCCCGGGCTACCTGGAAAACAGCATCGGTCTTCCCCCCGCCCGCTCCCTACCCGGCGGCCGGCCCGTCCGTTTTGCGGAAGTCCTTGCCGCCGTCCGCTACCTCCTTTCCCCGGAAGCCGACCAGGTGACCGGAACCAATCTGGTGATTTCGGGCGGTTGGAATCTCTGAGACCTCAGGCGTCCTTTTTTCTTTTTTCCGGTGTTCAAAATCCGGAGTCGGCAATCGGGGTTATAGGAAACGCAACCCTTGCCTTAGTCCCTGGGCACCTCATTCCCCGCCACCATCTCCCACCCCAGGCTTCTCAATTTCCCGTTTCGCACCCGCTTGTTGCGCCGCGCCCTGCGCTTTCCCTCCGGCCAACTCCCGCCCGGCCGCCCCCTCCGCCTCGGCTCGTCCTCGCAGGCATTGAGAATTGTTCCCTTTTGCCGCAGGGCGACCCCCACCGCCCTCGCCGCGTCCTTCACGTGAATCAGGTTGAGCCACCGCTCCGGACCCTCCGTTTCGGGTCTCAACTCGCGCTCTTTTCCATACAACCCGGCACAACGCAGAACCGTCCCCCCGGCGCGCAAACAGACCCGCTCCGCTTCCACCATCGCCATGGAGCGGGGATCCTCCGCCGCCACCGGCGACCCTTCGTCCACCCAAGCCCCGCCATCCTCCGCATACACCGAGGTGGAAGACAGGTACACAAAAGGGATCCTTTTTCGGCCGACCCATTCCGCCGCCGCCCCCGCCCCCATCCGTTGAATCGCCTCGAAATCTTCCTCGCTGCGCAACCGCGAGGGCGCCACCGCCCACACCAAACCCTCCAATCCGGCCGGAAGGGCATTCCAAAAATCCGTCTTCAGGGCATCGGCCGCCATGACCCGGGGAAAGTCATCCCGTAAAAGGGCGGCGGACTCCGGAGAGCGGACCACGGGGATCACCTCCCAACCCCCGGCACGTGCCTCACCAGCCACCTCCCGACCCAAAAAGCCGGCCCCCACCACAAGGAGGGTCGGACGGCCGAAACTCGCCATGGCGGCGTTTTTCCCCTAAGAAAGACGGTTAAGGACGAGTGGCGGAGTGGTTGAACGCGGCGGTCTTGAAAACCGCAGGCGCCGAAAGGCGCTCGTAGGTTCGAATCCTACCTCGTCCGACCGGCTATCCGCGCAGATGATAGTGGCCCGGGCCGATCTTGCGCAGGCCCCGCACCTTTTTCACGTTCTGGTAAAACCAGGTGTCGAGACGCTGACGCTGGATGTTCATCCTGCCGGCGAGATCCTTGATCTTCAGGCCTGCCTTGCCGGCACGCTTCAACTGGGCCAGCACCACCTTGCGCAAACCACCACGACGGCCAAATTTCCGGCCCGTCGAACGTCTGCCCTTGGGGCGACCACGCCGTCCCTGGGATCTACCGCGGCCCGAGGCGATCCGGCGGGCCCGGCGGGCGACAAGGGAAGCCCCGGCTCCCACCACCTTGGCAACGGAACGCTCCACTTGGCCGAGTTTTTTCTCGAGGCTTTCCTTTCGGCGCAGAAGTTTGACGATCCGCCCGAATTCTTTGGCAGTCAGTTTTGTTAGATCCATAAGTTAGAAAGACTAACGAAAATTCTAAGCATTCACCAGAAAAAAATACCCCGCCGGGGACAGGCCCCGACGGGGTATCTCAAGCTCGCTTTCCCCTGGCGACGGAAGGAACTCCGTCCAACGGGGAAGAAAGTCTTATTTGACGTGCTTGCTGGCGTACTTGGTCAGCTCAAACATGTTCGCGGAGCTCTTGCCACCGAAAAGGGGTTTGAGCAGCTCGTCCGCGTGGATCATCCGCCTGTTTTTCTTGTCCTGCAGGCCCTTTTTCTTGATGTGCGCCCACAGTTTCTTGGTCAGCTCGGTCCGCGGAAGCGGCTTGCTTCCAACGATCGCGGCGAGGATGGCGTCCGGCTGGACGGGTTTCATGAATGCTGCATTGGGTTTTCTGGCCATGGTGTTTTCTGTCTCCTTGGTTTGGGTTTCGTTGACGAATCAGAGGGCAAAATGCCCTCTGGCAGACGCCTGACAACTCTTTTTTCCGAGGGAAAACGGGTTTTTCACAGCGCCGTAAAGGGTGGTCCGCCGCCGGGGAATCCGCCCGGCCCGCCGGATGGCCTCCTCGATCGCCTCCGGTTCCATTCCCTCCCCATGCCGTCCTCCGCTGGAACGGGTGATCGACTCCTCATACAAAGTTCCCCCGAAATCATTGCACCCCCAGTCCAACGACTCCGCCGCCCCCTCCACCCCAAGCTTCACCCAGCTGGTCTGCAGGTTGGGAATGAGGTCGCCGAGCACCAGCCGGGCCAGCGGATACAGGCGACGCGCACGCCGGCGGATACGCTCCTCCAACCGGGACATCCCACCCGTTCGTTGGGCCAACATCCTGCCAAGCCGATTTTCATAAGGCACAAAGGCCAGCGGCACCAACTCCGTGAACCCCCCGGTTTCCCCCTGCAGCCTCCGCAGGACCTCAAAATGGGAACGGATATCCTCCCAGGTTTCCACATGCCCGAAAAGAATCGTGGCGCTGGAGCGAAGCCCGGCGAGATGGGCGGCGCGGACGATGCGTGTCCAGCGCGCGACCGGCAGCTTGTTGCGCGAAATTTTTTTTCGGACCCGGTCCACCAGGATTTCCGCTGCGGTCCCGGGAATGCTTCCCACCCCGGCTGCTCGCAACCGGGGAAGCATCACCTCCGGCTCCTCCCCCGCCTTTGCACACAGGGAATCAATCTCCATCGGTGAGAAGGCATGCAGATGCATCCACGGGAAATTTTTTCGCAACTCCCGGACCAGATCAAAATAGTAGGAGGGCGGCAGATCCGGATCGATGCCGCCCTGGAGGCAAACTTCCGTCACCCACGGGGTTTCTCCCACGCGGGCCACCACCCGGTCGATCGTGTCGGTGGTGGCCCCGGGGGTTCCCGGTCTACGGCCAAAACCGCAGAAGGCGCACCCCACATGGCAAATTCTTGTGAAGTTGGCGTTCCGGTTCACCACATAGGTCACCACATCCCCATGGTCTTTCCGGGCGGCCTGCCGCGCCACCTCGGTCAGCTCCCCCAGCGGCAGTTTCCACGGATTCTTCACGCCCAGGCTCCTGCGTGAAACTCCTCCGCCCGCCTGAGCCAGTCCCCGCTCAGCCAAGTCGCGTTGCGATGGGAGTCATAGACCGGAAGGCGTTCGGCCAGTTCGCGGCCCGCCTGGCGGCAGGCGTCCGCGTAGGATTCGACGGTTTCCCATGGGCTCGCCGGGTTGACCTCGTCCCTGGCCCAGGAGATTCCGCCGAGATCATCGATCCACGGAAGTAGCACCCGCCACCGGGGCTCCAGGTTTGGCGGAATCTGAATCGCCACCCCCGGCGCCCATTGCCTCCAACGCCCCATCATCTCGCGGTACTCACCCAGGGTCGGCTCCGGGCCCGCCGGCCAGCGGGATCCCGCGTTCGGCACGTAGCGCTGAATCAAAATCTCCTGCAGATGTCCGTACCGGGAATGCAGATCCGCCAAGGCAGCCAGGGAATCCAGCCGGCTGGCCTGGGACTCACCCCAACCGACAAGGATTCCGCTGGTGAACGGGATCCTCGCCCGACCCGCCGCCTCCAGGCAGGCTATCCGGCCCGCCGCCCGCTTTTCCGGCGCCAAACGCGGTTCGTCCCGGGCGCTTTCCAACATCATCCCCATGGAAAGGAAATGCGGCCGGATCCGGAAAAGCTCCGCTTCGCTCATCCGGCCGAAGTTGCCATGGGGAAAAAGCCCGGCGGCGGTGCAGCGGTCGGCCACGCTGATGGCAAAGTCCCAGAAGTCGGCAAACCCCCGCCGGACCAGCTCTTCACGAATATGGGGAAGGCTGTCCGGCCGCTCCCCGGAAATCAGCAGGGCCTCACGGGCGCCCCCCCCGGCCGCATCCCGCAAAAGGCGCTCCAGTTCATCCCCGGTCAGGAGACCCCGCCGGTCTGCCCGGAACCCGCAGTAGGCACAATGCCAAGGGCAGTCATGGGTGAGCACGAAAGTCAGGGAACGGGAGTAGGTAACCGGACCAACGGTGGCCCCAAAATCCTCGTAAACGTCTTTCAACGGCGGCTTCTCTTGCCTAAAAATCCCCGATGGCACTGACCGAGGCAAGACCCTTCCTGATCGGTGCCGCCGTGCTGCTGGGCGCCTGCCTTTGGATGGGCTGGTGGATCCCCTCGGGCCTGGCGGTCCTGCTCCTCGCGGCGTTACTTCTCTTCTTCCGTGATCCCCAACGGCAACCCCCGTCCGATCCCCTCGCCCTGGTCAGTCCCGCCGACGGCAAAGTCATCTGCGTCGACGAGGCCGAGGATCCCTGCTTCGGCCTTGGCAAGTTCCGCCGGATCGGGATTTTTCTTTCCGTGCTCGACGTGCACGTCAACCGTTCCCCCTGGGACGGGGTCGTGGAAAAAACCCATTACTCGGCGGGGGAATTTCTGGATGCGCGCCACCTGGAGGTGGATCTCCGCAACGAAAACCAGACTTGGCTTCTGCGCACTTCCCGCGGCCCCGTGCTCGTCCGGCAGATCGCCGGGCTGATCGCCCGCCGCATTGTCGCCTGGAAAAAACCCGGGGAGAAGGTCGGCCGCGGGGAACGGATCGGCATGATCCGTTTCGGATCCCGCACGGATCTTTATGTTCCCGCGGCCTGCTCCATCCGGGTGCAACCGGGCCAGCGGGTGAAGGGAGGCGAAACCGTCCTCGCGTCATGGCCCGAATAAAACAGCGTGAAAAGAATGCGTCGCCCAGAAGCGCCGCCTACCTGCTGCCCAGCCTGATGACGGCAGGAAACCTTTTCTGCGGCTTCATGGCCGTGCTGCAGATCATCCAAGGCAGCCTTCTGCAGGCCTCGGAAAATGTCGCCTGGATTCAGCCTTACGAAGCCAGCCTTCTCTGGATCCTCGGGGCCTTCATTTTTGACCTTCTCGACGGCAGGTTGGCCCGGCTCGGCGGCCACGAAAGCGCCTTTGGCCGGGAATTTGATTCCCTCGCCGATGTCATCTCCTTCGGAATCGCCCCGGCCCTGCTCGTCTTCAAGATCGTGCTTGCGGAACTGCCGGCCCGGATCGGCTGGATGATCGCTTTTATCTATCTGGTTTGTGGCGCCATGCGGCTTGCCCGGTTCAACGCTATCACCGCCCAGCCCGGCCCCGCCGACCGCGCCAAGGATTTCACGGGCTTCCCCATCCCCGCCGCCGCTGGGCTGGTCGCCTCCGTCACCCTTCTCCTTCTCCAGTACTACGAGTCCGACCGCGTCATCGGGGACTGGAAATACCTTCTCGCCGGCCTCCTTCTCTTCCTCAGCTTCATGATGTTCAGCAAGGTGAGCTATCCGAGCTTCAAGGCCATCGACTGGCGGACCCAGCGGCCCATCCCCCGCATGCTCCTGATTGTCGCCCTGCTTGCCCTGGTCGTGCAGACCTACCGTTACTCCCTTGCCCTGCTTTTCACCGGGTATCTCCTCTACGGCTTCGTACGTCCGCACATCAGCCGGCGCTGGCGGCATGAATTGGAGGATGAAGAGATTTTACCCGGTTCCTCCCGGCGCCGCTCCGCACCCTGACCCTCCGGGAGGGGGCTACCCCCTCCCGCTCGCTCGCAAAGTAAAATTCGGGACTAAGCCAGGCCGATCGCCCGCAGGAGTTGGACGAATTGGGGGGTCTCCAGCAGCACGTTGTAGGTGAAGACCAGGCCGGCAACCCCCAGCAACGACAGGATCGCTGCAACGCAGCGGATCACAAAGGAGATCTCTTCGGTTTCCACAGGTTGAACCTATCCACCCGGGCTTACTTGGAAATTCGAAAATAACCCGTCCAAAGGTCGTTTTCAGGACGTTGGTCGCCCCGCACCTCCGCGCCGGCGCCCGCGGCAATTCCGCCCTCCAGACGCGCCCGGGCAAGGTCAAAGGTCAGGGTCTCGGCCGCCGTCTGCCCGGGGGCCAGGGACCCAAAATAAAACTTCCGCCTTTCACTCCCGGCGGTGATCTCCAAGGAGGGGGAATTCACGGTTTCCGTGCCGCGATTCTGGACCCCGACCGTGATTTTTCCCAGGGTGCCCTCCTCCCTCAGGATCACGCCCGCCACCGCGACATCCACGATCCCGCGCTGGTTGCGCTCCAGGACCCGCTGAAGATTGACCACTCCCGCCCCGCTCTCATCGTCCCTTCCAGGGGCGCCGACATCGTCCGCGTAAGAGACAAGCAAGCGGGCCGCCTGGGCTCCCGTCAGGCCCGGTTCCCGGGACAACAGCGCCGCCATCGCCCCGCTCACCAGGGCGGTCGAGGCCGAGGTCCCGCTCACCTCGACATACTTCTGGCCCGGCCACGCCGCCACCACCGCATAGCCCGGGGCGACCACATCCACCTGCGGCCCCCGGTTGGAAAAGTAAAGGGACTGCCCGTTGGCATCCACCGATCCGACCGCCACCACCCCCTCGTAAGCAGCGGGGAAACTTACCCGGTTCACCGCGTCGTTGCCGGCCGCCGCCACCAGCACCACATTCCTGGCCAGGGCATAGGCAACCGCATCCCGCACCACCGGACTGTCCCCTTCCGATCCCAGGCTCATGTTGATCACCCGCACGCCCTGCTCCACCGCACGGACCAACGCTTCCGCCAGACCGAAGGAGCTTCCCTTGCCGTCCATGTCGAGCACCGGAAAGCCTGCGATCGTGGAGGCAGGGGCTGCGCCGCGGGCTGCCCCGGAGTTTCCGGAAATTAGGGAACGCATGGCCGTGCCGTGGCCGGCGTTTTCGCTGTTCGCCGTCTCCGTTCCCTCCAACGGTGTGTCCATCAGGCCCACGGTAATCCCGCCGCCCCAGGCATCACGGACGGCGTCGGCCCCGATCAGCTCAAGGGCTTTTTTCCCCACGGCCTGATAGATGGCATCGCCCCGTTCCTTCACCTCCAGGGGCACGGAAGGAACGCGGACGTAATAATTCCCGCTGATCGTGCCTCCATTGCCTTGGGCCGTGGCGGACAGCCAGTCCCCATCCCGGACCCTCAGGGCGCGCAGCGCTTCCAACCGCCCCAACACCGTCCCGGGCGGGGCGGCGGCCAGAAACTTTTCATAGCCTTCCCGGCTGGAAAAACGGACCAGCTTTTCGCCGGGGATCTCCCTGCCTGCACCGGTCGCAAGGTCGGCCTCAACCCCGGAATCAGGCTTCTTTCCCGGAGAAAAATCCC
>DDPU01000043.1:22560-22891 GCA_002342345.1 Verrucomicrobia bacterium UBA2460
CCGCTTTATCCTCCTGCGCCCGCGGAGCGACGGGGGTGTTTCCGGCATCGGCAACAGGCCCCTGGGCACGCCGTAGAAAAACTCCCGGCTCCAGCATGAACCAGACCAAAAGCAAAAGACCCGACCCAATCCCCCAAAAAAACCATCGGCGATGCCCCATAGAACAAGACTAGGCCTTTTTTCCCCCCGGGAAAACCCCTTGTCGAAAACCTCCGTGGAGACGATTCTTAAAGGCTGCTCGCCGGTGTGGCGGAACTGGCAGACGCGACGGACTCAAAATCCGTTGCCCGCAAGGGCGTGTGGGTTCGACCCCCTCCACCGGCACTTACTC
>DDPU01000047.1 GCA_002342345.1 Verrucomicrobia bacterium UBA2460
GGCGACAGCGACGACACCACCTTTGGCGACTTTATCGAGGACAAGAGCGCGGAAAACCCGTCCGACATGACCGCCTACTCGATGCTCAAGGAAAAGATCAAGGACGTTCTCGACAGCCTGACCGACCGCGAACGGGCGGTGCTGGAGCAACGGTTCGGATTGGTGGACGGCTACTCCCGGACGCTCGAGGAGGTGGGGCGCCAGTTCAAGGTTACCCGCGAGCGTATCCGGCAGATCGAGGCCAAGGCGCTGCGCAAGATGCGGCACCCGACCCGGATCCGCCACCTGCGCGGATTCCTCGAGAACGAGCATCAACTCTGAAACGCGGAGCGTTTCAGAGTTCGTTGAAGTTTAGGATTAAGGTTCAGTAACTCGTTGGGCAGTCGGCCCATGGCCTGAAAATATTCTTAAACCTAAACCTAAACCTAAACATCGCCCGGGCTTGAGTGGTCGAATCTTTAAGTTACGATACTCGGTGATGGGGGCATAGCTCAGCTGGTAGAGCGTCTCGTTCGCAATGAGAAGGTCAGGGGTTCGACTCCCCTTGCCTCCAAAAAACGGTTTCCTCGTTCCGTCTTCCAACCTCGGGCCAGCCTAAATCCGCGGCCAACCGGGAGCGGTCTGCTCGAGATATTTCCGCATGCTGTCCCACGCCGCGGCGTCGCGACCCTCCTCCGCCTCCACCCGCGAGCGCAGCCACCAGAAGTAGGGCGGCGCCTCGGGGCGTTCGGTGATTTTTTCCAAAACCACCCGGGCGCCGGTCAGGTCGCCGTTCTTCCTGCGGGTCTCGGCGAGCATGAAGGCCGCCCCGTAGTCGCGGGGGCTGCGGTACCATCTCGATTCCGCCTGCGGGGCCGGGCAGGGGTTCTCCGGCAAAGACGGGGCGGCAAGATGTTCCTGCACGAGCTGCAGGGCTTCCCTGGATTTGCCCGTCTTTGCCCGAAGTTGCGCCAAAACCGGCCAGCTGGCCTTGTTCCAGCTGGGATTTTTTTCAAGAAGGGACTGCAGGGATTCCGTTTCTCCCCGGCGGGCCCAGGCCGCAAAGAGGCGGGCGAGGGACTCCTCGGACCAGTCGTTTAGTTCCGGATGGGACGCGAGGAGCGCGGCCACGGCGGGATGGAACTCCTGGGGAGGCAGGCCCGCCAGGTAAAGGGAGATCAGCCGGCTCTGGTTTTCGATCATCGGAAGAATGTGGGGGCGCAGCGCCGGTGATTTGCCGGAAAGCCGGAGGATATGATCCAGTACCCGCTCGGGGCCGCCATCCCTGGCCTGGTATTCCAAGGCGCGGCGCAGGGCCTCCCGGTAGGCGGGCAGGGCCAGTTCCGGGCGCTCGGGCAGGATCTCGGTCCAGGCGGTCGCCTGATCCAGCGGCACGGAGAGCAGAAAGGGTTCCAGCCGGGACTGGATGGCAAATTCCTCCGCTGCTTCGGCCTCGGTGTCCTCGAAGAAGAGCAGGGCTTTGCCGTGAAGAAAGCGGAGAACCTGGTCGTACGGGGCTGCCTGGATGCCCTGTTCCGCCGCTTGCAGGGCGGTTTCGGCGTCGCCCTGTTTCCAGGCCGTGCCCACCGCCGCCTTGGCGCGTTCCGCGGCGACCGTGGCCGGCCAGCTGCGGTTTCCGGCCACTCCCCAAAACCAGGCAAGGCTGCCGGCCAGGAGCAGGATTCCCCCGGCCCGAAAGAAAAAAACCTCCCAGGGCCGTGCGGCCTGGTCTTCTTCTTCCTTTTTCCGTGCGCAGACCAGGCCGGCGACCAGCAGGATCGGCCAGACCGTGCCGATGCGGTGCCCGGGGACATCCACAAAGGAGTGCAGGGCGAAAGCGATGACGGCGGCTCCTCCGGCCGAGCGGGTGATCCACCCTTCCCGGTTGCGTCCGGGACCGGCGGCACGTCCGAGGGCGAAGGCTCCCCCGAAAAGAAGGATGGCGGCGGGCCATCCGAACTCGCACACCAGCCAGAGCCAATCGCTTTCCGGATGAATGGCGGTCGACTGGTTGGAAAAAGTGCGGTGCCGGTAGGGGGGAAACAGGTAGCGGAAATTTCCCGGTCCGGTTCCCAGCCAGGGCAGATCCGCCGAAAGATCCAGTGCATCCCGCTGGAGCAAAAGACGGAAGTCCAGGGTTTCCGTCTCCTCCGTTTCTTGCGAGCCCGAGGGGATCGTGGCGGTGGCGGATCCCATCCACGGTTTTTTCATGCGTTCCAGGGGCCTGGCTCCCTGAAAGAGAAGCACCGTGGCCGCCAGGGCGGCACCCGCAAGAAGAAGAATGCCGATCCGCCTGTCCGGACCCCCGGTGGCCAGACCAACCGCCCACAAAACCAGGCCGAGGAAAAATACGGCCAATCCGCCCCGGGAGGAGTTTGCGGCGAGGCAGGTAAGGGCGGCCAGGATGCCCAGGAAGGAAAAAATTGCGGGTGCGAAATTCTTTCTGCGGATATCCGCGTAAACCGTGCCGACCAAAAGGATGGCGGCGATCGCCAGCCAGTTGGACATATGGTTGGTGTTGGGAAAAATCCCGTAGGCCTGGGGTGAGGTGAAGGGGAAGGGCCAGCGTTGAACCCGGCAAATCAGGGCGACCATGCCGACGCCCGCCACGACCCAACCGTAAGTGCGGAAAATGCCGATGCGTTTTTTTTCCCCTTGGGGATTCCCTAGAACCCAACCGAACCAAAGCAGAGCGTTGGCCGCCAGAAACACTGATTCAAGGGAAACGCCTAGCTGGGAAGTCGTCGTTTTGGCCAGACCCTCAGGGACCGGTTGAAACCATGCAGAGAGAATTCCCAAAAAAATAAAAATTAATGTTAAGGGATAAAAAAACAGGGGAAGCTTCGATTTTACCGTCAAAAATAAAATGCATAAACAATTGATAATTAGGAACAAAGGTAAATAAAATGGATCGA
>DDPU01000084.1:0-5784 GCA_002342345.1 Verrucomicrobia bacterium UBA2460
TCGTTCTGCAAGGAGCTGTTGGTGCGGCAGAAAATTCCGACGGCGCGGGCGGGCAGCTTTCAAAAGCTGGAGGAGGCTATCCGGTTCAGTGAGTCGCTGCCGTGTCCGCAGGTGGTGAAGGCGGACGGGCTGGCCGCCGGCAAGGGGGTGGTGATTGCCGGATCCCACGCGGAGGCCGCCCAGGCCATCCGGCAGATGATGGCGGACAGGTTGTTTGGCGAAGCGGGGGCGACGGTGTTGATCGAGGAGTTTCTTGAGGGCGAGGAGTTGAGCGTCCACGCGGTGACGGATGGAAACAATCTGGTGATTCTTCCGGGAGCGCAGGATCACAAACGGGTGGGCGAGGGGGATACCGGTCCGAACACCGGCGGCATGGGTGCCTACGCGCCGGCACCGAAGGCGACTCCGGATCTTATCCGGGAGGTGAAGGATCGGATTTTGGCTCCAACCTTGAGGGGTTTGGCCGAGCGGGGGATAGACTATCGCGGGGTGCTCTATGCGGGGCTGATGCTCACGAAGAGCGGGCCGAAGGTTCTTGAGTACAACTGCCGTTTTGGCGATCCCGAGACCCAGGTGCTGCTACCGCTCCTGGAGACCCCGCTTTGGGACTTGTTGGGTGCCGCGGCGGATGGCGACCTTTCGGGGGTCGCGGTGGGTATTCGCGCCGGGGCGGCGATGACGGTGGTGCTGGCGGCCCCTGGTTATCCGGTCCAACCGGTGCTGGGTCAGACGATCCGGATCGGGGCGCAGCCCGCGGACGCTTTTCTCTTCCACGCCGGCACCGGTCAGGGGGCCAAGGGGGTGGAGGTGGCAGGCGGTCGGGTGCTGACGGCAACCGGTTGGGGGGCAAATCTGGAAATAGCGCGACAAAGGGCTTACGCGTTGGTGGCGGAAGTTTTCTTTCCGGGGATGCAGTTTCGCCGGGATATCGGCCACCGGGCCCTCCCATCGGGAGGCCAAGACAGGGATCGCGCGGAATTCCGGTAAGGATATAAAAGACCGATCCATTCATGAAGACCCTCAGGATCCTTTTCCTTCTTGTCCTCGGGATGGGGATAGGAATCGGGGTGACCCCGTTTCTTCCCGGCATTCAGGCCCATCTGGACGGGATGCTTGCCAGGATCCGAAACCGGCAGGAGAGGAAAGCCCAGACGGAGAATGCCGAACCGGCGCGCCCCGCCGTTCTGGCTGCTCCCAAGCCCGCCAGTCCGCTCAAGCCGACCGAAGCGGCGGAAGTGGCCCGGATGATCGGATTGGACGCGGCCGCGGCCGAGTCCAATCCGGGCCTGATCGCGAGGCAACTTGAGCAATCCTCCGGGCGGATGGCGGTGAGTGAGCCGGTGAAGCTGGTCTCGCCGGACCGGCCATGGGTGGCGGAACTACTGCCGGGACCGATCGCTTATTGGAGGGTGCGCAGCATGGGAGCGACCCTTGCCGAAGCGATGGGCCGGGACTGGGCGGCGTGGCGACAAAAAAAACCGCTGGGTGCTATCCTGGATCTGCGGGAATGCCTTCCCGGGCAAAGCCTGGAATCCGCTTCCGAACTCTGTGCCTTGTTTGTGACGCCGGGAGAAATCCTGTTCACGTGGCGCGACCCCTCCGGAAAGGAAAAAAGCTTCCGGGCCGGACGCCAACCTCTGGGCCTGAGTCCGGATACCCCGCTGGTTGTCCTGGTGGGGCCCCAACTGCGGGGTTCCGGTGAATTGGTGGCAACCGTCCTCCAAGAGAGGGCGGGGGCGATCCTTCTGGGGCAAGCGACCGCCGGCCAAGCAGGTTGGCTGGCGGAATCCCGTCTTTCCTCGGGCAGGTCCCTTTTTCGTGCGAAGGGTGAGGTTGTTTTTTCCGGAGGCCGGGTGGGAGCCGGGCGTCCTTTGCCCCCCGACATTTTTCTGCCGGGCGACCGATTTATTGACTCGGAAATCTGGGTTGGGGGCGAGACGACGATCGCCAGCACTTTTGCCGAGGTCCCCCCAATCAAGCGGGCTCGGGAATCGACCCTGATTCAAGGCGAGGATTTTGCGGAAATCGAGCCTTCCTCGTTGGTGGAGAAGGACTTGGAGGCCAAGCGTCCGGCCCAAGACCGGGGATTGCAACGGGCTGGGGACCTTTTGAGGGCGCTTCGCAAGATGCCCCCAAAGGGAAAGGCATAGGATGACCGGCGGGATTTTCAGGATCCATTTTTTCGCTATCTTAAAAGAGTGAAGAGGATTGTTTTTGTGTGCACCGGCAATGTCTGCCGGAGTCCCATGGCGGAAGAGTTGTGCCGGAGGGAACTGGATGGGAAGCAAGCCATGGAGGTGGAATCCGCGGGAATCGGGGCGGTCACGGGGCAAAGCCCCAGCCCCCATGCCATCGAGGTCATGCGGGAATTGGGCAACGATATTTCCAGGTTGCGCAGCAAGCCGATCACCGCGGAGCAGGTGCGTCGGGCCGACCACATTTTTGTGATGACCTACGGGCACCTCGACTCGCTGTTGCTGCTCTATCCGAACGCCGCCGACAAGATCTTCCTGGTGCGTGAATTCCAGCCGGGCCTTTCGCCGGAAGAGCGGGAGGTGGATGACCCGATCGGCCAATCCCGGGAGACCTACCGGGCCTGTCGCGACCAGATTCGCCAGGCCATTCCCCATCTGCTTGAGGTGGTGAGGAATGGCAAAGTGCCCGCGATGGCAGGCTCCGCCTCTGGTCAGATGACGGTGGGACTGGGCGGAGACGCGACCGCACGGATTCTCCTCGCGGAGGCCACCGAGGTGCTGCGCCGGGAGGGATGCGCAACGCTCGGCCTGCCTTCCCACGATGTGGCGGAGTATCCGGAAATCGCCAAGGCGGCGGCGGAGGCGATTTCCGAAGGGCGGATCCAGGGGGCGGTGCTGGTTGGACGGACGGGAATCGGCCTGGCCATGGCGGCCAACCGTTTTCCCAAGGTCCGGGCCGCGGCGGCCGACACGCCCGAGGCGGCGCGCAAAGCGCGGGAACGATACAACGCCAATGTGCTCTGCCTGGGGGCGGACGAGCTGGGTGCCTCGGATGCGCGCGCCTGCGTCCAGGCCTGGATCACCGGCGCCTTTGCGGCCGGCAGGTTTGAGGGGCGGGTCGAGCGGTTGGCCTCGTTGGGAGGGATGGGACGGGGGGAGGCGGCGGGCCCCGATCTGACGCGGACGGATCCCCTGGTGGCGGAGGCGGTGCGGAAGGAGCACCGGCGGCAATCGGAAAACATCGAGCTGATCGCCTCCGAGAATTTCACGAGTGCGGCGGTGATGCAGGCCCAGGGTAGCTGCCTGACGAACAAATATGCGGAAGGCTATCCGGGCCGCCGTTGGTACGGTGGCTGCGAGAATGTGGACGTGGTGGAGCAGGCGGCGATCGACCGGGCCAAACAGCTGTTCGGGGCGGAACATGCCAACGTGCAGCCGCATTCGGGGGCCCAGGCCAATACCGCGGTCTATTTCGCCTTTCTCAAGCATGGGGACAAGATCCTCACGATGGATCTGGCCCACGGCGGTCACCTGACCCACGGGCATCCCAAGAATTTTTCCGGGATGTTCTACACCGTGCGTCATTACGGGGTTCAGGAAAAAACGGAGCTCGTCGATTACGACTCCCTGGAGCGGGCAGCGGTGGAGTTCCAGCCAAAGATGATCACGGTGGGCGCTTCCGCTTACCCGCGGCTGCTGGACTACGCGCGGATGCGGGAGATATCCGACAAGGTGGGTGCCCTTTTGTTTGCGGATATGGCCCACGTCTCGGGATTGGTGGCCGGCGGGGTGCATCCCAATCCGGTGCCGCACGCGGATTTTGTGACGACAACGACGCACAAGGGGCTGCGCGGACCGCGGGGAGGGATCATTCTGTGCAAGGCAAAGTATGCGAAGGAGATCGACGCCATGGTGTTCCCCGGGGTGCAGGGCGGACCCCTCATGCACGTGATCGCCGCCAAGGCGGTCTGTTTCCTGGAGGCCCTCAAGCCCGAGTTTAAAACGTACCAGGCGCAGGTGGTGCGGAACGCGCGGGCGCTGGCGGAAGGGTTGAAGCGGAACGGCTACCGGATCGTTTCGGGAGGAACGGACAACCACCTGATGCTGGTGGACCTGCGCCCTTCCGGGATGGATGGCAAAATCGCCCAGGAAGCGCTCGACCATGCGGGGATCACCGTGAACAAGAACTCGATCCCATTCGACACGGCCTCCCCGATGCGGCCGTCGGGAATCCGGTTGGGGACGCCGGCGATGACGACGCGGGGGATGCGGGAGTCGGAAATGTTCGACATTGCCAACCTGATCCACCAGGCGTTGCAAAAGCGCAACGATCCGGCGGGGTTGGAGGCGGTACGCGGGGAGGTTTGCAGACTGACAGCGCGGTTTCCGCTGCCGGCCTGAGGCGGGGCGTTTGCAGGCACCCGCTGATCTGCAGGTGGTCGGCTCCGAGTTGGCGATTCGCTGGCCGGACGGGAAGGAAAGTTATTTCCCCTTGGAGGAGTTGCGAAGGCAATGTCCCTGCGCGGCCTGCTGCGGGGAGCCGGGTCTGACACGGAGCCTGCCGGGTGCGGGTGGCAAACTGACCGCGGAAAGCTTCCGGCTGAAGGCGATGCAGGCGGTGGGGGGATACGCAATCCAGCCGACATGGGAGGACGGCCATGGGACGGGGATTTACTCGTGGGACTATTTGAGAAAGATCACAGACGTAAAGTAAGGATGGAAGCGTCTTCGTGAATGGGAACGTGAAGGAAAAGCCGGCGGCAGGCCGGGGCGAGATTTTTGCCTGGTGCTGGTACGACTTTGCCAACAGCGCTTTTGTCACGGTGGTGATCACGGTGGTGGGCGGGGTTTTTTTTACGAAATCGGTCTGTGGCGGGGCGGAGTGGGGGGAACTCCTGTGGGGTTCGGCGCTCTCGGTTTCGGCGGCGGTGGCGATGCTGGTGGGGCCGGTACTGGGATGGTGGGCGGATCGGCGGGCGGCCAAGAAACCGTTGTTGGTCGGGTTGACCCTGGTTTGCGTGGCGGCCACGGCACTGATGGGGTTGCCCGCATTGGGCGTTGCGGCGGTGACGGGATTGTTGGTGATCGCAAACGCCGCCTTTCTCCTGGGGGAAAATCTGGTGGCGGCGTTTCTTCCGGAATTGGCCCCGCCAGGAAGGCGGGGAAAGATTTCCGCCTACGGGTGGGGGTTTGGGTATGTGGGGGGACTGGCATCCTTGGGCCTGGCCCTGGGGATTTTGTCCACAGGCGGGGATGGGGCGGCACGGAAAGTGTTTCCGGCCACGGCAGCATTCCTGCTGCTAGCCGCATTGCCGACGATGCTTTTTCTGCAGGAAAGGGCTCGACCGGTCCGGCAATCGGTGACCGAGCCGGATTGGAAGGCGGTTGGGCAAACGGTCCGGGCCCGGCCGGATCTACGGAAACTGCTGCTGGGCTTGGGCGCCTCCCTGACGGGACTGAGTGCGGTGGTGGGATTTGCCTCGATCTACGCCACCAGGGAGATCGGCTTCACGTTGGCGGACACGGTGAAGCTTTTTGTGGTGTTGCAGGCGACCGCGGTGGTGGGGGCGCTGGCAACGGGACCATGGCAGGACCGCCGCGGGGCGAGGCCGGTGCTGCTTTCGGCGCTGGGATTGTGGGTGCTGGTGAGCGTGGGCGCGTGGTGGAGTCGCTCGACGGGTTCCTTTTATGCGGTGGCGGCGCTGGCGGGGTTGGGGATGGGGTGGCTGCAGTCGGCAGGCCGCGCGGCCGTGGCGGAGATCACCCCGGAGGGACAACAAGGGGAGGTGTTTGGCTTGTGGGGGTTTGC
>DDPU01000084.1:5856-14032 GCA_002342345.1 Verrucomicrobia bacterium UBA2460
GGGGTGTGGGCAAAGTTTGTTCGAGAGACATTCGGAGGTTGTTTGGGGCGGAGGGTGGAAGCGGTGGGCAGGAAAGGCTGGGAAGATAGAAATAGAGGATGAGCCCAAGGCCGTGGGAGCAGGACAGCAGCTCCAAAAAGAAGGAGATGATCTCCTATAAGATTCTTGGACTGGGGCGGGAGATGAAGTCAAAACGGCGGAGGACAGCCGCGGAGGACGCGGGTTTATACCGGTATATCGGGGAAGGAACGGCGGACCGCCCATGGATCAAGGTAACCAAGTCCGACTACCTGATCACCCGGCGGATGGTGATGGTGGAACTGTTGGGGGGAAAACCGGCCGGGGATGCCGATCGATTGAGGATTGAAAGAAAAACCTACGACCGACTGGCGCGCAGCCAGGAAAAAACGCTGGGGTTGCAGGAATCGTTTCGGCAGGCACATGGGCGAGGAATGACGGCACGGGAGTTGGAGTTGTACGGCCGTGCCGGGGGAATCGATCCGTTGCCCGCGGATCCCCGGACATCAGCTGCGGGAATCCGAAAACGACTGCTGGCGGAAGTGGTGGAAAAAGTGGAAAACCGGGTGAAAGGCGGCCAGATGAGGCTCCAAGAGGCATGGGCGGCCGTTGCGGGGGAAGAGGCGGCCCAGGAAACGGTCCTCGACCGGGTGGACGGTTTCAAGGGTGTCGCCTTCATCCGCTGCCTGAGTTCCACCCGCAGGCACCAGTTGGCAAGAAAAGAGGATTTGAAGGAGAGGCTCTCGGCCCAGCTTGGCCTGAAGATCAGGAGACTGGCCTTCCATTAGGCTTTTTTGCGGACCAGCCACACGGCTTCCTCTCCGCGGGGATCGTGATGGCGGCTGAGGCGCTGCAGTCGCGCCCTCCGAATCCAGACTTCAACCTGGGGGGCGGTGGGGCGCCGGGAGGAGAACACAACCACGGTTCCCCCCTTGGAGATCCAGCGTGCCTCAATGCGTGCCAGGTTCCTTTGCCGGGGATCGTGGAAAATTCCAAATTCCAGGCGGCCCTTGGGGGGCAGGGAACGGCTGTGCCGCACCGCGGCTTTCAGCCAGCGCCGGGTGGGGGCATTGTCGTATTGGGCAAGGAGGGGAAGAGCCCCGGACGGGCCGGCTCGTCCGGGAGAAAGGTTGGCGCTGAAAACAAGCATGTCTCCCCGTTTCATGGACCGGGAGATGCGGTGCAGCAAAGGCATCGGATCCAGGTTGGGAAGCACCCCGAAAAGGGAGAAGAGTCTTGGTCGGGGAATTCGGTACAGGCAGGAAGGAAGGAGGTTGGTCAGATCGATTCGGAGAGATGATTTTTTCAGGCCGGGCAGGAGCCGGGCGGCTTGGCGGGCGAGGGTGAGGTTGGTGTCAGCGGCAAGCAGATGGGATGGATGAGGGAGTTTTCCAAGGAGAAGGGATTCCTTATGCCCATCGGCACAACCGAGGGCGATGAAGGAGTAGGGGCCGGTCAGTTTTTTCAGGAGGAATGGGGCGGGTTGCTGATAAAGAAGCCGGACGGCAGGCCGATGCAGGAAGGGGGAGCATGCGAGATGAACCTTTTTCCATAACCGACCCAGGGCGGGCGAGCTGTATAAGGCGGACGCGGGTAATTCGGGAATGGGGCGATCTGTCGCGGACTTCGGATTCACGGTTGATCGTAAACGCTATGCGGGATTGTGGGGGAAAAACACCATCGCCCAGCCCCGACTTGGTCGGCGCTAGGCGAGGGGGTCTCCGAAACCCGGGGTCGTCAGGCGAGGCGGACCAAGCCGCTGCGGCTGACAAGATTTCGAAAATATTCCGGGAAGTTTTCCTCCTTGAGAAGGCGCTTGCGCAGCTTGGTCAAGGCGGCGTTTTGGATCTGGCGGATCCGCTCCCGGGTGACCTGAAGCTGCTCCCCCACCTCTTCCAAGGTCCGCTCGCGGCTGTCCCCCAGGCCGAAGCGGAGCTGGAGGATTTGAAGTTCGCGCGGGTTGAGGAAGTGGAGGCAGCGGGCGACCGCATCGCGGAGATCGTCCTTGGTGTGCTCCTCGGTCGGATCGATCGCCTCGGGATCGGCCAGCAGGTCAACGAGGGTTCCATCCTCGCCATCCTGCCCGATGGAGACGTCGAGGGAGACCGTGCCGGCGGAAACCTCGCGCAGCTTGGTGACCCGGTCGGGTTCCACCTGGAGTTCATCGGCCAGTTCGGCGTCGGTGGGCTCGCGGCCCAGTTCGTTCCCGAGGGCAGAGCTGACCCGGCGGAGGCGCTGGATCTTGTCGACAAGATGGACGGGGAGCCGGACAGTCTTGCCTTGGTTGGCGAGGGCCCGGCGGATGGACTGCTTGATCCACCAGCAGGCGTAGGTGCTGAATTTGACCCCACGGCTGGGCTTGAAGCGATCCACCGCCTTCATCAGGCCGAGGTTGCCCTCGGAGATCAGGTCGAGGATGGGAAGGCCGCAATGGTTGTAGTCGGCGGCGATCTTCACCACGAGGCGGAGATTCGATTTGATCATCAGCTCGCGGGCCCGGGCGTCTCCCCGGCGGACTCGGCGGGCGAGCTTCACCTCTTCGGCGCGGGTGAGGAGAGGGGTCTCACCGATGCCCTTGAGGTAGGACTGAAGGGCGGCGGGGAGATCTTTCTCCCGAACGACCGGTGCCTTCTCTCTGGTGACTTCCATGTTTGTTTTCATACAGGGTTAGATCGCCGCACTTGCAGAACGTTCGGACTTTTTTTAGGGAGGTCAAAAAATGTCAAGGGTAAGGACCTTAAAAACATTTATAAATCGTTGAATAGTAATAAAATAAAATATATAAAAAAATGTGATTTTTTGAATGAAAAAAAGAAAAAAACGGAACCGCCGCAAAAAAATCCGGGCGGGTGCTTCGTTTTGTCGGGACGGTCAACCCGGGTGTGGCTGGATTCGTGTATATTCCGTACCTGTGAAATCTGTCCCCGGCCCCACCGATTGGGTGATCGAACCGAAAGAGCGAGGACTCTTTCTTCCGCAGGTGAATCTTTGGATGGATCCCCAGCGACCGCAACGGCGGGCTTTCGTTTCGCACGCCCACTTCGATCATCTCGCCGCTCACGATGAGATTTTGGCAAGTCCGCCAACGGCACAATTCCTGAAGGCACGAACCCCCAAGGGCACGAAAATCCGGGAGATTCCCTTTGGTCATCCGTTTTCCCTGGGGGGCGGCGCGGTGCTCAAGCTGACACCTGCCGGCCATATCCTGGGTTCCGCGATGGCTTGGGTGGAGAGAAGAAAGCCCCTCCGGACGAGCCTGCTCTACACGGGGGATTTCAAATTGCGGCAAGGCGGATCCTCCGAGGTGTGCAAGCCGCTTGAGGCCGATGTCCTCGTGATGGAGACCACCTACGGCCTTCCGCGGTATCTCTTTCCTCCCGCCAGAAAGGTGATGGGAGATATTTTGGCCTTTTGCCGGGGTGCGATGGAGGACGGGGAAGTGCCGGTGTTACTGGGCTATTCCCTGGGAAAAAGCCAGGAGTTGCTGGCCGGACTGGCAAAAGCCGGTCTCCCCATCCTGGTCCATCCTTCCGTCCACCGAATGACAGGGATTTACCGTGAGCTGGGCGTGCAGTTTCCCGCAACGGAGGTCTGGAAAAAGTCGGGTAAAATGCCCTCAAAGGCGGTGCTGATCTTTCCTCCGCAGGCCGCGCATTCCGTGCAGTTGCGCGGAATTGCCAACCGAAGGGTGGCGGCGGTGACGGGCTGGGCCATGGCTCCGGGAGCGAATTATCGGCTGGGTTGTGACGTGGCTTTTCCGCTTTCGGACCATGCCGACCATGCGGAGCTGAAGGAGATGGTGAAAAAGGTTTCCCCCCGGGAGATCCGGACGTTGCATGGTTTTGCCGCCGAGTTTGCGGCTGAATTACGGGAAGAGGGATGGAATGCCTGGCCGGTCGCGGGGGATACGCAGCTGTCGCTTTCCCTGCGGCCCACGGTACGGGGAAAGGAAGGCGCCGCGGGGGATTCCGGACCCGTTCCGAAATCGGAGTTCGGAACCTTCGTGCAAACGCTGGAGGATATTTCCTCCACCTTTCGGACCCGGACCAAGACCGAAAAACTGGCGGAACTTTTTACATCCCTCCCGCCTTCCTCGCTGGAAATCGCCGTCCGGATGCTTTCCGGAAAGGGTGTTTCGTTGCAGGCGGGAGTCGCGCTGATCCGGAGGGGGGTGTTGGAGGAAATGAAGCTGGATCCCCAGGTGTGGAGGGAGGCGTATGCACGGCATCAGGATTCGGCCCGGACCGTGGGGGAGCTTCTCAACGGCCGCTCCCGTCCGGAAAAATGGACGCTGGAGGCCGTGAGGCGGGATCTGGGGAAGTTGGCCAAAGAGAGGGGCCCGATGGCAAAACTTTCGATTTTGAAGAAGCTTTTTCGGGCGATGCATCCGCTGGAGGGGACATGGCTTTTTAAAATCATCACCGGGGGACTGAGGGCCGGGGTACAGGAAGGGGTCGTCGAGGCGGCCTTGGCCAAAGCTTTTCACCGGCCCGTGGAGGAGGTGCGCCGGGCCCACATGCTGACGGGCGATCTGGCCAGGGCGGCCGATTTGGCGAAGAGGGGAAAATTGGGGGATGCCGAGCTGAAGCCGGGCGTGCCGGTCAAAGTGATGTTGGCCAGCCCGGAAAAAGACGCGGCTGCGGTCCTGGCGAGGTTGGCGGGAGCGGCGGCATGGGCGGAGGACAAGTACGACGGTATCCGTGCTCAGATCCATTGGGGGGGTGAACAGCCGGAGATTTACAGCCGCGAGCTCAAACCGATCCATGAATCGTTTCCTGAACTGGTGGTGGCGGCCCGGAAGCTTCCCGGTGGGGGCATCCTCGACGGCGAGGTGCTGGCCTGGGAGGGGGGAAGGGCCCTGCCGTTCTCCCGTTTGCAAAGGCGGCTGGGGAGAAGGGAGCCGGATCTGTTTTTCCGGCAGGATGTACCGGTGGTCTTCGTGGCATTCGACTTGCTGGTCCACCGGGGAACGGGTTTTCTGCAGCAACCGTGGGAAAAGCGCAGAAAAAAGCTGGCCGAGTTGATGCGCAAGGCGCCGCCCGGGTTGCTTTTGGCCAAGGCCACCCCCGTGGAGGACGAGGCCGGCCTGGAGAAAAGATTCCTTGGGGCACGGGAGGCGGGGAACGAGGGTTTGATTGTGAAGCGTGCCGACAGCGCCTATCAGCCGGGCCAACGAGGTCACCAATGGGTGAAACTAAAAAAGGCCCTGGCAACACTGGATGCCGTGGTGACGGCCGTGGAGTGGGGCCACGGAAAACGCCGGGGAATGCTTTCCGACTACACCTTTGCGGTTCGGGATCGGAGAGGTGGGCTGAAAGTGATCGGTAAGGCCTACTCGGGGCTCACCGATGAGGAGCTGGCGGAGTGGACGGAGATTTTCCGGGAGATCACCGTGGAAGTGAAAAACCGCAGGCACCGCGTCCGGCCGGAAAAAGTGGTGGAGGTGGCGTTTGATTCCGTCCAGCGAAGTGACCGTCACGATTCGGGATTCGCCCTGCGCTTTCCGAGAATTTTGCGGATGCGGGCCGACAAGAGGCCGGAGGATGCGGATACGATCGAGGAGGTGGAGAGGCTGGCGTCAGCCTGAACGGAGCTAGGGTATAAAAAAACGGGGCGGGGGATAAACCCCGCCCCGTTTCCAATCGGAACGCTCGGCCTTAGCGGCTGTAGTCGTCGCGACGGGGACCGCGCGGGCCACGGCCATAGCCGCCGCCTCCGCCTCCACCGCCGTAACCACCCCCGCCACCACCGTAGCCGCGGCCACCGCCGCCTCCACCGCCGTAACCACGTCCGCCTCCACCACCACCGCCAAAGCCGCCCCCGCCGCCGGGTCCGCGTTCATCGCGGGGCCGGGCCACGTTGACCGTGAGGTTGCGGCCGCCGAAGTCCTTGCCGTGCATGCCGGTGACGGCTGCGTTGGCCTCGTCGGGGCTGGACATCGTCACGAACGCGAAGCCGCGGGAGCGGCCGGTGACGCGGTCGGAGATGATGGCCACTTCCGTGACCGTGCCGTGGGCCGAAAAGGCCTGTTTGAGTTCCTCGTCTGTCGCGGAGAACGGAAGGTTCCCCACATAGAGTCTGTTTTCCATGATGCTTTATTTTCCTTGATGGCTACCGGCTGGACGGCGTTGCTGAGCGTGCGCCCGTACCCCGGGCCACAAGGTGGGTTGGAACCTACCGGACTGATTCAGTTTCCTCGCTCTAACTCGTATCATCGAACCTTGACCAAGCACCAACTCTGACCGGCCGGGGGCGGGGGGCAAGCAGATACTTGGGGTTACGGGGTTAAGGGATTTAGGGGTTAAGAGGGGATTAGGATTAAGATGAAGATTAAGGAAGTTTTCGGGGATCAACCCTTGTGCCGGTTGATTTATCTCCCCAAACCGTTGGAGATGGAAGGTGGGGCGCTTTTCGGCTAGGAACGAGCGATGAACGAGTGGGTGGGGACGATTTTGCTGGGGGTGATTGAGGGGGTGACGGAGTTCCTGCCCGTTTCCTCCACGGGGCACCTGTTGCTGGCGGAGCATTGGTTGGGCCTGAAGCGCCCGGAACTCTTCACGGTGGGGATCCAATCGGGTGCCCTCTTGGCGGTGCTCCTGATCTACGCTCCCCGCCTGCGGGCGATGCTCACGGGGGAGGAAGGAAAAAAAGGGAAAATCTATCTTTGGAAATTGGGTGCCGCTTTTGGGCTGACGGCGGCGTTGGGGCTTTTCGCATCCAAGCTCGGCTTAAAATTGCCGGAAGATCCTGCGCCGGTGGCTTGGGCCTTGCTGGTGGGTGGAGCGCTGATCTGGGTCGCGGAATGGTGGCTTCGCCATCACCAAGGAAAGGAAGATCCCGGATGGGGACCGGCTCTGGTCATCGGAGCTTCCCAACTTCTGGCAGCCATCTTCCCGGGAACCTCCCGATCGGGGGCCACCATCCTGGCAGGTATGTTTTGTGGACTTTCCCGGACAGCGGCGACGGACTTTTCTTTCCTTCTCGGCATTCCCACGCTTTTTGCGGCCTGTGCTCTGAGCTTTTACCGCCAACTCAAGACGGCGGGCGTGCCAGCGCAGGAGGAGTGGCTCCATCTAGGACTTGGTTTTGCCGTCTCGGCCGTGACCGCCTACTTTGCGGTGCGCTGGTTGATCAGCTACGTGCGGTCCAACACTTTCCTGCCTTTTGCCTGGTATCGAATTGCTTTGGGGCTGATCATCCTGCTTCTCGTAAAGTAAGCCCTGCCTACGAGGAAAGGGTTTTCAGGCGGCGGCGGAAGGTTTCCACGACATCGGCCAGGCACGGCCCTTCTCATGGTCTTATCGGCCAGCGCCTCCTACATCTTGGTGCCGGCGGTTCTCAGGTATGCGATTCCGGAAGCCAATCCGGCCATCTACTTCGGGCTCAGCCTCGGGGTGACTTTCCCGATTAACATCCTCATTGGAATCCCGACCTACACGTACCTCGCCCAGAATTTTAAATTCGGGGGAGGATAGAAATTAGTGGAAGGATTAAGATGAAGATTAAGAAAAGTCTCAGTCTCGGGCGGGCTATTCCTTCATGCCTTGACCGATCGGTGCCGCGTAGCCGGTAAGTTCGGTGTAGCCGCGGCCGGAAAGAGGTTTGCCGTTGCGGGTGCCGCGGAAAGTGCAGGCGCCCTCCCAGTAACGCAGGTTGCCGATCCGGCGCAGGCGCAGTTCTTGGTCGGCCACGATCGGCTGAACCTCGCCTTCCAGGTTCATGGAGGGAACCGAGATTTTCCAACCGGCCGGGTAGACCTTCCCGCCCGGGGCTTTCCAGCGCCCGAGCGCCTCCACGGTGAAGCCGTCATTTTTTAGCGGAACGCTGGAGCCGGATTTGGGGATCCAGGTGCCGGAAGAGGAGGGATCGGTGCGGTCACCGGGATTCCGCATCCGGTAAAGCATCAGCTCCTCGCCGGAATCGAACTGGAGGCAGAACCAGTCCCAGCCCTCCTGATCCTGGGCCAGGGCGCTGGTCGAGAATTCACGGTCGAGCCAGGACAAACCGGTGACGGGGATCCGCCGGTCGCCGATTTGCAGTTCCCCCTTCGTCTCCATCCGGGTGTAGGAGTAATAGTGGCTCGCGTTACCCGGGGCGGAGGATTTTTGGCTTAGGCCAGCGTTACCGTGGAAGATGGCCGATTTGACGGGGTGGGCGG
>DDPU01000042.1:0-1763 GCA_002342345.1 Verrucomicrobia bacterium UBA2460
GGCGGCGACCCCGCCGGTGGCATGTCCGTCTTCTCCTCCCAAGGCCGTCTGCACCAGTGGTACCCCAACCAGAAAACTCCCGCCACGCCCTGGGAAGCCCGGATCGATGAACTGATGTCCCTCCAGCTCCGCACGCTCGACTACGCCACCCGCCGAAAATATTTCGATGAGGTGCAAAAAATCATGAGCGATGAGACACCCTATATCTATCTCGTCACCGCCAACGCCTACGTCGGCCTCAAGGATCGCTGGAAAAACATCAAGATCCCGCCGCTGGGTTCCCTCGTCTGGAACCTCGACGAACTCTGGACCGTCTTCACGCCATGACCGCCTTCATCCTCCGCCGCCTCGGCACCCTCGTGCCCATGCTCCTCGCCGTCACCCTGCTCGTCTTCGCCCTCATGAGCCTCGCGCCCGGCGACTTCCTCACGCCCGTCAAAGCCCAGCGCGATATCAACCCCGCCCTCATCGCCGAGCTCTCGAAGTCCTTCGGCCTCGACCGGCCCTGGTACGAGCAGTATCTCCGCTGGCTCGGCAACATCCTCCGTTTGGACTTTGGCTACTCCTGGACCTACAAGGTTCCCGTCGCCGAACTCATCGCCCAACGCGCCCCCGCCACCATCCTCCTCTCCGTTTGCTCCCTCCTTCTTGCCTGGGGCCTGGCCATCCCTCTCGCCGTCCTCGCCGCCGCCCGGCCCGGTGGCTGGATCGACCGCCTCACTTCCTCCGCCGCCTACTTCGCCCTCGCCATTCCGGAATTTTTCCTCGCCCTCCTTGCCGTCTGGTTCGCCGCCCAGACCGGATGGTTCCCCATCGGCGGACTCACCTCGCTCGACCACGACTTTCTTCCCTTCGGCGCCCGAATCCTTGACATCGCCTGGCACCTTGTCCTTCCCACCCTTGTCCTCGGCCTCGGCGGCGTGGCCGGCACCCTCCGCGTCCTCCGTGCCAACGTCCTCGATGTCCTTCGCGCGGAATACGTCACCGCCGCCCGCGCCAAAGGTCTCCCGGAGAAAATCGTCCTGTTCCGCCACGTCCTCCGCAACGCCCTGAATCCCTTGCTCAGCACCGTGGGCTACGCCTTCGCCGGACTGCTGAGCGGATCCCTTCTTGTGGAAAATGTCATGAACTACCCCGGACTCGGCCGCCTCGTCTACGAGGCCTTCATCCGCGAGGACCAGTTCGTTGTGCTCGGATCCGTCATGGTCGGCTGCACCCTCCTCGTCGTCGGCAACCTCATTTCCGACCTGGCGCTCGCCTGGTCCGACCCAAGGGTTCGTTATGGGCGCTGATCTCCTGCAATCCCTCCTTCGGCGCCCGGCCGGATTGCTCTCCGCCGCACTCCTTCTCCTGCTCTACGGAGCCGCCCTCTTTGCCCCCTTCCTCGCACCAACCGTTCCGTCCGCCCAGGACCTCCAGCGCACCTACCATCCTCCCACCGCACTGGTCTGGGAAGACGGACGAGTCTGCGTGCGATTGTACCGGCTCGTTGACCCGTCCACCGCTGCCTACGAACCCCTCCCCGGCCAAGCCGCGCCCCTCCGCTGGTTTTCCGGAGGACCCTCCTACAAACTTTTCGGCCTTCTTCCCGCGAAAACCCACCTCTTCACCGTGGAATCCCCCGCGGTCGTCTATCTTCTCGGTAGCGACGCCACCGGCCGCGATGTCTTCACCCGCCTCCTCTACGGTGCCGGCATCTCCCTGGGCATCGGCCTCGTCGGCGTCTTCCTCACCAGCCTGCTCGGTCTCACCATCGGTGGCCT
>DDPU01000042.1:1821-5477 GCA_002342345.1 Verrucomicrobia bacterium UBA2460
CTTCTCCTCGCCCTGCGCGCCGCCCTTTCCTCCCGCTTCCCCTCCGATGCCACCTTCCTCCTCATTGTCGTCATCCTCTCCGCCCTCGGTTGGGCCGGCACCGCCCGGGTGGTTCGCGGCCTTGTCCTCTCCCTGAGGGAACGGCCCTTTATCCTCGCCGCCAACATCCTTGGCCAGCGCCCCACCGTAATCCTCTTTCGCCACCTTCTCCCCAACACCTTCAGTTACCTCGTCGTCGCTGCCACTCTGAGCGTCCCTGGCTATATTCTCGGCGAAGCCGCCCTCAGTTTCCTCGGGCTGGGCATCCAGGAGCCATCCTCCTCCTGGGGGCTGATGCTCGGCCAGGCCCAGGACATCAAGATTTTCATGCTCAACTTCTGGTGGCTCCTCACCCCCGGAGCCGCCATTATTCTTACCGTGATCGCCTTCAACCTCCTCGGTGACGCCCTGCGCGACGCCGTCGACCCCCGCTTCCGCCTGCCCGGACGATGATTCTTTCAACGCCTAAACGTAATCATAAACGTAAACCAACATCCCTTACCTTTTAGTTCTTCGATGAATCGCCCTCTGCTCTCCGTTCAAAACCTTACGGTCCGTTTTGATTCCGGCCCCAAACCCGTCACCGCCGTCGACAACTTATCCTTCTCCATCGAGCCCGGCGAGACCGTTGCCGTTGTCGGTGAAAGCGGTTCCGGCAAAACCACCGCTGCCCTTGCTCTCGCCCGCCTCACACCTCCCGCCCCTGCCTGCTCCCTCTCCGGTCAAGCTCTCTGGGAAGACGGCACCGACCTCCTTTCTTGCCCCGGCAATGTCCTTCGCAAGGCCCGAGGAGGAAAGCTGGCCTATATTTTTCAGGAGCCTTCCACCTCCCTCAACCCCGTCTTCTCCGTCGGCTTCCAGATACGGGAATCCCTCCAACTCCACCAGCCGGAGCTCCCCGATTTTCAGGCCGAAGTCACCCGCCTCCTCCAACTCGTCGGCATCCGCGATCCCGAAAAACGCGCCTGCGACTACCCCCACCAGCTTTCCGGCGGCATGCAGCAGCGGGTCATGATCGCCATGGCGCTCGCCTGCAAGCCCCGCCTGCTCGTCGCCGACGAGCCGACCACCGCCCTCGACGTCACCATCCAGGCCCAGATTCTCGACCTGCTCCGCGACCTCCGGAAGCAGTTTCACATGTCCGTCCTGCTCATCACCCACAACTTCGGCATCGTCGCCAACTTTGCCGACCGCGTCCTCGTCATGTTCGACGGCCGCCTCGTCGAACAGGGCCCCGTCCAGGAGATCCTCCGCGCCCCGCAACACCCCTACACCAGGGCCCTTCTCGACTGCATCCCCCGGCTCGGCCAAAACCGCCAACGCCTCGCCTCCATCGACCGCTCCGCCCTGGTTTGCAAATGATCTTTCCATCGAAACCAGAATGCTTCGGTGGGGCGCTCTCGATGAGCCCGCCTACGTTCGGAACTGGTTTTTCAAATTCCTGCGAGGCGGCCTTATCAAGGCCGCCCTACCTAATCTTAATCCACACATGAAGCCTCTTGTTGAAGTTCGCAACCTCTTCGTCCATTTTCCGGTCAAATCCGGGCTGCTCCAGCGCCGGACGGGCTTGGTCAAGGCACTGGATGACGTCTCCCTTAAGATCGAAAAGGGCTCCACCCTCGGCCTTGTCGGCGAAAGCGGTTCCGGCAAGACCACCCTCGGCCGGGTCCTCGTTCGCCTGCAGGATCCCACCTCCGGCTCCGCCTTTTTTGAGGGGCAGGAGATCACCGCTCTGAACGGCTCCGGCCTCCGTCCCTACCGCAAAAGGATCCAGATGGTCTTCCAGGATCCCTACAACTCCCTCAACCCGCGCCTCCGCATCGGCACGATCCTGGCCGAACCCCTCGAAATCCACTTTCCGGAAATGTCCGCTTCCGACCGCTCCAACCGCGTTGCCGAACTTCTCAAGCTGGTCGGGCTTGACCCCGCCCATGCCCGCCGTTTCCCCCACGAGTTCAGCGGCGGCCAACGCCAACGGATCGGCATCGCCCGCGCCCTCGCCGTCGAACCCGAGTTCATCATCTGCGATGAACCGGTCAGCGCCCTCGATGTCTCCGTGCAGGCCCAGATCGTCAATCTCCTCATGGATCTCCAGGACCAGTTCGGCCTCACCTACCTCTTCATCGCCCACGACCTCGCGGTGATCGAGCACGTCAGCGACCAGATCGCCGTCCTCGAACACGGCAAGCTCGTCGAAGAAGGCGCCGCGGAACAGATCACCCACCACCCCTCCCATCCCTACACCCAACGTCTCCTCGCCTCCGTCCCCGTTCTTTAGTTGAAGTTTAAGTGGAAAGTTGAAGTAGGCTTGCGAGCTTAAGCCCCACAAATTACTTCAACTTAAACTTACACTTAAACTGGCTATGTACGTTCTTGAGACTCGCCAACGGACAACTGCAAAGCTTCCTCTCCCCAGTGCGGTCCTCCAACGCCCCGGCCAGGCCTCCATCCTTCAGGTCTACTCCCCGAAAATTCTTCCGCTGCGGAAGCTCCAAACCCGCTGGAAGGGCCGAATCCGGAAACTTCCCCAGCGCAAGCCATCCCCCTTTCATCTCCGGATCGGCCGCACCCTGGTCATCACCAGCGAGGCCCGGTTTCTGCCCAGAGGTTTTCGCCCCATCCCCCGCCTCCAGATCCGGGCTGGCCCTGCCTTCGGCACCGGCGAGCATGCCACCACCCGCCTCTGCCTTCGCTTTGTCGTGCAATTCATGCGAAAACAAGGCTCCCAACTAGAATCCTGTCGCGTGTTGGACCTCGGTTGTGGCACCGGCGTCCTCGGCCTCGCTGCGGCCCGTTTGGGAGCCCGGGTGGAAGGTTGGGACAGCGATGCCGTGGCGGTACAGGAGGCGGAGCGGAACCGGCGCCTGAATCGGTTGGGGAAACGCGTCTGTTTCCGCAAAAGAGACGTCCTGCGGGATGCCGTCCCCGCCGCGGAACTGATCGTCGCCAATCTCTATGACCATCTTCTCCTTCATCTGCTCCCCCGGCTCGAGCGTCACCGGAGTGCCGGCACCACCCTGATCCTTTCCGGCATCCTCAAGGGCCAGGAAAACTCCATCATTCGCGCTGCCAACAGGCTCGGCTGGAAAGCGGAACGCCGCGCCCGCCTCGGCCGCTGGTTCTGCCTGCAGCTTTCCGTCAGATAGCTTTGTCTTTTCGTAAACGTAATCGCAAACGTAAACGGAGAATCGTATTTTCAGATTTGTGGCATCCCAATGGATCATCGTCACCGGCTGCTCCAAGGGTTTGGGCCTTGAAATGGTCCGCTCCTTTGTCACCCTCGGCCACAACGTCATCGGTTGCGCCCGCAACGCCAAAGCCATGGCAGATCTACAGAAGGAGTTCGGATCCCCGCACTCCTTTACGGCCGTGGATGTCACCGACGCTGACGGTGTGGAGGCGTGGGCCGACCAGGTTCTGCAGAAGCACGGTGCGCCCGATTTTCTCCTCAACAACGCGGCCGTCATTCATCCCAACGCCGCTTTTTGGAAAGTACCGGCCAATCGCTTCAACCAGGTCATCGATGTGAACGTGAAGGGCCTGGCCAACGTCCTCCGCGCTTTTTTGCCTGCCATGGTGAAGGCCCGGAAGGGCGTGATTGTGAACTTCAGCTCCGG
>DDPU01000042.1:5496-7233 GCA_002342345.1 Verrucomicrobia bacterium UBA2460
GAAGGACTGACCGCCTCCCTCGCTCAGGAACTGCCCGCCGGCATGGCCGCCGTTGCCCTCAATCCCGGCATCATCAACACGGAAATGCTCCAGGACTGTTTCGGGAAAGAGTCCGCCTCTCAGTATCCCGATGCCAGACAGTGGGCCAAAAGCGCCGTCCCCTTTCTCCTCCAGCTCGGCCCCAAGGAGAACGGCAAGCCTCTGACCGTTCCCGGCATCCCGACGGACTAGGCTGAATTTTCGTTGCCGTTCCACCTTCAGGGCAACGAAACCTTCGGTCTTCTCCGTTAGTAGCGGAGAATTTCGCGCAGCGCCGCCGCGATCCGCACGGCGGTGGGCCGGTGGGCCGCCCAAAGATTCGGGTGATAGGGAATCGGGGTGTCCTTGGCGTTGAGTCGTTTCGGCGGCGCATCAAGGAGCTCGAATCCCTCCGAAGCCACCCGCGCCACCACCTCGGCGGAGGCTCCTCCCCAGGGCCAGGACTCCCCCACCGCCAGCAACCTTCCGGTCCGCGCCACGCTTCCCAGCAGCGTGTCCGTGTCCAACGGCTTCACCGTCCGCAAATCCACCACCTCCACCTCGTAGCCCTCCTCCACCAGTTCCTCCGCTGCCGCCAGCGCCTCGTGCACCATCGCGCTGTAGGCCACGCAGGTGATGTCCCGGCCGGGCCTGGCAATCCTTGCCCGGAACGCCGGCAATGCGTCCGCCGGCAATGCGTCCGCTTTCAGGTGATAGTAGAGCAGTTTGTGTTCACAGAAGACCACGGGGTCCTGCATGCCGATCGCCTCCAACAGCATGCTGTAGGCATCCTCGACCGTCGCCGGCGTCATCACCACCAGCCCCGGATAATGCGAGTAGATCGTCTCCATCGACTGGCTGTGAAACGGACCGCTCCCCGGTGTCCCTCCCGAGGGCAAACGGAGCACCATCGGACAGGGCTTGCCCGTCCTCCAGTAGGTTGTGGCCGCATGGTTCAGCATCTGGTTCAGCCCCACCGTGGAGAAGTCGGCGAATTGCATCTCCACCACCGGCTTCATCCCCTCCAGGGCGGCCCCGACCGCCAAACCCACCATGGCATCCTCGGAAATCGGCGAATCCATCACCCGTCCGGGAAATTTTTCCGAAAGGTTCTTCGTCGCCTTGAAGGCTCCTCCGAACCGCCCGATGTCCTGCCCGTAGAGGAAGACGTGCGGGTCGTCCGCCAACGCCTTTTCCTGGGCCGCACGGATGGCCTCCAGATAGGTGACGCTCATTCCTCGGCGACTTCCTCAACGGAACCCGGCGTGGCCGTGGCCCGCCACTGCTCCTCGAATGGATCCGGAACCGGTTCCCGCGAAACCTGCTCCACCGCCTCCTCCACCTCGGTCCGCGCATCCTCTCTCCATCCGTCCCAATCCTTCGCCCGTCCCCTTTTTTGCATCAGCCCCTCCATCACCTGCAAACAGTCCCGCCCGCGGGCAGAATCCTTCACCTGGGGATCCACATAAAACGCATCGTCATGCTCGCCATGGCCGCAGAGACGCAGCAATCGCCCCACCACCAGTTGGGGCCCGGCTCCTTCCCTCGCCCGCTGGACCGCCCGGCCCAGCATCTCCAGGCACGCCTCGGGATCCGTCGCGTCGAGCCCGTGCCCCTCGACCCCGTAGCCGCGGGCCCGGTCCAGCAGATCGGTGCAGGCAAACTGCCGGGAATTGGGCGTGGAATAGGCGTAGCCGTTGTCCGCCACCATCACCACCA
>DDPU01000042.1:7341-19325 GCA_002342345.1 Verrucomicrobia bacterium UBA2460
GGAAGAATTCCCAACTCGAGATCCCCGCGATGGATATTTCCGTCCCGTCCGCGCATCGGCCCGAGCCGTGAGCCCAAATACGTCCGCACCGCATCCACCAGGGGTTCGCCAAAGGCCAGCCGCCCAGCCATGTCCCGGATCAGCGGCGCGTAGACATCCCCTTTTCGCAAATTCAGCCCGCCGGCCGCGCTAAAAGCTTCCTGACCCCGCCCCAGATACACCCCCCCGACAATCCGGCCTGCGCGGTAGAGACTGCCCAGCTTGTCCTCCACCAACCGGGCGCGAAGCATGCTCCGTCCCAGCATTTCCGTCGGATCCTGCTTCTTGGGTGCGCTCGGACGCTCCAGCACCCGAGGCGTTCGTGTGGCCATTTCAGGATTTTACCCCGCTCCCTCCGCCCGCCAAGCCCGTCATCGTAGTTAGATCAACGATGGAAACTTACTGAAACTTAATCTGAAAACTTCAACTAAACCGCCCAATCCCCGTACATTTTTTCCAGCGCTTTGCGCACCGCCGCCTCGGTCTTCGGCTCGGCGCTGACCCCCTGGAGAACCGGAAGCTTGTCGAGCAGTCCCACCAGCCGGCGGGCAAGCGATTCCATCATCTTTTTTTGAAACCGCCCGCGGGAGCCGGATCCTCCGCCCAACAACGCCCGCACCTTGGCCGCCGGCACGCTCCAAGCCTTCACCGGCGTCTCCGCCACCACCGTTGCCGATCTCCGGTGGCCCGTCAGGATGGAAAGTTCTCCGATGAGTTGCCCGCCACCGGGACGGGCCAGCACCAGTGGCTCCCTACCGCTGATTCTTTTCTCCACGCGAGCCCGACCGGCAAGAAGGATGAGAAGTTCCCGGGCCTTGTCCCCCTCGGCCACCATCACCTCGCCCCGGCCAAACGACAACATCTTTCCCGAAGGAAAGATACTTTTCCATTTGCCCGCTCCGGACGCCATCCCAACACTCTACCCCAGATTGACCACCCCGTTCCAGCCCCGCCGATGACCGACCCCCGCACCGCCGGCACCCGGGAAAAAAACCTTCTCCTTGGGGCGGCCTTTTGCGCCCTGGACGTCCTCCTCATGACCGGCGCCGCCTGGTACTCCGAATCTCTGGCCATCCTCGGTGATCTTCTGAAGGAGAGCACCGATTTTCTCGCCGTCCTCGCCTCTTACCTCACGGTTCTCGCCCTGCGCAAAGCGCCCGGCCACCGCTTTGGCTACGGGATCGGAAAGCTCGAGAACCTCGTCAGCCTCTTCATCGGACTTGTCATGGTGGGCTGTTCCCTCTTCCTGCTCACCAAGGTGGTGAATCACTTTCACCATCCGGTCCCCACCGAGGGCACTTTGCCGGGGATTCTCATCTTTGCGGCGTATGCCGGCATCGGCTTTGGTATCTGGACCCGTAACCGCTGGATTCTCCGCCATCAACACTCCCCAATCATCGAATCCCAGGCCCGGCTTTGGTTCTCCAAGGCCAGCTTCGACGCGCTGATGGCCACGGCCCTGGTTTTGGAACTCCTTTTCCGCGACCAGCCCTGGAGCTTCTATCTCGACCCACTCGCCTCCCTTCTCGGGGTCGGATTCATGCTCCACGCCGCCTATGCTATTTTCTCTTCCTCCGTCGATGACCTGATGGACGCCACCCTGGGGGAAACCACCCAGCTTCAGATTCTCAAACAACTGGTCCGCCACATCGACGACTACGAACGCATCCACAAGGTCCGCAGCCGCCGCTCCGGCTCGCATATTTTCGTGGAGGTTTTTCTGGAGTTCGCCCCCGACCTGCGGATGGCCGAGACGCAAAAACGGATCCACCGTCTCCGCTATGCCATCGCCGAAACCGTTCCCGGGGCGGAGGTTTCCATCCTCCCCCACCCGCCCTCTTAATCGGGAAAGATTTTTTGTATTCCGACTCGGTGCCCAAACCTAATCGTAAACGTAAACGAAAAACCGGCTATTTTTTCTTCCTGCTTGAAGCCTTGATTCGCCCCCGCGTCAGCCATCCCGAATGGAAATAATCCTCCAACCCCTCCTCCAGGCTGTATTTCGGCTCGATCTTTAGGTCCCGCTTGGTTGCCGCCATGTCCGCCTCGGTATGCGGCTGATAGAACGGATAGGGGCAGTCAAAATACTCCGGTTTCAGCTTTGTTTTCAGCACCTTGTTCAGGCCATCGATCATTTCGTTGAAACTGCGGGGCTGGCCGGATCCCGCATTCCACACCCCGCTCTTGCCCGACTTCAGCGCCGCGATCGTCATCGCCACGATGTCTTTCACGTAAACAAAGTCCCGTTTTTGCTCGCCGTATTTGAAGATCCTCGGCCTTTTTCCGGCCAGCATCTGCCCCGCCAGGTGCCAAGCCATGCTCGCCGGCACTCCTTTGTGCCCCTCCCGTGGTCCATACACGTTGAAGTATCGTAGCCCCGCAATCTGCCAGCCAGCCTCCTCCGCCTTCACCACCCGCGCCAGGTTTTCCAGCTGTACTTTGGAGAAAGCATAGGCGTTGGCCGGAGCTAACGGATCGCCGATCCGGTTTACTCCCGCTCGGATCCCGTAGGTCGCCGCACTGGAAGCATAGACGATCGGCGTCTTCTCGGGACGCAGATAATTCAGCAGGCGGCGGAACCCCTCCACATTGTCATGGGTCTGGATTTTCTGGTCCTGAAGGGTGGTGTCCGTGATCGAGGCCAGATGAAACATCGCTTCCGGTCTGCGCCCCCGAAATTCCGCCTCCCAGTCCATTCGGGACACGTCCCCTGCCACAAAGTCACCCCGATATCCTTCCAAATTGGGAAACGATCCACTCCGGAAATCGTCGATCACCGTCAGCGAGGCTGAAGGAAACTCCTCCTGAAGACGAAGAACAAGGTTGGAGCCAATAAATCCAGCCCCTCCGGTTATCCAAATCGACTTCATCTTTTTAAGGTTATATAGATAAAAAGTTATTCCCAAATAAAAAAATAGCCGCTAGAGAAAACGATAACTTTGACAAATATTGATCAGATAACCATGCTCAACAACAAGTTAAAGATTTTTATGGGAACGAAAAAATACCTTCAAAGGGCCTTTATCTTGGCGATTTCTTGGTCTTTATTCACAACTTGTTGGGCACAGGAAAAAGCCTCTGAACCAGGTTCCCCCATGTTTGGAGAGAATGTTGTCACCCTTTCTGCGGAAACCGCCGGCCTGTTCTCCATCGGGAACTCCAACGACTACCGCTACCTCCCCCAACTGATCACCGTGGGATGGCAGTTGGACGAAATCGGCAATGAGGATTGGACCAGGGGTAACACGGAATTTCTGTTTAGCGGGATGTACGCCCCCGTCATCCATGGCCCTAACCCTTGGTTTACCGGGGGCCTCTTTGGCCCCCGCTACAACTTCATTCAGGAAGGCTGGCCGGTCATCCCCTATCTCGAGTCCCGGGTCGGCTTCATGTTCACCAACGCCACCGGTGCACCCGACTCCCAAGGCCAGGACTTCTGTTTCAGCTTTACCATCGGGGCCGGAATCCGGATCCCGGTGACAGAGCAGCTTTCGGTCAACCTCGGCGCCCTTTATCAGCACATCTCCAACGGAGGCCTTTCCGAACCGGAACACGAAAACGTGGGCCTCGACTCACTTGGCCCCACCCTCTCGGTTAACTGGACGTTTTAAGATCTTTTTCGAATCCAACCTTCCACATTTCTTAATCCTCAGCCTAATCCCCATCGATCGGTTTTCTCCCCAACTTATTCACATATCACAGGGATCCTTGAAACTAGCTGATGGCTAGGGATATGCCTTCGGTTTACTGTCTCGGTTTATGGGTTTTTTCCTAACTTGTTCACTTATCACGTAGACCCGCTTTTTTATGCTCGAAACGCGCGATCTTCATAAAATTTACCAGTCCGGGGATGCCCGGGTGGAGGCTCTCCGTGGCATCACCCTAAAAATCCTGTCCGGAGAAATCGTGGCCATCACCGGACCCAGCGGCTGCGGGAAAAGCACTCTTCTCCACATCCTCGGTGCCCTCGACACCCCTTCTTCAGGACAGGCCTATATCGATGGGCTGCCCCTGCACTCGATGAACGACGATGCCCTGACCGGGCTTCGTCAGCTGAAAATCGGCTTCGTCTTCCAGTTTTTCCATCTTCTTCCCACCTTGACCGTGGAGGAGAACGTCCTTCTTCCTCTTCTACTCTCCGGGCGGGCCGATGCTCTGGGTAAATCCCGTGCCCGGGACCTCCTCGAGACCGTCGGTCTGGCCGACCGCACCCATCACCGCCCCCACCAGCTTTCCGGCGGCCAACTCCAGCGTGCCGCCCTCGCTCGCGCCCTTGTGCACCGCCCCTCCGTCCTCCTCGCCGACGAGCCCACCGGAAATCTCGACTCCGCATCCAGTGCCGCCGTCATTAATCTCCTCACCTCCCTGTCCCGGAAGGAAAAAACCACCGTGATCCTCGTCACCCATAGCGAGGAGGTGGCCAAGGCCGCCGACCGCCGGATCCGCCTGGTCGACGGCCGCATCCACTCCTAAGCCTCTCCTTGAACTGGTCCACCTCTCTCCGCGTCTTCCTTGCCCACGGCGGTCGCGACTTTCTCGCCCACAAAACCCTCACCCTCCTGAACATCGCTGCTCTTGCCGTCGGGGTCGGAGCCATCGTCGCCATCCAGACGGTCAACGAAACCGCTCTCCGGTCCTTCCGCGCATCCCTCGATCTCGTCGCCGGTCGGCCTGACTTCACGGTGGAGGGCCAGGGGTTCCGCCTGCCCGAATCTCTCCTCCCCATCCTCCGCGCCGATCCCGCCGTCCGCGAGGCCACCCCGGTGCTTCAGGTGGTCGCCTCCCTCCCCGCCCATCCGGGCGAATTCCTCCATCTCGTCGGGGTCGATCCCTTCTCCAACGGTGAACTCGTCACCTACCGGCTCGAGGACGCGCTGAAAAATCCGGCCGATGCCATCGCGTTCGTCTCCGAACCCGATACCATCGCCCTTACCCGCCGCCTCGCCGAGAGGCTTGGGCTGAAGATCGGTGACACTCTCCGCGCCGTGCACGGCGGCCGGGAAACCACCCTCCGCGTCCGCTTTCTGCTCGAACCTTCGGACGATCTTGTCGGCGCCGACGATCACCTCGCCCTCGCCGACATCGCCACCGTCCAGTCCCGCTTTCAACTCGGAGGCCAGATCGACCGCATCGAAACCATCCTCCGCACTGCCTCGCCGGCGGAAAAGGAAACCGTCCGCCAATCCCTCACCGAACGGCTCCGACCCCGCCTCCCCGCCCACGCACGCGCCGGGTCCCCGGATCGGCGCGGTCGCGAGGTCGAAAGAATGCTGGGAGCCTTTCAACTCAACCTCACCGCCCTCTCCCTTATCGCGCTCGTTGTCGGCATGTTTCTCGTCACCAACACCGTCGCCGCCAACGTCGCGCGGCGTCGGTCGGAGTTCGGCCTCCTCCGTGCCCTCGGCCTCGGTCGACGCGCACTCACCATCCTCATCGTCGCCGAATCTCTCCTCCTTGCGCTCGCCGGCTCCATCCTCGGTGTCTGGGCGGGGTTGGAAGTCGCCCGCCGCCTCCTCGGCACCGTCGCCTCCACCGTCACCTCCCACTACGTCCTGCTCAGCATGCGCGATGTCACGGTCACTCCGGCCAGCCTGATCGGCGCCGTGGTTGCCGGACTCGTCGCCGCCGCCCTCGCCGCCTGGTGGCCCGCCCGCGAGGCCGCCCGCGTCCCACCCGTCGATGCCCTCCAGTTCGGTCATATCTCCGACCGCGCCGTCGCCCGTTTCAACCGCTTCCTCTTGCCCGCCGTCATCAGCTTTGCCGCCGCCGGCCTCTTTTCCCTCACCGCCCTTCACGGCGGCCTCCCGCAAACCGGCTTCCTGGCCGCCTTGGGTGTCCTGTTGGCCGCCGCCTTTACCGCCCCGCTCGTCGCCCATGCACTGGCCCGGGTGCGACCAGCAAGGATTCCGGCCTGGATCCTTGCCCGCTCGTTTTTCCTCCGCGGCCTGCATCGTCACAGCCTCGCCGCCGCCGCCCTTGCCGTATCCGTTGGCATGGCTCTGGGGGTGGCCATTATGGTTCACAGTTTCCGCGTCACCGTCGACCGCTGGATCGGCGAAAGCATCCGGGCCGACCTCTTCATCGCCCCCTCCACCAACCTTATCGCCGGTTCCCTCGAGCCCCTCGATCCCGAGGCCGAGACCATCGCCACCGCCCTCCCCGGGATCCGGGCCGTCGGCAGCTACCGGGAGATCCGCCTCTTTCTCGACGGCGCACCCGCCAAACTGGCCGCCTGCAAACTCGAGGTCCTCAAAACCTGCAATCCGCTCCCGATCCTCTCCTCCCTGCCCGGCGACCCCTACGAACTCTGCCAGAACGGGGAGTACGCATTTGTTTCTGAAAATTTTTCCCATCGCCGCCACCTAAAGCCCGGGGACACCGTCTCCCTGCCCACCCCGAACGGCCTCCGCCCGATCCAAGTGGCCGCGGTCTTTCGCGACTACACCACCGAATCCGGCCTGATCCTTCTCGACCGTGCCATCTACCAAAAGATCACGGGCGACCTGAACCTGACCAGCCTGGCCCTTCATCTGGAGCCCGGCACCCCGGTTCAACCCCTGATCGACTCCCTCCGCGCCCAACTCCGTCCCCGCGGCGAGTTCCTCATCTACTCGCAGTCCGCCCTACGCGACGAGGCCCTGCGGATCTTTGACCGCTCCTTTGCCGTCACCGAACTTCTCCGCACCCTGGCGATCGGTGTGGCCGCTTTGGGGGTCACCCTCTCTCTCACCGCCCTTGTGGCAGAGCGGACCCGCGAGATCGGCGTGCTTCGCGCCACCGGGGCCCGGCGGGGACAGGTTCTGCGCACCATCATGGCCGAAGCCGGTTATCTCGGCGCCACCGGTATTTCTTTGGGTGCCATCACCGGTTTTGTCGTCGCCCTCGTTCTCATGCGTGTCATTAACCGTGCTTTTTTCGGGTGGACGATTGACTGGCACACGCCATGGCCCCTGCTGGGCTCAATCCTCGTCTTCGTCTTTCTTGTCTGCCTCCTGGCCGGTCTGCCCCCTTCCCTCAGGGCCTCTCGGTTGTCCCCCGCGGAAGCTCTCCGGTCGGAGTAAGCCCGGCCATTTTTCCGGCTTTTTCCACCGAAAAGGTTCTCCGCCTGGAATTTACCCACTGCCTCCGCTTACCTGGCAATGCGGGTGGCCGTCGGATTCCCTTGAAGCGGGCCGCTTCCTCCCACATTTTTGAGCCCCAGATGACGCTTTCCCGGGACATGCGGACGTTGTCGATTTGCGTCACCCTGGTGTTTTTATTCAGCGGTTTGGCGGCACAAATCCAGAGCGGTTTTGGTTCGGTGAGGATTCGCGGGGTGGTCTTACCCACCCAGAATGGACAATGGGTGGCGGCCGACCTTTTTCGGCCCTTGCGGGCCAGCCAGGAGTCGCCCGCTCCGGTGGTCGTGGTCGTTCCCGGATTTCAACGCTCCAAGGAGACCCAGGCCAACCTTTCCCTCGAACTGGCAAGAAGGGGCATGGTTGTCCTGGCCATCGATCCCTACGCCCAGGGATTTTCGAGTTCCTCCCTCAGCACCCGCTCCGCCACGGAGGAGGGGTACGGCATGTTCGCGGTCGTTCATTATTTGGCGGATACCGGCAATCTCAACTACATCGATCCCCAGCGCATCGGGGTCACCGGACACTCCGCCGGGGGAAATGCCGCGATCCAGGCGGCCGCCCACTTCGGGGAGGAGGCCGTGGCCAAGGGAACCCGCAGCAAGATCCACTCCGCCTTCATTTCGGGTTACCTGCTTTCCCTCCGAAACAAAGTCCTGCGGTCGGTGCGCTCCAACCTCGGGCTGAGTTACGCCCTTTTCGATGAGGGGGCTTTCCGGAATGAAAACAAAAGCGCCGATCTCCGCCAGGCCCCGGAAAGCCTGCGTTTTGTCCGTTCCGGCCAGCTATCCGGCGAACCGGAGGTTTCGGAGGTGGAAATCAACCGGTACTACGGGGATCCAGCCGCACGGAATCTGCGTGTGGTTTTCAACGAGCCGCTTTTGCACGCCTTTCAGCCGTACAGCCCGAAGGATTTGGCCCACCAAATCGGGTTTTTCCTGAAGGTTTTCGACCTGCCGGCGACGATTGACCCGGAGGAGCAGATCTGGCCCTGGAAAGAGTTGTGCTCCCTCATCTCTTTCGCCGCCTCCCTGATTGCCCTGATTCCCTTCACCCGCCTTGTCCTTTTCCAGATCCCCTATTTCCGCCTTCTAGTTCACCCGATCCCCGAGGCGCCCGCCCGCCCCCAGGGCCGCGCACGGCTGGTTTTTT
The DNA here is from genome assembly GCA_002342345.1 of Verrucomicrobia bacterium UBA2460. Classification (GTDB taxonomy): domain Bacteria; phylum Verrucomicrobiota; class Verrucomicrobiia; order Methylacidiphilales; family Verrucolacustridaceae; genus Verrucolacustris. The sequence continues at coordinate 15,651 of DDPU01000042.1, forward strand.
GGATTCTTTTTTTGACCGGGGCGGTCTTTGCCTGTCTCTCCTACATTCCCCTTACGGAACTCTCACAAAAACTTTTTTCCGAGGCGACCAGTCGCCAGGCCACCTGGTTCTTCCCGCAGCGCATGAACAATGGAGTCATGCTCTGGGCTTTGGCCAACGGGTTGTTTGGCTTCGGGCTTTTTTTCCTGGGCCTTTTCCTTCAGGGTAAAAAGTTCGGCCTTCCCGCCTTGGGACTGGATGTTTCCCCCCGCGAGACCTGGAGGGCACTGATCCTTGCCACCACCGCCTTCCTTTTCTTTTATGGGCTCCTCTTTGTCGTTTATCAGCTCTTCCATGTTGATTACCGCTTCCTATTTCTGGGAGTCCGCCTTTTTCAACCTGAACTCCTCCTGCTGATGCCGGTCTACGCCCCCGCTTTCCTTGTGTTTTTTTTCTCCAACTCCGTGCGGGCAAACCTCGCCCTGCGTTTTTCCGGGACGCCTCCCTGGCGTAACCTTCTTTTGGCCGGGGTGGGAAACTCCCTGGGACTTTTTCTGATCCTCATTGCCCAATATCTCTCCCTGGCGCTGACCGGGACGGTTCGCTGGACGGAAGGATGGCTCTACGTAAACCTGCTCTTTGCGGTTGCCCCCACCATGTTCGTGCTCCCCTATTTCCACAGGTATTTTTTCGAGATGACCGGGCGGACCCTTCTGGGCCCCCTCATCACCTGCTTGATTTTCATCATGATTCTCCTCTCCAACACCGTCTGCTACCTGCCTCTTTGATCCGGGTTGCCGGCGCCTTCCCTTTGTCCATGCCCGGAATCACACGAGGAAAATTCATGACGATGGAAAAACCCTGGCGAAAAGGCCGTGGGGCCCTTGCTTTCGGTTTTTTCCGCTTCCCGCCGCTTGCCACATCCGCCCTCCACCCGTCCAGCCTGCTTTGCCTGGTGGTGTCGCTGATGCTTGGCGGTGAGACGGTTTCTGCGGGCCCGAACCCGGAAATCTGGGCCAAAGCCACCGTCCCCTGGTCCTGGCAATTCCCCCGTGACCACGGTGCTCATCCCGAATTCAAAACCGAATGGTGGTATCTCACCGGAAACCTTCAGGACAAAGTGGGAAATCCCTATGGCTACCAGCTCACTTTCTTCCGGCACGGCCTCCAACCCGTCCCCACCCAAACCGGCTCCGCCTGGGCGGTCCGGGACATTTACTTTGGCCACCTGGCCCTCACCGACGGCAAAAACCGCCGGTTTTGTTTTTCCGAAAAACTCGGCCGGGGTGCCTTAGGGGAGGCTGACTTTGCCACCAGGGACTGCTCCGTCCGGCTGGACGACTGGTCCCTGCACCGCACCGGGGAATCGGTCTTTGAAATGAAAGCCCTGGCTCCGGACGAAAAGTTCGGTCTCGAACTGGCCGCCCGGCCCGTCAAACCGGCAGTCTTTCACGGCAACGGCGGTCTCAGCCGGAAATCCGCCGCTCCCGGCAATGCCAGTCACTACTACTCCTTCACACGAATGGAGACGAAAGGAGAACTCCTCATCGGCGACCAAAGGATCCCCGTGACCGGACTTTCCTGGCTCGATCGCGAATTCTCCACCAGTGCCCTGGCCGGGGATCAGGAGGGATGGGACTGGTTCTGCCTCCAGTTTGATTCCGGTGAGGAGCTGATGCTCTACCGGATGCGGAACCCCGGCGACCGTACCGATCCCTCCTCCTCCGGCACCTGGATCCCCAAATCCGGCTTAGCCGTTCCGCTGAACAATGACGGCTTCCACGTTGAGGCACTCGGCCGCTGGAAGGCTCCGGGTGGGAAGGTTTACCCCTCCGGATGGAAAATCTCCGTGCCCTCGTTGAATCTTGAGGGCGAAGTTCAGCCGCTGGTGGCCGATCAGGAACTGCGTCTACGCCGGATCGGCAATCTGCGCTACTGGGAGGGTGCCTGCACCTTCCGCGGCACCCGGAACGGAAAGCCTTTCTCCGGTCGCGGCTACACCGAGCTCACCGGCTACGCGACACCCATCGGTCAAGGAATGAAGGAGTAGGATCCGCAGGAATTATCCCAACCTGTCAGGGCCCGATTTCTCAACCGGCGGACTTAAACTTTTCTACGCTGCCGAAACCAGAGCAAGGATCCAACACCCAAAAGGGAAAGGACGGAGGGCTCAGGCACGTTCGTGATCCTCAAGGCGTTTACCGGAACATAGTTGGTGGAAAGACTATCAAAGGTGATGTTCACAGTTCCACCGGCGGTGGGCATCAGATTATCCCAGATGAGCCAACCCGCGGTTCCGTCCGTGATGCCATGCCATGCNNCGGGAGTTGATCCCAAAAGAGGAGTTTGCCGCAATCGCCCTCTCGTCAAAATCACCCGCACTAAAAACTTCCAGTTTATATGCCTGGGAACTTGAAAGCCCGGCCAAGGTGATCGACCCGGTTTGGGGACCGTTGTCGTAGTAATAAATTCTGTCTTGGGCTTGGGTGCCCCCATCCCACCAGGAAGGCAGCGTGGTTAAGCTGCCGATATAGTCCGTCGTCCATCCCGTGCCGGTAACGGTGATCCCGGTGGACGCACCGGTGTCATGGTCAATCAGAGAGGTAGTGCCTCCGGTAAGGCTCGAGGCGGAAAGGCTATTCCAGTTGTTTCCTGCCGCCCCGCTTCCCAAGGAAAAGTCGATCCGGAGATCCAAAGCAAAGGCCTCAAAGGCCAAAAGGAAAATGGCCAAGAAGAAGGGGAGAGTCGCCTTAAGTTTGATGAGTATAACCTACACAGATTGGCCAAATTTCAACCGAGTTTTCACTATGGATAAAAATATTTATCTAAATGTAATGCCTTTTAGTTCACATATTTATGCATGAAGAGCAGATAAAAATCTGAGGACACGTACTTCCGAGTCCGCCTAGCTATCTCCCGGAAGGGGCTTTTTGGCCACATGAGTGTAGGTCCTGTTGACCAACGTCGTGGAAACCTTTCGCCGCCGCCTGAAAACCCTTTCCTCGTAGGCAGGGCTTACTTTACAAGAAGCAGGATGATCAGTCCCAAAGCAATTCGATACCAGGCAAAAGGCAGGAAAGTGTTGGACCGGACGTAGCCAATCAACCAGCGCACCGCAAAATAGGCGGTCACGGCCGAAACTGCGAACCCCAGCCCCAGATGCAGCCACTCTTCCTGGCCGGGCACGCCGGCTATCTTCAATTCCTTGTAAAAACTGTAGGCAGCGGCAGCGAGCAGCGTGGGGATGCCCAAGAGAAAGGAAAAATCTGTGGCCGAGGTGCGGGACAAACCGCAGAACATTCCTGCCAAGATGGTGGCACCGGATCGGGAGGTTCCGGGAAACACCGCTGCCAAAATCTGGGATATTCCAATGGCCAGCGCCACGCCCCACCCCGGGTCCTCTTTGCCCTGGTGATGGCGCAACCACCACTCCGCCGCCAAAATCAGAACCCCTCCGACTAGGAGAGCCCAAGCCACCGGCGCGGGATTCTTCGACAATTCCAAACCCAGCTTCGAGGCCGCCAGCCCCAGAGCCGCGGTCAGCAAAAAGGCGCCGCCTATTTTCCAAAGATACTGTTTTCCTTTTCTCCCCTGCTCTCCTGTAATCATCGCCCGTAGACGCGGACCGAAGATCATTAGGACCGCTAGTAGGGCGCCCGACTGGATTCCCACCGTAAAAAGTTCCGACCGCTTCAG
>DDPU01000051.1:0-382 GCA_002342345.1 Verrucomicrobia bacterium UBA2460
GAGGGCATCCTCGTTCTTTCCGGCATTCATCGCCTCGTCCCCGGCTTTGAGGGATTCGGAATAGGTGGGCCCGGCCAGGCTGGCCGGCATCCAGGCCGCCAGCAGCAGGGCGCCAAGGGTGGAGATGGAGAGGATGGAAGGTTTCATGGTTGTTACTCCTGGTTTTGCCGTTGGGAACAGCGGTTGATGGGAGATTGTTTCGTGGAGGACGCCTTCCTTGAAGAGCAGAATGGCTTTACGTAAATGTCTTTATCCCTCTCCTCACGGCGGGAACCGGTTGGCGCTGGATGGTTTTTCCGGTCCGCCAACTGCCCTCGATCACCGTCCGCACGGGATGGGGAGGAGGTCCGCGTTGCCCCCTCTGGATGGCCGCCACCACCAG
>DDPU01000051.1:523-2305 GCA_002342345.1 Verrucomicrobia bacterium UBA2460
TGGGAACCACCACCAAAAACGGCGGAGGGAGTTCCGTTTGACTGTGATGGAACCGCAGGAAAGCGGCGGTCCATTTCCCCCCCACGCGGAAATCAAGGGCCTCCTCCAGCACCAATCCCGGCCTCCGATATCCGGCACGATGGACCTCCTCGAGAACACGAACCATGGAGGCGTACGGATCGCTGGTGGCCCGGTCCAAATGAGGGGACTCGATCGTCTCGCTGATTTCCACCGCCGCAAATTTTCCCACATCCATCTCAATGCGCCGGGGAGAGGTCCCGGAGAGCCGCTGTTGCAGGGGCGCAAAAATCACCCCTTCGATACCGCGGTTCCAAAGAATGGAAACCAGCCGGGATAACGGCATGCCCGGCTCATCGATCCAAAACTCCTCCAGGCGATAGCCATATTCCCCCGCCCGTTCCCGGGCGCCCTCGCTGTATTTTTCTTCCGTGAGCGAAACCAGCCGGTGCCCTGCCGCGCTTCCCGGGATCAGATAAGCCAGGCAGGAGCGGGTTTGCGTGGACGTTTTTTGCCGAAGCCGCGCCATCATCTTTCCCAATTCGGGGTCGGGAGTGTAGCCGATTTTCCGCGCCACCCGCAGGATCCGGCGCCGGGTCTTCTCGGAAATCCCCGGCCGGTGACGCAATGCCAGGGAGACGGCCATCCGGCTTACCCCGGTGCGGGTGGCGATCGTCTGAAGGGACACCTTGCCATGCCCGGAATTCACCACGCAAAGAATAAGCCTTCGGGGTGTTTACGTAAAGTTTACAACGTCTTTCGGGAAGGGAGCGCCGCATCTTGGATCCGGTGGATGCACCTTCTTTTTTGGCTGGGGACTTTCCTGACAATCTCGGCCGCATCCGCTTTACCCGCCGGGGCGGAGGCCTACCGAACCGAGGAGAACATTCCCTACCGGACGGATGTCACCAACGATCGCTGCCGGTTGACCCTCTATCTTCCCTCGGAGCAAAAGGATTTCCCCACCGTGGTCTGGTTCCATGGAGGGGGTCTGAAGAACGGGGATCGCTTTGTCCCCGAGGAACTGAAAAACCGCGGCCTGGGCGTGGTGGCGGCGGGATACCGCCTCTATCCCTCCGTGAAGTGCCCGGGATATCTGGACGATGCCGCCGCTGCCGTGGCCTGGACGATGAAAAACATCGAACGATACGGCGGAAGCCGGAAAAAAATCTTTGTGAGCGGCCACTCCGCAGGTGGCTACCTCACCAGCATGCTGGGCCTGGACAAGCGCTGGCTGGCGGCCTACGGCGAAAATCCCGACACCCTCGCCGGACTCATTCCTTTCACCGGACAGGCCATCACGCATTTCACCATCCGGGAGGAACGGGGCATCAAGGACACGGTGCCGGTGATCGACGACATGGCGCCCCTCCACCATGTCCGCAAGGATGCCCCGCCGATGCTGATCATCACGGCGGACCGCAATCACGAGCTGCTCGGACGGTACGAGGAGAACGCCTACTTCTGGCGGATGCTCAAGCTGGTCGGCCATCCCCAGGTGGAAATTCTCGAACTCCAGGGATTCGACCACGGGACGATGCAAAAACCCGCCCACGAGCTGCTGGTGAACTTTGTGAGAAAAATCTTCCCGGCGCCGGAAGGGGCAAAAAAGCCGTGAAAACCCCGGCCGGCCCTTGGTACGCCCAGGGGGACGGATGGCTCCTCACCCAGGAGGGCTGGGATCCTTCCCGCAGCATTTATTTTGAAACCATTTTCACCCAGTCGAACGGATACTTCGGAGTCCGGGCGTACCACGAGGAGATA
>DDPU01000051.1:2327-3724 GCA_002342345.1 Verrucomicrobia bacterium UBA2460
CAGGATGCGGTCACCCAGATCAAGGTGAACTACCCCTGGCCGATGCTCTGCATGATCACCCTGCCGGAAATTTTCCACTGCCGAATCCAGTTGGAAGGGGAAACCCTGCGGATCGACCAGGGAAGCCTCCTCTCGTATCGCCGGACCCTTTCCATGCGCAGTGGGGAATTGATCCGGGAAATTCTTTGGGAAAGCCCGGCCGGCCGGCGCACCAGAATCCAGTGGAAGCGTTTCCTCAGTGCCGCCACGCCGCACCTCGCCATGCAAAAGATCCAAATCACGCCGGAAAACTGGCACGGCCACGCCACCCTGGTTTTCGAGATGGACGGCGGCATCCCCACCTTGTTCCGTACCGGCGACCGCAGCCAACCCCATCTCGTCCAGAAACTGCTGACCTCGGCCAACGTCACTCACCGGGAGGGTGCCCCCTCCCTTCTCTCCTTCCAGACCACCGGCACCCGGCACACCGTGGTCCTTGCCTCCACCGCGACCGGGATCAAACCCGCGGAGGCGGGGCCGGGCATCCTCCGCCAGGAGGCGCGCATCGATCTGAAAGAGGGCAAAACGGCCTCGCTGGTGCGCGCGGTCGCCATGGCCACCTCCCGCGATGTGGAAAATGCCCCCGAGGTGGCTCCGTTGGCCGCGGAAGTTTGCGCGGATGCCATGCGCTCGGGTTACGACGCCGTTCTGGCGGAATCCCTCCAGGTCTGGGAACACCGCTGGAAGGCCAGCGACGTTTCCGTGGAAGGACCCGCCCGGGATCAGGCCTACCTGCGGTACGGCGCCTTCAGCATGCTGCAGATGGCTCCGTTTCACACGGACCGGATGAGCATTCCTGCGCGCGCCTTCGCCTACAACCGCTACCACGGGCTCTATTACTGGGACACGGAAACGTTTCTCCTGCCCCAATATCTTCATACTCACCCCGAGGTTGCGGAAAACCTTCTTTCCTTCCGTTCGCGGACCCTGCCCGGTGCCCGGCGCAACGCCGCCCACCTTCAGGCCAAAGGGGCCTGTTTCCCCTGGATGACGGATTCGCAGGACGGATTCGAGCAGGGGCCCTGGAACATCGGCGACTACCTTTGGCACCAGACGGCGGATATCGCCTACGCTGTCGACCAGTACACCCGGGCCACCGGGGATGTGGCTTTCCTGCGGGAAAAGGGCCTGGAGATCCTCGTGGAAGGGGCGCGTTTCTGGATCTCGAAACTGAAAAAGGACGCGGAGGGGACCTACCACCTCCCGGATACCGTGGGACCGGACGAACTCGACAAGCACGGCAAGGACAACGGCTATGTCAGCCTGATGGCCCGTCACCACCTCCGCCTGGCCGCCCAATGGGTGAGAAGTTCCCTCCTCGAGGCGCCCGGGGAAACGGAAATGCTCCTCGCCCGCCT
>DDPU01000021.1 GCA_002342345.1 Verrucomicrobia bacterium UBA2460
TCTTTCAATGAACTGGAATCATTGATAATCGGACGGCGAAAAGAACCAATTCGATTCACCAAAAGACAAATTTTAAATGTGAATAACCTTGGGATAAATCGGCTCTTCTCCTCTGGGAATGAATATGTGAATTTGTCCACCTTCCCGCCGTCAGGGAAATTTTTTTAAAAAATTTTTTTCCGGCTCAGCGGGGGCAACCACCGCCTGCTTGCAGGGCCCGGGCCTTCGCTTCCATCCATTCCGGAGCATCCTTCTGCAAATCACTCCCCACATGCCGGTGCAAAAACCTCTCGAGAACAAGCATCGCCGCCAGCCGGTTGTCCGGGCGGGCAAACCCATGCCCTTCGTCCCCCGCCACCAGATACTCCACAGCCTGACCCTTCTTCCGGTACGCATCCACAATCTGGTCCGATTCGGCCTTCTTGACCCTTGGATCGTTTGCCCCCTGCACGACAAGCAAAGGCGCCTTCATTTTTTCCACTGAGAAAAGCGGGGACTGCCGCCGGAGCCGCTCCTGATCCAACGGGTCGGAGGGATTCCCGACAAAGTAGTCAAACTGCCGTCGGACCGACTCCCAATACGGAGGAATCGAATTCAGCAGCGTGAACAGATTGGACGGCCCCACAAACGAGGCCCCGGCCGCATAGACCTCCGGCGTGAAAGCAAGCCCCGCCAAGGCCGCATACCCACCGTAACTTCCCCCGTAAATCGCCACACGCTTGGGATCGGCAATTCCCTTTTCCACGAGATGTTTCACCCCCCAGGTGAGGTCGTCCTGCATCTTATCCCCCCACTGGTGCCTTCCGGCCGCATAGAACTTCTTTCCAAAACCCGTGGACTGCCGGAAGTTCGGCTGCAAAACCGCCAGCCCGCGGTTCGCAAAAAACTGGGCGGTCGGGTTGTACCCCCAGTAATCCCGGGCCCACGGCCCGCCATGCGGCATCACCAGCAGCGGCAACTTCACACCCTCCCGATGCCTGGGCAGGGTCAAATAGGCGGGAATCTCCAGCCCGTCCGAGGAGGCATACCGGATCGGTGTCATCGGCGACAACCGCTCTTTGGGAAGGTCCGGCCGCAGCTCCCCGAACTTCGCCAGTTCCCGGCTGCTTCGATCAAACAGGTAATAGGTGCCGGGATCCGTGTCCGCTGTGATCAAAATCACCCACCGCCGGTCATCGCCGGACATGTCGGCCAGCCCCACTTCCTGACGGGGAAATTTCTCCCGGAGATAACCGAAATCCGCGGCGAATCCCTCATCCCTCCAGTAGTTTCGCTTGCGGTCATCCAAATAGACCGTTCCGACCAGCTCCTCCGTCGCCTCGGAAAAGGCGGCCCGGGAAATGTCCACCCGTCCCAGGGGATCCGATTCCAGCTTCTGCAGCTTCCCCGTACGGGGATCCATCTCGGCCAGGAAGGAAAGGTCCTCCCCTTCCCCCACGTTCGTCTCCAGATAGACGGTGCGGTTCCCGGGCCGGAAACGGAATCCCCCCATGCCTTCCTGCCACGTCGCCCTGAGAATCGGTGTGGAAAGTTTTTTTCCCTCCACCCGGAAAAGCTCCGTCCCCCCATCCGCTGTCATGCGGGTGGCCAGACACACCTTGCCATCCAGATTCGCGATGATGTCCGCACATCCCGCCCGGTTCTCCCATACGGGGCTCCGTTGCAGGGTTTCGATATCCAGCTTCTCCACGTCGAAAAATTTCTCGTCCCTCTCGTTCACCTGGAGCAAGGCCTCCCCCGGGCGCGCCTTGGGAAGATCCATCACCATGGCCCGCGCCCCTTTTTTCAGGGGCACCTCCCGCGCCGAGGGAAGGCCCGTGGCGGGATCCGCCGGCGAGGTCAGGTCCAAACGGCGAAGCCGGTAGTTTTCATCTCCCCCGGAATCCTGGGAAACCAGCAGGTAACGCGAATCCCTCGTCCAGGTGAAACCGGCGGGAGGTCGCTCCTTTTCATCCGTCAAAGGCCTGGCCTTTTCCATCGCCTGTCCCCACGCCACCAGATGCAGGTTGAGGATCCCGTTGCGCTCCCTCAGAAAAGCCACCCACCGGCCATCCGGGGAAACCTGCGGGCTGGCCAAAGCTGGGTTGCCGAAAAAAAGCTCGCGGTCGATCAGCGGGGAGGAAGACATGGGAGTCTTAGCGCATCCGGCCAGAACCACGCCCAACAGCAACCATCTTGGCACCATCCGTACCGTGTTAGACGAAAAACCCGCCGGGACCAAACCTTACCCGCCGCCTGCCCCGGAGGGAGGAATCCAGTCCTCCCGTTGCGCCTTTTTCAACCGGAACTGCTCCAGTCGTTTTTGCAACGTCGCTTTTTCCTCCGGGGTCGGCCCCTTGCTCAGGGCCACCATCACGGTTTCCTGCGCCCTCCGGAAGTCCCCCATTTCCGCGTAGCCTGCCGCAAGAATTCCATAGGTCTGGACGAGGGGCTCATCCTGCAGGGCACGCTTGGCCAGACTGACCGCCCCCGCCCCGTCCCGGTACTCCAGAAAGGGACACGTCGCCTTCGCCCACGCCAGCATCACCCGGTCCGTGGCGGTTTCCGGGATCAGTCGGTTGGCCCTGCGCAAATCCGCCTTGGCCCCGGCCGTATCCCCCGTTCGGGCGAGACAGTGCGCCCTCCGCACCAAAACCCACGCCGTGTCCGGAGCCTGGTCCAGCACCGCCGTGTACCGGTCCAACGCCTCAAGAAACTTCCCCTCTTTTTCCAGTTCCAATCCCTCCAACGCCGGCCCGAACTTGCTTTGCCTTCGAAAAACCTCAACCGCGTCCTTCAGCCTGCTTTTTTCCTCCGCCCCCTCCACCTCACGCAACCGCGCCACCAGCAACTCCTGGGCCCGCATGTACTGTTCCGACTCCGCCAAGCAGGCCGCCTCCAGCAGGATGTTGTCCGTGGTTCGTTCCATTTCCACCAAACGGATGGCGAGGCCGATCGCCGCCTTGGGATCCCGGAACTCCGCCATCGGCCCGCCCTTGGAGCGCAGGGTGATCAGGCTTTGCAGGTCGTTGATGGCATCACTTTTATCCTTGGAAATCCCCTGGGAAACCGCCTTTTCAAAATCCAGCCGGGCCGCCTCCATGTCCTCCAGCTTCACCTGGCAAAACCCCCGCCGCAGACGGATCCAGGGAATGTCCGGCGCGTTCTCCACCGCAGACGTGTACAGGTCCTTCGCCGGTCGCCACGCCCCCTGCTGCTCCGCCGCAAAGGCCTGAAAGGCCATCCCCCGCCCCACCTTCACCTTCTCCTCGGCACTCTGCCCACTGGCCTCCCCTTTTTTTTCCTCCGGAATTTTTTCCTCCGCCCACACAACCCCCGCCGCCACGGCGAAAAAAGCTGCCATCCGTAAAAGTTTCACCCCAAGGATTCTAACGCCTTCCCCCTTCTTCTCCAACCTCTCCTAAACGTAATCGCCAACGGCAAGGAACCGCTTTAAGCAGGAAAACGGATGCCGAAACCCTTGATCTACACCGGCGGCCTCGCCGCCACCAACGCCTACCTCGTCAATCTCGGCGACCACCGGATCGCCATCGACGCGCCGGAGGGCTTTCTCGACTTTCTGAAAGAGGAAAAAATCAAACCCGACTCCCTCCTCCTCACCCACGGCCACTGGGACCACATCTGGGACGCCGCCGACCTGGCCGACTGGGCCGGTTGCCCCGTTTATTATCATCCCGATACCGCTTTTCTCTGCCTCCAGCCCGACTCCATGCTCGGCTTCGGCCTGCCCCAGCGTCTCCGCCCCGTCCCTGCCACCCAACTCCTGGAAGAGTCCGGCCCCATCCCGGCTTCCTGGGGAAATGCCAGACTGCTCCTCGTTCCCGGACACTGCCCGGGCAGCCTCTGCCTTTATCTTCCCGGCCCCGGGCAGTTGTACGGCGGGGATGTCCTCTTTGCCGAAGGCGTGGGCCGCTGGGATCTCCCCGGCGGCGACCGTGCTCAGCTTCTCTCCGGCATCCGGAAAAAGATCCTCACCCTGCCCGGAAGGACGATTGTCTATCCCGGCCACGGCCCCGCCACCACCGTGGCCCACGAAAAATCCTCCAACCCTTTTTTGGAAAAAGAGGTTTAGCCATTTCGTCCTCAGTCATAGAGCAACCTTGGCAGCTTCGAGCTGCCCTCCATGACGAACACCCAAACAACGAAACCCCTGCCTTTAGCCTGCAGGCTGCAGCCTACCTTCAACTTAAACGAACTTCCCCCGGCTCCAGGTCTTCCACCTCTCCAACAACGCCCGCGCCGCCCCTTTCCGGATCGTTTCCTCCGCTTTTTTTCTTCCTTCCGCGAGGTCTTTGGCCACCCCGGCCAGCCAGAGAATCACTCCGGCATTCCAGACCACCGCGTCGTGCACCGCAGGAAGACCGCCTCCCTCCAAAACCTCCGTGATCTTGGTGGCGCTCTCTTTCGCGTCCCCAGCCTCCAGGTCGCCGGAATGCCCGCGCGCCGCCGGAGATCGCGCCTCGGTCACGTCAAAGGCCTTGCCCCGCAGGGCCCCCACCAGCCGGTTGCGCCCCAAAGGCGACAATTCGCCCAACGGCGCCCCTTTTTCGTCCTCCCCGAAAACCACGGCATAAGAATCACACCCCAGACTCGCCAGGGCGCCCGCCAGTTTCTCCGCATCCTCCTCCCGAAACACACCGATCATGCGCACCTCAGGGCGCGCCGGATTCACCAGGGGCCCCAACAGGTGAAAACCGGTCCTCTTTCCCTGCGCGGCCATGATTTTCCTGGCTCCGGCCACCCCGGCAAACGCCGGATGAAAATTGGGGGCAAACAGGAAGGAACATCCCACCTGGCCCAGGCAGTCCGCCAGTTCGCCCGCATCCTTGGCCGCCGCCACCCCAAGCACGGTCAGCGCGTCTGCGCTTCCGCTGGGACGGGTCACACCCCGGTTTCCGTGTTTGGCCACCGGGATGCCCGCCGCCGCCGCCACCACCGCCGCCGCCGTGGAAATGTTCACGATGGAACGCCCCCCGCCTCCGGTTCCACAAGTGTCGGCAAGCGGGTGTCCTCCCCATCTTCCGGACAGCCCCGCCGGCCGGGCTCTCGCCAGAAAAGCCCGGGCCAAACCCGCCAACTCGCCGGCCGTCTCCCCCTTTTCCGCCCACGCCAGCAGGAATTCCACCTTGGCCGCATCGGCGACCCCGGGATCCGCCAGACCGGCGACCAGATCCTCCGCCTCCTGCACACTCATCTCGCGGCGGGCCCGGCAATGCTGGGTGGCCCGGGCAAGAGCCTCCGGCACCGTCCTTTCGCAACTCATCCGATGCCGGCGTCCTGCGGCAACAGGGCCTGAAACCTCTGCTTGTCGATCGACTTCATGTAGGCCTCCATCGGCGAAATCCTCTCCGCCTGCAGATGCCCGGCGATGGCGTCGTCCATCAGCTGCATCCCCTCGGCCTTGCCGGTTTTGAGCACGTCGTTGAGCTTCATGGTGGCTCCCTCGCGGATGATGGCCGCCACCGCGTTGTTGGAGATGAGGATCTCGTTGACCGCCAGACGCCCGCCCCCGTCGGAGCGCTTCAAGAGCAGCTGGGCGCAGACCGCCCGGAGCGAATTGGCCAGCATTGTCCGGATCTGTTCTTGCTGGTCGCTGGGAAAGGCGTCGATGATGCGGTCGACCGTCTTGCGGGCGTTGTTGGTGTGCAGGGTTCCAAAAACCAGCAGACCGGTTTCCGCCGCCGTCAGGGCCAAGGCGATCGTTTCCAGATCACGCATTTCCCCCACCAGCACCACATCGGCGTCCTCCCGCAGGGCCGCCTTCAGCCCGGTGGCGAAACTGGGCGTCTCGTTGGGAACCTCCCGCTGGGTGATCACGGAATTTTTGTTGGGATGCACAAACTCGATCGGCTCCTCGATGGTGACGATGTGTCGGGAATACCGGGTGTTGATCGAGTCAACCACCGCCGCCAAGGTCGTCGATTTTCCCGAACCGGTCGGCCCGGTGACCAGGACCAGGCCGGACTTGAAGTCACCAAAGGACTCGATCACCGGCGGCACGCCCAGCTCCGCCAGGGTCTTGATCTTGGTGGGAATAATCCGGAAAACCGCGCCGAGTCCGTGCAGCTGCCGGTAAAAGTTGCAGCGGAACCGGTTGGCCTCGTCCATTTCGTAGGCGAAATCAAGATCCCCGGTTTCCAGGAATCTTTTCCAGGCGGGGGGCGAGCAGATCGGCTGCAGCAGCCGGACCATTTCCTCATGGGTGAGCGGATCCTCCCGGATCGGCATGACTTCGCCGTGGCGTCGGATTTTGGGCGGCTGGCTTTCCAGCAGGTGAAGGTCGCT
>DDPU01000024.1 GCA_002342345.1 Verrucomicrobia bacterium UBA2460
CCAATCCGACCAGTTTCACGTTATCCGGATCAAATTTAGCGGCGGGCATCACGGTGGCGCCTCCCGCCGGGTTTGAAGTTTCCGCGGCCAACACCAATAGCTTCTCCGGCAAAGGCATTTCGATCGTGGTTGGTTCGGGCGGCACGGTGACCAACACCCCGGTTTTTGTCCGTCTGGCCGCAAATACGGATGTTGGCACCTACTCCGGCGACATCGTTTGCAGCAGCGTTGGCGCGAGTAACGCCACGCTTGCCACGGCGGCCAGCACCGTCTCGGCAAGACCTGTCACGGTTGCCGCGAACCTACTGCGAAAAACGTACGGGAGCGAGGATCCGGAATTGACGTATACAGCGTCGGAGCCAGCGCCTTTCAGTGGGGCCTTGAGCCGCGCGGCAGGGGAAAGCGTCGGTGTTTATGCCATCACCCAAGGTGATCTGACCGCCGGACCGAACTACAACCTTTCCTTCACAGCCAGCAATTTCGAGATCACACGCAAGAGCCTCAACATTACGGCCGGCAACATGACGAAAACGTTTGGACAGACCCTGGTGTTGGGTGCTGGGCAGACAAATTTCACCGCCAGCGGTCTGGTGAATGGAGAGACCGTTGGCTCGGTCACCCTCACGGCAAGCGGGGGTACCCAGTCGAAGGATGCAGCTGGTGTCTACACGCTGACCCCGTCTGAAGCGAAAGATGGCAGTTTTTCCATCAGCAATTACAGCACGATTTATAACTCCGGAACCCTGACGGTTTTGGATGCCCTAACGATTGTTACGATCGAGGATTGGGCAGCCCAGAGTGGGCTAACCGGCGACAACGCCCTGCCCGGTGCCGATCCGGACGGGGACGGGATGAGCAACCTGATGGAGTACTTCCTGGGGCTCCATCCCATGCAGTCCGGTGGAACCAACAACAGTCCCATGACGGTTGTTCCCGGTCCGGACAATACGGTGACGATGACCTATCGCCGCGCGAAGGGGATCACCGGGGTTTCCTCCGCGGTGCAGGCCAGCGCCGATTTATCCTCTTCCACCAACTGGGGCACGAACGGGGTGCGGGAGACGGTGACGGACAAGGGGGACTATGAGGAGGTGACGGCCACNNCGCTTAAAGGTGAGTCAGCCGTAGGCGGGCGGACAGGCCCCAGGGAGATAGCGGATAGAAGTTAACAGAACGGACGGCGATCTAGATGCGGCCGGAGCGTTGGTCGGATTCGGCCATGCGGACAGCCGCCATTTGCCGGACATGGGCGGCAAAATCGGGGAACTGTTCCAGCACGATGCCGAAGGCCGCATGGTCGATCATGGATAGGGTGCAAAAAGTCTTGGCCCGCACGTCGGCAAGACGGGGCCGACCGGGTGCCAGCAGGGAGATTTCGCCGAAGTAGTCGCCTTCGCCCAGGTTGGCCACCACGCCGTGCTGGGGGTCGATCACCTCAACCTGGCCCTGATTGATCAGGTACATGACCGAACCGGGTTCGCCGTGATGGATGATGGTGTCCCCCGGGGTGTAGACGACGGTGCGAAGACCGCTGACCAGGCGGTGGACCACGGCAGTCTCCGCACCCTTGAGGAGGGGGACCTTTTCGAGGATGTGGCGGTTGAGAAAGAGACCGACGGAGCGCTGCAGGCTGGGGGAAAGATCCTGGACGAGGGCCTCGTGCCCATGGCCGAGGCCGGTCTGCCAAAGGTAGTCGTGGTAGGCGAGGATGCGCTTTTGCAGGGCCTCGGGCATGTTCTTGTACTTCATCAGGGTGTTGAGACGGGCGATCTTGTCGTCGAAGGCGGCGCGGGTGCTGTCGGAGCGGGTGAGCAGGGACGCAACGTTGGCGACGATGGTGGCGTAGAGGCCGGCCCCGATCATCAGGGAAAGCATCGTGTAGATCATCTGGGGCTCATTCTTGGGAACAATGTCCCCGAAGCCGGTGGTGGAAACAGTGCTGACGGACCAGTAGAGGGCGCGGATGTAGGTGTAAGCGGGCGAAGCCGCCGCCGAAACCCCGCCGACGGAAATCCACCCGCAGGCGAGCAAATGGATGATCAGGGCGATCCAAAGCAAAAACACCGTCAGGCGGCGGAGGATGAAGAACCGGGAGGGCACCCGGACAAAATCCCGGCTGAAGGCCAGCACCCTCGCCAATCGAAGGAGGCAGAGAAAGGAAATCAGCTCGCCCCAGCTGCTGCCCTGGGGAAACCAAAGATGGGCGAAAAATCCCCAGGGAAGGGAGCCAAGCAAATCGAAGGCAAAATAGCTGCGGAAGTAGTGCTGTCGGGCCGCGGAACCGGAGAGAATCCCGTGGCTCGTGGTGACAGGCCGGAAGAACCGGCTGGCCATGTCGGCAAAGAGAAGGGCGGATCCGACCAGGTTTGCCCCGAGTTCCCATGCGTTTCGGCCGTGGAAGATGTCCAAGGCGACAACGGCGGGAACTTCCATCGCGCGAAGGACGGCCACCAGCGTGGCCGCCCAGTCCCAGGCATGCCAGAAAGCCCGGCGAGTGGATTGTTCTTCCGTCCGATCGGCGGTCGGCAGGGAATCCCCGGCGTTCATGGCGGAAGCATGAGCACGGAAAAAAAGAAACCCAAGCAGATCCGCCGGCCGGAGGGCAGGGCGGTTAATCGCGCTGTTCGGCGGGAATGGGGAGGATGACGGGATCCGGCGTGGGATCGGGCTCGGAGCGGAGACGGGCCTCGATGCGCTTGCGGGAAATGAGGACGACGTCCTTCACCAGGCCGACCTTCTCAAACAACCAGATGGCCCAGGCGGAGGGATCGGGCTGTTTCCAGCTCATGCCGTGGCGGGCGGAGCGGGGGAAGGCGTGGTGGTTGTTGTGCCAGCCTTCTCCCATGGCGAGAATGCCGAAGAGGAAGTTGTTGCGGCTCTCGTCGGTTGTTTCGAACTGGCGGCTCCCGAAGGTGTGGCAGATGGAGTTCACCGCCCAGGTGATGTGCTGGTTGAAGAAGAGACGGACGAACCCGCCCCAGATCAGGCCGGTGAGGGCGCCGAACCAGGCGGAGTGGCCCATGAGCTGGGCTGCTCCGGCGCCGATGAGGGCGGGGAGGGCGAGGCCGGCAAAGACCCAAAGCCAGAAGGTGTTGTGGACGAAAACAATAATGGGATCTTTCAGCATCGCACCGGCGTATTTTTGAATGTCGGGCTTGAAGTCGTTGAGGATCCAACCGACGTGGGCGTGCCAGAGGCTCTTCAGCGGAGAGTGGGGATCGCCTTCCTCGTCCGAGTTGGCGTGATGCTGGGTGTGGGTGGCGGCCCAGTGAAGGGCGGGGCCCTGCATGGCCATGGAACCGGAAATGAGAAGAAGGGTTTTCAGCCAAGGCTGGGCCTGAAAGGCCTTGTGGGTCAGCATGCGGTGAAAGCCGAGGGTGATGCCGAAGCCGCAGATGGCGTACATTACCAGGAGCAGGGTAAGATCCACCCAGTTCACCCACTGGTTCCAAAGAAGGAAGACGGCGCTGATGACCCCGAAGATGGGAAGCCAGACCAAGGCCAAAAGGATGATTTTCGTCAGGGGTGTGGTTGCGTGGGCGTGAGTGATGGATGTGCTCAAGCTGTTAGTTTCGCTTATATGCCCAAGGGGGGCAAGCGAAGTCCGAAGATTTCTTGGAATTGTTGCAAAGCAATCACGGGTAAAGAGTAACGGGTGGCGGCTGCTCGTTTATGTTTAAGTTTACGTTTACGAAAATGCGGAGTTGAAAGTTTGGATTAACGGCGGGGGGGGTGGCGCATGACGGTGAAGAAGAAGATCAATTCCAGGCCGTAGATCAGAGCAAGGACACCAAGAAAGACGTCGAAGCGGGCGAGGGGAAGGCTGGTGAATCCGCGGAGGAGGGCGTAGCCGAGAAGCGGCACCCCGAGCATTTTGGTGGAAAGGAGCAGGCGGGGTTTCAACTCCCGGTATTTGGGGTGAAGGATGGAAAGGGCGAGGGTGAGGGCCACCGAACCGATCACGATGAGGAGTAGGAGAACCAGCGAGATCTCCTCGGCAGGTTGCATCTCAGGGGGCCGGATTGATGAGGCGCAGAAGCTCCTGCCGGCGGCGGCTCAGTTCCTTTTCGGAAAGGGAGGCGAGGCGGTGCAGGCTGAAATCCTCCACGGTGAAGGAGGCGAGGACGGTGCCCTCGATGACGCCCTTGGCGAGGGTGGGGAGATCAACGCCTTTCTGTCCGGCCAGATATCCGGCGAGGCCGCCGGCGAAGGTGTCGCCCGCGCCGGTGGGATCAAGAACCTGTTCCAGGGGAATGGCCGGGGCCGCAAAGGCGCCTTCCGGGCCGGCGAGGAAGCAGCCGTGTTCCCCTTTTTTGATGGCGACGTATTTCGGGCCGCGTTCGCGGAGCCAGCGGGAGGCCTTGAGGAGGTTGGGCTCGTCGGCGAGCTGCCTGGCCTCGGAGTCATTGAGAATGAGAAGATCGATCCGGCCAAGGAGCTCGAGCAGGCGGGGGCGGGCGGTGTTGATCCAGAGATCCATGGTGTCGGCGATGACGAAGCCGGGCTTCTCCATCTGGTCGAGGACGGAGTGTTGCAGGTCGGGCGTGAGGTTCCCGAGCATGGCGAAAGGAAGCTTTCTCAGGCCGGCGGGAAGGACGGGTTGGAAATCGGCGAGGACGTTGAGCTCGGTGGAGATGGTCCGGCGGTTGTTCATGTTTTCCTCGTAGACGCCGTGCCAGCGGAAGGTCTTTCCGGAGGTGACCTGGAGGCCGGACAGGTCGATGCCGCGCTTTTCCCAGACGGCCCGGTGGTGGGCGGGGAAATCCTGGCCGACGACGCTGACCAGGCTGACGGGGGCGTGGAAGCTGGCGGCGAGCCCGGCAAAGGAGGCGGAGCCACCGAGGAGGTCGGAGCGTTCCCCGTGCGGGGTTTCCACCCGGTCGATGCCCACGGTACCGACAACGAGGACGCTCATGAGGGAACAGCTTCCTTCACGGAGGAGGCGGAGCCAAGCCGGGAAAGAATCTCCCGGGCGGCCGAGGCGGGATCCTTGGAGAGAAGCAGGTGGGATACGACGCAGACGCGTTGCGCGCCTTGGCGGGCGGCCCCGGTGACCCGATCGGGATTCAGGCCGCCGATGCAAAAGAACGGGACGGTGATTCTGCCGGTGATCTCCCGGATTTTTTCCGGGCCAATCGGCGGATATTCCGGCTTGGTCCCGGTGGCGTGGAGGGGGCCGAAGCCGAGGTAGTCGGCGCCAACGGCTTGGCCGGCCACGGCTTGGCAGGGGGAATGCGTGGAGAGGCCGAGAATCGCCGAAGATCCGAGCATTTTCCTGGCTTCGGGGATGCCGAGGTCGTCCTGGCCGAGGTGGCAACCGGCGGCGCCGGAGGGAGCCACGAGGTCGGGATAGTCATTCAGGATCAGCGGGAGGCCAAGTTGGGCCAGCACCGGGGCGAGGATGCGGGCGTGGGTGAGGATTTCCCCCTGGGAAAGGGTTTTGGCGCGGATCTGGAAGATGCCGGCGCCACCGGCGGCAAGCTGCCGGGCGAGGTCGGGCCAACGGGCGGGTGGGGCGTAGGCGGCGTCGAGGATGGCGTACAGCCGGGCGTTTTGGAGGGCGGTGTGGGCGGCTCCGGGATCGAGGGCCGGCCGCATGACTCAGCGCTGGTTGGCCTCCACCTTCTTCTCGAAAAAGCGCTCGAGGAAGTGGGTGGAGTATTTGCCGCGGCGAAAGTCCTGGTCGCGGACGATGCGCTGGCCGAGCGGGATGGTGGTTTTGACCCCGCGGACGATGGTCTCGTCGAGGGCGCGTTGCATGCGTGCGATCGCGGTGGGGCGGTCCGGGCCGACGGCGATGAGCTTGCCGATCATCGAATCGTAAAACGGCGGGATGGAGTAGCCGCCGTACATGTGGGAATCCATGCGGATGCCGATTCCTCCGGGCGGGTAGTAGAGGCTGATGGTGCCTGGGCAGGGGCGGAAATCGTTGGCGGGATCCTCGGCGTTGATCCGGAACTCGATGGCATGCCGCTGGGGCCGCAGGTTCTCGAATTCCGGGGGAATCCGTTCCCCGGCGGCGATCTTGATCTGTTCCTTGACCAGGTCGATGCCGTAGACCTCCTCGGTCACGGGGTGCTCCACCTGGATGCGGGTGTTCATTTCGAGGAAGTAGTAGTTGCCCTTGCCGTCGACAAGGAACTCCATGGTGCCGGCGTTTTCGTAGTGGACGGCCTCGGCCAGCTTGATGGCGGCGCGGCCCATGCGCTTGCGGAGATCCCCGTCGATCAGCGGGGAGGGGGCCTCTTCGAGGAGTTTCTGGTGCCGGCGCTGGATGGAGCAGTCGCGTTCACCGAGGTGAACGATCTTGCCGCGGCTGTCACCGAGGATCTGGAACTCGATGTGGTGGGGTTCCTCGATGAATTTCTCCAGGTAGACATCCGGATTGCCGAANNCCCGGGGGGATGGGGACTCCGGCCTTGCGGGCATTTTCCCGGGCGAGGGACTTGTCGCCCATCCGCCGGATGGAATCGGGGGAGGGGCCGATGAAGCGGATGTTGCAGGACTGGCAGACCTCGGCGAAGTGGGCGCTTTCGGAAAGGAAGCCGTAGCCGGGATGGATGGCATCGACGTCCCCCACCTCGGCGGCGGAGATGATGCGGTCAATCTTGAGGTAGCTTTGCGGGCTCGGCCCTGGGCCGATGCAGATGGCCTCATCGGCCGCCTGGACGTGAAGGGAATCGTGGTCCGGCTCCGAATAGACCGCCAGGGTGCGGATGCCGAGGTCCTTGCAGGCGCGGATCACCCGGAGGGCGATTTCGCCTCGGTTGGCGATGAGGACTTTGTCGAACATGGCGGGGTGGCACTGGGAGGAGGGTTCCTCCCGTCAGGGTCAGACGGGTTTGATACGGAAGAGGGGCTTGCCGAACTCCACCGGTTTGCCGTTTTCCGCGAGGATTTCGACGATGGTCCCGGACATTTCGGCCTTAATCTCATTCATCACTTTCATGGCCTCGATGATGCAGACCACCGTCTCGGTGTTGACGGCCGTGCCCACCTCAACATAGGCAGGGGCATCCGGGGCCGGGGAAGAGTAGAAGGTTCCCACCATCGGGGAGTTGATGGTGGGGAGTGTGGGTGTGGCGGGGGCGTTCGGGGATGTCGGGGAGATGGGGGCGGCGCTTGGCGGGACGGCCAAGGGGACGCCGGCGCTGACCGGCAGCACCGTCGGGGCGGGAATCAGTCCAGGGCCGGCGGTGACAATCTGGGGCTCCCCGTCCGGGCCACGGCGGATGCGGATTTTGGTGCCATCTTTTTCATATTCGAACTCAGTGAGTCCGTTTTTCCGCATCAGGTCGATGATCCCCTTGATCTCTTTGATATCCATAGAAGGACTAAGGCTAAACGCTCTAAGATAGAAAAATCAAAAATAAAATACTTTAATGTTAAAGTAATGCTTAAAAGGCGGTATTTTTTGTCAATTAAGGCCAGAAATACGAAGGCATGCTACTTCTATGGCAAGGGTTTGGTCGACATTTCGGGCCAGTGCTTGGCGGAGTTTTTCGAGGGATTCAACTTCCCGGACGATTTCCGGGCTTAGATTCCCGTTCGCCCGTGCCCAAGCAGCCCGGATCAGGTGGGAGATGACGTCCTCCCGGATGCGCACCAACTGCCCTGCCGCGGCGGCGCTTTGGGTGTTTTCCTCTTCCTCCCTGTCCTCTTTTTCCTCCTCGCCTGATTTGGCTTCGAGTTTCTGGCGGGAGGACAGGAGAAAGGACTGGAGAAGAGCGGCCCGGCGGTAGGCTTCCAAGGCATCCGGTGGGCTGGGCTTTCCCCATTCGCTGACCAGTTCCTCAATCCCGGGGATGCTTTCGGGATTCAGGCCCGGGATGACCGGGAAGGTCAGGCACCGGGAGCGGACCGTGGGAAGAAGGGCTTCCGGTCGGTCGGAGGTGAGGAGAAGGAGGGAGTGGTCGGGCGGTTCCTCGAGGGTCTTGAGAAAGGCGTTGGCGGCTTCGGCCGGCGGAATGCACATCCGTTCCGCCTCGAGGATCAGGGCCACCTTAAGGGGGGCGCGGTGGGGCCTGCGGGAGAGGGCGTGTTCCAGCTGGCGGACCTGGGCGATGGAGACCCTCCGGGACTTGGATTCCGGCCGGAGGAGAAAAAAATCCGGATGACCCTCGGGATCGGCATCCAGCAGGTTTGCGGCGAGTCCGCGGCCCAGCTTTTCCAGCTCGGCGGGGGGAGCCCCGGTCAGCAGATGGGCGTGGGCAAGGCGTCCTTCCCGGGCCGCCCCAGCAAAAATCTCCTCAACGCGGGAGGGAGGGAAAGGCACGGCGGAGTTCTTTCTGGATTCGGGCAAAGATCTCTTCCCGGGAACCGGATGCGTCGATCAGCCTCACCCGCTGGGGCTGGTGTTTGGCGAGGGACCGGTATCCCTCGGCCACGGCCTCGTAGAATTTCAGATCCTGATCCTCCAGTCGGTCCTTCTGGCCAACGGGGCGTGGTCGTCGCAGGGCGCGGTTGCGGGCCTCCGATGGATCGAGATCGAAAACCAACGTCAGGTCCGGTTCCCGTTTGGCGATGGCAAAACGGTTGATGAAGGCGACGTCCTCCATCGGCAGGCCGCGGGCATATCCCTGATAGACGGTGGTGGAGTCATGAAAACGGTCCGCAACCACCCATTCCCCTTTGGCCAGGGCGGGCAGGATGAGGTGGCGGACCAGTTCCGAGCGGCTCGCCGCAAAAAGGAGCAGTTCGGTTTCCGGCCTCATCTGGTCCCCATCGGCATCATGTTTCAACAGATGGCGGATTTTTTCCCCGACCGGGGTGCCGCCGGGCTCGCGGACCTCGTGGACGGTGAGGCCCGCCGAGCGAAGCCAGACAAGGGTGGAGGCGATCTGGGTGCTTTTGCCGCAACCCTCGCTGCCCTCGAAGGTGAGGAAGCGGCCCGGCGCCGTCATGCCGGCACGTCGAGGGCGGCGGTGGCCAGGGCGGCGATGCCTTCCCCCCGGCCGACAAAGCCGATCTTTTCGTTGGTGGTGGCCTTGAGGTTCACCTGGTCTTCCTTCACGCCCAAAGCCGCGGCGATCTTCTTTCGCATCGCCGGGAAGTGAGGGACCAGTTTGGGTGCCTCCGCCATCAGGGAGGCGTCCACATTGAGGATCGTCGCCTTGCGCTCCCTGGCCAACCGTGCGGCCTCGGCCAGGAAGATGGTGCTGGCGGCGCCTTTCCACTGCGGATCGGTGTTGGGGAAATGGGTGCCGATGTCGCCCGCGGCCAGGGCCCCGAGGAGCGCGTCGGTCAGGGCGTGCAGCAGGACATCGGCATCACTGTGACCCTCCAGCCCGCGGTCGTGGGGAATGGTGACCCCGCCGAGGATCAGGGGACGGCCCGGAACCAGCGGATGAACGTCATAACCCATGCCCACTCGCAACATGGGAAAATCATGTCGTCGTGACCGTTGCGAGCCAACGGTTTTCCTGAAACTTCTTGGCAGAGGCGGGGTCGACAGTGCGAAAAACCTTTCCTAGGATTCCCGGATGCACGTCCATATCACCCCCCGCCATCTCCCGTTGACCGACGGGATCGACACGTACGTCAAAAACAAGCTCTCCCACCTGGACCATTTTGAGGGTCGGATCCTGGGGGCCCACGTGGTTCTCTGGCATGACCACAGCGCGCCCCCCAAGAAGCAGTTCCGCGTCAAGGTGCACCTTGCTTTGCCCGGTCCCGATCTCTTCGCCGAGGCCGGGGAGGACGACCTCTATGCCGCGATCGACAAGGTGGAGGAAAAACTCAACGGGGAACTGCGCAAACGAAAAACCAAGATGGTGGATCGTCGCCGTCACATGGAGGCGCGGCGCAAGGAGCGGGTTCGGAGATTTGGGCGGTAGGGGCTGACGGTTTCCCCGGGACGTGCGGACCAAACGGACGTCTCCGTGGGGCGTCCCCACCGCAGTTTCCGTTTATGTCGGACGTGGCGTATTGGACGGTGGTGCATGGGCTGAAGGGGGTCTTTTCCTGCTTCTGCCGGGTGGAGACGCACCGGACCCGGGAGGTGCCGGCAGGACCATGGATCCTCGCCTGTAACCATCTCAGCCATTTTGATCCGCCCCTGATCGCCGGCGCCTTCCGGAAACCCCTGGATTTTCTCGCCATGCGGGAGCTTTTCCGCCCCGCCTGGTTTGGTTCTCTTCTTCGTGCGGCCAATGTCATTCCCGTCGGCCGCCGCCAGGCCGATACCGCCGCGTTGAAGGCGGCTATCCGAAGGCTGGAAAAGGGAAGGATCGTCTGTGTGTTCCCCGAGGGCGGGTTGCGGGCGGGGTCCACCTCCGTGCTGGGAGGGGCGGATTTGACGGAAGGCGTGGCCTTGCTGGCTGCGCGGGCAGAGGTGCCGGTCCGGCCGGCGGTGATCGTGGGGAGCGACCAGCTGTACGCCGGGCAGAACTGGACCCGCCGTCCCCGCATCCTTGTGGCGGTGGGGGAACCGATGCCACCCCCGGGCAAACAGGAGAAACGTTCGGGATGGGTCCAGCGGTTGGGAGAGGAAATGCGCAAGGTGTACGAGGAGGCCCGGCACCGCCACAAACTTCATCCCCACGAGTTGCCCCATACCCCCCAGGAGCGCTGGAAGGCGGGAAGATAATGGTGGGCTGGTTCCATCGCCGGCAGTCGGAACTGGTGGATGCCGCCGCCTTTGCCGGGATCGGATTCTGGCAAATGCTTGGCCGCGCCGGCCGGCACGGGCCGGAGGAGTGGGACCGGTATGCGGAGGGCTGGATGAAGAGAGGAGCGGAGGAATTCTACCGGGCGCCGGAGAAGCTTCCCGGAACGCTGGTGCCGGGCCGTCAACAGATCCCCAGTCCCGTCCCTTGCGACCGGGAGGAAAACAACACGGTTTTTCTCCGTGTCTGGCCGGGGAAGCGGGGGATGAATTCCCCGGCGATGATCCTCCTCCACTCGCTCTTTTCCGCCAGCGATGTCGGCTATGCCCATTGGGCTGCGGTTCTGAACCGTCTGGGCTGGACGGCTATTTTCTGTGACCTGCCGTATCACTACCGTCGGCGGCCCAAAGGAACGTGGAGCGGGGAACTGGTTTTTGGCGGGAATCTCATCCGCAGTGCCGAAACCCTGCGGCAGGCGGTGGCCGAGACGAGGATGATCGCGCGGATGGCCCGCGCGGCCGGCGCCCCGCAGGTGGGGCTATGGGGAATGAGCCTGGGCGGCTGGATCGCCTCGCTGACGCTCTGCCAGGAGCCGAACCTCACCTGTGCCTGGTTGGTGCAGCCGATCCCCGATGTGGCTACGGCGATCTGGGATTCTCCGGGGGGCTGGGTGATCCGGAGGCAGATGGAGGCAAGGGGGCTGAACCGCGCGCAGGCTTCCCGGATGCTGCCCTTGGTCTGTCCCACGTTTGGAAAGCCGAGGATCACGGCGGAAAAAATTCTCCTGGTGGGGGGGCGCCACGACCGGATCGCCCGGCCGGAGCAACTGCGTTCTCTCGCCGGGGACTGGGGGGGTGCCCATTACCGGGAGGTGGGGCAGGGACATATCGGATACCAAGCCATGCCCATGGCGTGGCGCTGGGGAACCTCCCTGATGCCGGATCTCTTTGAGCGCCAAGGGTGAACAACGGTTCATCTTGGAATTGAAAAGGTAGGCCGTTCGGGCATAGTCAACCTGTTTGAGGCACCGCCATCCGGAATTCCGGATTGGCACAACCGAAGGAGCCCTTTTCGTGGCAACGGCAGGAGCTAAGAAGACGCGGTCGAAGGAGAAACCGGGCAAGTCCCCGGCGGTTCTGCCTACCCTGACGCCCGCCGAGCGCGTCGACTTGCTCCGCAAGATGGTGCTGATCCGGCGCTTTGAGCAGAAAGCCGCCCAGGCCTTCATGCAGGCCAAGATCAAGGGTTTTTGCCATCTCTATATCGGGCAGGAGGCGGTGGCGGTCGGTTCCATCTCCACCCTCAATGAAAATGACTCGGTCATCACCGCCTACCGGGACCACGGCCACGCCCTGGCCCGGGGAATGAGTTCGCGGGAGTGCATGGCCGAGCTTTTCGGGAAAATCACCGGATGCTCGCGCGGCAAGGGCGGCTCGATGCATTTCTTCAGCAAGGAAAAGCATTTCCACGGCGGTCACGGCATCGTCGGGGGACAGACCCCGCTCGCCGCCGGCATCGCCTTTGCCCAAAAGTACCGCAGCAGCGGCGAGGTGACCGTCTGCTACCTCGGGGACGGGGCGGTCAACCAGGGGGCGTTTCATGAGGCGCTCAACCTCGCGGCCCTCTGGAAGCTGCCGGTGATTTACGTGATCGAGAACAACGAGTATGCGATGGGCACCAGCCAGCACCGCAGTTCCGCCGGCTATCCGCTCGTCAAGCGGGCGGACGGCTACGACATGGCCGGCATCACCGCCAACGGTTCCGACCTCGATGATGTCCGTGAGAAAATGTGGGATGCGGTCCAACTGGCCCGCACGGAAAGCCTGCCTTCCCTCGTGGAGATCAAGACCTACCGGTATCGCGGCCACTCCATGTCCGATCCCGGCCATTACCGGACCAAGGATGAGATCGAGAACCGCAAGAAGGAGGCCGACCCGCTCGCCCTTTATCGCGACCGGCTCTACAAGGAGAAGGCCCTCACCGAGAAGCAGTACGAGGAGATTGAGCGCCAGTGCGTGGCCGAGGCGGAGGACTCAGTCGCCTTTGCCGAATCCTCCCCCGAGCCCGAAGTGGCCACCGTGTTCGAGGATATCTTCGCCCCGGAAGACCAGATGCCGGAGTTCCGGCCCCCGATCGGTAGCTAGCCATGGCGGTGATCACCATGCGTGAGGCGCTCAACCAGGC
>DDPU01000068.1:0-5180 GCA_002342345.1 Verrucomicrobia bacterium UBA2460
TGGCCGATGGATTCCACCCAGGGATTCCATGCGGTCATCAACCTTCTCTTTGTCCCGCTTTGGCTCCTGAGCGGGGCGCTCTTTCCGGCGGCTGGGGCGGCGGAGTGGGTGCGGGTGTTGATCCGCTACAACCCGCTCAGCTATGCCCACAATGCCCTGCAGGGTTTGCTGGCCACCCAGCCCGGCATGCCCCTTCCCGCCGACCTGTCCCAGGATTTTTCCATCGTGATCACGGTCACCCTGGTGCTGGTGATGGCCTGCGCGTTCCAGGTCAGCCGACGTTCGTGACCGGCCCGGCCCCGGCCTCTCCGGGCCCCCGATCCGCCAGCCGGCGTCTCACCACGATTGTCTGGACCCTTCTCTCTCTCGGTTTGTTTGCGGTCATCTTGGGGGGGATGCGGGAAATGTGGCAGGCATCGGAACGGCACGACTTCCGTGAACTGCCGGTCTTGGGCCAACTGAACGATTTCCGCCTGATCGAGCGGGACGGGCAACCCCGCACACTCGCGGACTTGAAGGGGCAGATCTGGTTTGCCGGCTTTTTCTTTACCGACTGCCAGGGACCTTGTCCCGCCTTGATCGGCCAGATGGTGGAGCTTTCCCGTGCGGTCGCCCGGACGAAGGGCAAGGTGCGGGTGGTGGCCATTTCCGTTGATCCGGAGACCGATACCCCCGGGCGGCTGCGGGAATACGCCAAACGGATGGGCGTGGGGGATAATTTCTGGCTTCTCACCGGGCCTCTCCCGGAGGTGTTCCGGATCGCCCGGGAGGGTTTCAAGGTTGCCGTGGAAGAGAATCCCCCCGGGGCGGTGCCCCAGGCCGGAAAAATGCTGCACAGCACCAAGGTTGCCCTCGTCGACGCGCAGGGCAGGATCCGTGGATATTATGACGGCACGGGCGGGGAACTTCTGGGACGGGCGCTGCCCGATCTCGGAGACTTGATGCACGAGGCGGGGGAGGGGAACCGCCCATGACTTTTCAGGATCTGCCGCTGGCCAATGCCATCCTCAACAGCATCACCGTGGTGTTGCTGACGGCCGGATGGATCCAGATCAAAAAAGGCAACAGGGAGGCGCACCGGAAACTGATGACGGCGGCCTTCGTGGTCTCGGCCCTGTTTCTGGCCGGCTACCTGACCCACAAGGTCACCGTTGGGCCGAAATTGTTTCCCATGCAGGGTTGGCCCCGCGCCGTTTACTTCTCGATCCTCTTCCCCCACACGATCCTTGCGATCGTCAACCTGCCATTCCTCCTCGCGGCGATCTGGTTTGCCATCACCGGAAAGTTTGAGAGCCACAAGAAAATCACCCGGTGGCTTTGGCCGAGTTGGATGTTTGTCTCGGTGACAGGGGTGTTGGTGTACCTGATGCTCTACCAGTGGTTTGTTTGAAGGGTTGTGGCAACGGAATTCAGGGGTTACGGAACTTCGAGCCAAGCTATCCCATACTTGCAACTCGGTCTCAATAAGCCCAAAATATGTCTGAGAAATGAAGGCAATGGACCTGACCCAAGTGGGGGCTGGACGCGAAGTCCGGGTAAGCCGGCTGGATTGCGCCCCCGGCACCTGCCAGCGGCTTCGGGAAATGGGCTTTTGTGAGAATGCCATGGTCAGAAAAATCCGGGGTGGGGCCGACCTGGTCTGTTGGGTCTGCGGCACCCGGGTCGCGCTGAGCGCACGGCTCGCCCGGCAGATCCTCGTCGAGACCGTCGACGGAAACTCCTAAATCCCCTTGAGCCAGGACCAGCCCCGCCGCTGGATTGCGGTGGTCGGCAATCCCAACGCCGGCAAAAGCACACTCTTCAACGCCCTCACCGGCCTGCGTCAGCGTGTGGGCAACTATCCCGGGGTAACGGTGGAAAAACGGACAGGTACCGCCTACACCCTGCACGGCGAGGCGATCGAACTGGTTGATTTGCCCGGCATGTACAGTCTCTCGCCCCGCTCACCCGACGAGGAGATCGCCCGGAAGGTCCTGCGGGGGGAATCCGACGGCATTCCCCAACCCGACGCCATCCTCTGCGTGGTCGACGCCAGCAACCTCGAGCGGAACCTTTTTCTCGTCACCCAGGTGATGGAGCTCGGCATCCCCGTGCTGGTGGCCCTCAATATGGTGGACGTGGCGGAGGCGCGCGGCGTCCGGATCCGGCCCGGGGAACTGAGCCAGCGGATGGGGGTGAAGTTCCTGCCCACCGTGGCCACGAGGGGAAAGGGGCTGGTGGAACTGCGGGCCGCGCTGGGACAGAAACTTTCCGATCCGGGAGAACGCCGCTGGGTGATGCCCCCGCAACTGGCCACGGCCGTCGGGCAGATTGCCGCCGCCTGGCGGGACGCCCTTCCGGCCGAACTGGGCGCCGAGGGACGGGCCCTGGAATTGCTTGCCGGAGGCAAGGACGGGCCGGAAGGCGCGCGGAAACTGGCGGCTGCCTGGCGGGAACGCTTTCGCGAGCAGGCGTATGACTGGCCGGCAGCCGTGGTCCAGGCCCGCTACGCCTACCTCAAAGAGATGCTCGGTCAGGCCGGGGTGGGACACGGGCAGGCCCATCTGACCTGGACGGACCGGATTGATGCGCTGGTCCTGAATCCCGTGGCCGGCTGGGGCGTGCTGGCGGGAATCCTCACCCTGCTGTTCACCTCCATCTTTTCCATCGCCGCCTATCCGATGGAGTGGATCGATATCGCTTTTTCCGCCGCCGGGGGATGGCTGCAAGGGGCGATGCCTGCCGGACTCTTCCGGGACCTGCTGGTGGACGGCGTCCTCGCCGGCGTGGGTGGGGTGGTCATCTTTCTTCCCCAGATCCTCATTCTGTTTTTCTTTCTCGGCCTGTTGGAGGACTCCGGCTACCTCGCGCGGGCCGCATTCCTGCTGGACCGGGTGATGCACCGGGTTGGCTTGAGCGGAAAGTCGTTCATCCCCCTCCTCAGCTCCTATGCCTGCGCCATTCCGGGCATCATGGCCACGCGGACGGTCGAGGATCCCAAGGACCGTCTCACCACCATCCTGGTGGCCCCGTTGATGAGCTGCTCCGCCCGGATTCCCGTCTACACGACCCTGATTGCGGCGGCCGTTCCGGCCGCGGTGATGCCCTCGTGGGCCAAGGCCGGGGCGATGCTGGGGCTTTACGCCCTGGGAACCGGCACCGCCTTCGTGTTGGCATGGTTGTTCCGGAAAAAGATGATGGGTGGGGGATCCCCGCCCCTGATCCTGGAACTGCCTCCCTACCGGAGACCCTCCCTGCGAACGGTCGCCCTGCGGATGTGGGAACGCGCGGTGATTTTCCTGCGTCGGGCCGGAACGGTGATCCTGGCGCTCTCCATCCTGCTTTGGTTCCTTTGCAATTTCCCGCATACGGCGGAGGATCCCACCGAACGGCTGGCGCAAAGTTTCGCCGGTCAGATCGGACACGCCCTGGAGCCGGTGCTCCGGCCGCTGGGTTTCGACTGGCGGATCGGCATCGGCCTGGTCGCCTCCCTGGCGGCCCGGGAGGTGTTCGTCAGCACGATGTCGATCGTCTACCACGCCGGGGGCGAGGAGGAGGGGCTGGTTCAGGCAATGCGCTCGGCCTCCTGGCCGGACGGCTCCTTGATCTACACCCCGCTCACCTGCTTGGCCCTGCTGGTTTTTTACGTCTACGCGCTCCAGTGTCTCAGCACGGTGGCGGTGGTGCGCCGGGAAACCGGGAGTTGGAAGTGGCCCGCTTTCATGATGCTTTATATGGCGGGGCTCGCCTATGCCGGTGCCTGGCTGGTGCAGGCCGTGGGCGGAATGCTGGGAGGGTAGGGTGGGGGAGTTCTGGCAGACGGCGGCGGTGTTGGTCACCGTGGTCCTGGCGGCGGCCTACCTGGTCCGCAAAATTCTGCGAAAAAAGCCGTCCGGCGGCTGCAGCGGTTGCCCAACCGAAAATAAGTTCCCCCCGAAATCTCCCCCCCTAGTCTGACGTAAGATGGAAACCGCCTCCGTTTCCGTAAGGACCCCCTGGTACCGGATTCTCTACGTCCAGGTGTTGCTCGCGGTGGCGGCGGGAATCCTTGTCGGGTATTTTTTCCCGGGTTTGGGAAAATCCCTGAAGCCTCTGGGGGACGCCTTCATCCGCATGGTGAAGATGATGATCGCCCCAATCATTTTCTGCACGGTGGTCCACGGCATCGCCTCGATGGGGGATCTCCGGCGGTTGGGTCGGACGGGATGGAAAACCCTCCTCTACTTCGAGGTCGTTTCCACCCTTGCCCTGGTGATCGGCCTGGTGGTGGTGAATGTTTTCCGGCCCGGGGAGGGATTCAACCTGGATGTGCGCACGCTGGATCCCGGGGTGGGGAAGGCTTACCTCACCAAGGCGCACGGAACCGACAAGGCGGACTTTTTCCTGAACATCATTCCTTCCTCCTTCCTGGGGGCCTTCACCTCAGGCGACCTGCTGCAGGTTCTTTTCATCGCCATCCTCACCGCCCTGGCCATCACCCTGCTTCCCCAGCGGGGTCGGGCCGTCCTCCAGGTCGTGGAGGAGGCGGGAAAACTTTTCTTCGGGGTGATGGGCATCGTGGTGAAGGCGGCACCGATCGGTGCCTTTGGGGCCATGGGGTACACGGTGGGAGGTTATGGCCTCGCTTCCCTGAACAAGCTCCTGGCCCTGATGATGGGGTTTTATCTGACCTCGGGCATCTTCGTGGTGCTGGTGCTGGGATTGATCCTGAAGTTTTCGGGAGTCCCCTTGTTTCGTTATCTTGCACACATCAAGGATGAACTCCTTCTGGTGCTGGGGACCAGCTCCTCGGAGACGGCGCTGCCCGGTATTATGAAAAAACTCGAGCAGCTGGGCTGTGCGAAATCCACGGTCGGTTTGGTGATCCCGACGGGCTACAGCTTTAACCTCGATGGCACCAACATTTACATGACCATGGCGGCCGTCTTTCTGGCTCAGGCGACCAACACCCCTCTGGATCTTTCCCATCAGATCGCCCTTCTGCTGGTTGCCATGGTCACTTCGAAGGGGGCCAGCGGCGTCACCGGGGCGGGTTTTGTGACCCTGGCTGCCACCCTGGAGGCCGTGCCCGGGATCCCGATCGAATCCCTGGCCATCCTCGTGGGGATCGACCGTTTCATGAGCGAGTGCCGTGCCATCGTCAACTTCATCGGCAACGGGGTGGCGGCCATTGCCATCAGCCGCTGGGAAGGCGAGGTCTC
>DDPU01000068.1:5193-6713 GCA_002342345.1 Verrucomicrobia bacterium UBA2460
GCGGTTTCCGCGGAAACCGGTCCCGCTCCGAAGGGGAAGGGGGAAATCACCGTGAAGACCGGCAAGGGCCCGCTGCCGGTCTTCACCTACAAACCGGCCCGTTTTTCCTCCGGTCCGGTCCTGTTTGTCTTTCACGGGCAGAAACGGAATGCCGACAAGTACCGCGACTACACCATTCCTCTCGCCGAGAAAATGGGCGCGATGGTGGCGGCTCCCTGCTTTGGGGAAGATGCCTTTCCAGGGGCGGCGTACGCCCAGGGCAAGATCGTGCGGGACGACGGCAGCCTGCAGCCAAAAAAAGAATGGTCCTTCACGGCCGGGTCGGAGGTGGTCCGTGCCGTCCTGGCGCGGGAAGGAAATCCCCGGCGCTCCTACTTTTTTCTGGGGCATTCCGCCGGGGGCCAATTTCTCGTCCGTTTCACCGCTGTGGAGGAAAGCCAGGCGCAGCGGGTCATCGTCGCCAACCCGGGAACCTACGTCTTCCCCCGGGCGGACCGGGAGTGGCCCTACGGATTCGGAAAACTTCCCGCCGAGCTGGATGGGGAAAAAAACATTCGTCGTTTCCTGGCGGCACCGTTGACGGTGTTGCTCGGCCAGGCCGACACCAACAACTCCACCGAGGCAGGTAATTTTCCCGCCACCCCCGAGGCCAACCTCCAGGGGGAGCACCGGTTGGCCCGGGGGAGGAATTTCTTTGAGGCCGGTCAGACTCTCGCCCGGGAAAAAGGGTGGCCGTTTGGCTGGAAAAAGTTGGAAGTTCCGGGCGTCGCGCACGACGGTAATCTGATGATCAACAGTTTGGAGATGGAAAAGGAGCTGCTGAAGGAAAAAAGCGCCCCTGATCCGGCCAAGCAGGGGAACTGATATCCTTCCCCGGGTGTTTGCCATCAGGGGTCTTTTTCCGACAATCGTCCTGTGACGAAAATCCAGCCGACGGCGCCGACCGTTGAGTTCGGTCGCGCGATGCCCGCCAACGATTATGTGCGGGACTGGGTGCGGGAGACCGTCACCCTCACCGAGCCCGAGCACGTTTTTTGGTGTGACGGTTCCGAGGGCGAAAAGAACTACCTGACGGAGCAGGCGGTCAGGCAGGGGGTGCTCATCCCGCTCGATCCCAAGAAGTGGCCCCGCTGCTACTACCACCACTCCAACCCGAACGACGTGGCCCGGGTGGAGCATTGCACCTACGTCTGCACCCGGCGGGAAAAGGAGGCCGGACCGACCAACAACTGGATGGAACCGCGCCTGATGCGGCAGAAGCTCCGGGGCATGCTTTCCGGGGCGATGAAGGGGCGCACGATGTTTGTGATTCCCTACCTGATGGGTCCCCCGGGCTCGCCGCTTTCCAAGGTGGGGGTGGAGCTGACCGATTCCATCTACGTCGTGCTGAGCATGCGGATCATGACCCGGATGGGGAAGGTGGCCTGGGACCATCTCGGCAACTCGGACAACTTCAACAAGGGCACCCACTCCGTCCTCGATTGCGATCCCGAGCGGCGGTACATCGCCCATTTCCCGGA
>DDPU01000068.1:6743-12762 GCA_002342345.1 Verrucomicrobia bacterium UBA2460
CTGGGGCGGGACGAGGGCTGGCTGGCGGAGCACATGCTGGTGCTCGGCGTCGAGGAGCCGAACGGGCGGAAAAGCTACGTGGCGGCCGCGTTTCCCTCCGCCTGTGGAAAGACCAACTTCGCCATGATGATCCCGCCCAAGTCCTATCAGGGCTGGAAACTCACCACCATCGGCGACGACATCGCCTGGATGAAACCCGGGCCCACCGGCCGGCTTCACGCCATCAACCCCGAGAACGGTTATTTCGGTGTGGTGCCCGGCACCAACGAGAAATCGAATCCCAATGCGATGAAGATCATGTCGCACGACACCATTTTCACAAACGTGGCACGGACGCCGGATGGCGACCTCTGGTGGGAGGGCAAGGACAACCCTCCGCCTCCCGACCTGATCGACTGGCGGGGCAATCCCTGGAACCCCGCCAGCGGGGAAAAGGCCGCCCATCCCAACAGCCGGTTTACCGCCCCTGCGGCCAACAATCCCGCGCTCGCCCCCGAGGTGAACGATCCCGAGGGCGTTCCCATCAACGCGATCATCTTCGGCGGCCGGAGGGCCTCCACCATTCCGCTGATTTTCCAGGCTTTCAGCTGGTTCCACGGGGTTTTCCTGGGGGCTTCCATGGGTTCGGAAATGACGGCCGCCGCCGTCGGCGGTCACGGCCAGGTGCGGGGGGATCCCATGGCGATGCTCCCGTTCTGCGGTTACAACATGGGAGATTATTTCGACCATTGGATGGAGATGCGGAAGAGCATCAAGATCCTTCCGCGTATTTTCCACGTGAACTGGTTCCGCAAGGACGCGGAGGGGAAGTTCTACTGGCCGGGTTTCGGCGAGAACATGCGGGTGCTGGATTGGATCGTCGGCCGCTGCCACGGCCACAGCGATGCCCGCGAGGGATCGATCGGCTGGGTGCCCCGCTACGAGGACATCAACACCGAGGGGCTGGAGGGGATGACCCGGGAACGATTTGCAGAAATGATGAAGATCGACCCCGATGCCTGGCGGCGGGAGCTGGTCTTCCAGAACGAGCTTTTCCTGAAGATTTACCACGAACTGCCGAAGGAGATGATCTACCAGCGGGAGCTGCTGATCGCCCGGCTCTAACCCCAAGGAAACCCCAAACCATGAAATCCATCCTCAACCTCCTCTCGATCTGCCTGCTGGCCGCCGTCCTGCCCGCGACGGCCCAGGAAGCCGCCCCCGCCAAGAAGAAAAAAATGGCGCCGCTCAACCAGGCCAAGGAGGTGCGCACCGGAAAGATTTATTCCACCAAGCCGGAGAACAACCGTTTTACCGTCCGGCTGGACGACGCCCAGTGGGTCGTCACGCCGGAGAAAACCAACAAGGTGGTCGCCTTCCATCTCAAGGAAGGGGCCAAAATCACCATCGATGGGACGGAAGCCAAGGTGGAAGGCCTGCAAAAAGGCATGCGGGTGACGGTCACCCCCTCGGCCGGCGATCCCGGCAAGGCGGAGAAGGTCGAAGCCACCAAAGCCGCGGCAGGAGAGAAAAAGACTTCCGACACGGAAGAATAATAATTTTAAATTGGGCAGGGCGGCCGATCCTCCGGCCGCCTTGCTCTGCGTTCATAATCCAAAATCCAACTAGGCGGGCATGGGACTGCCCGCCCTACCTATTCTTCCGTCTCGGGCGGCTTGGGCTCGCCGGATTTGGCGCGTTTTTGCCAATCCGCCTCGCTGACCGGGATCGGCTCCCGGCCGGCTGCCCAACGCACCCCGTTCTCGATGAGATGGAACACGGGCTGGAACGGCTTTTCCGGGTGAGGGCTGTAGCAGATCACGCGGCCTTTCCCGTATTCGCCGCGGGCGATCGCCGTCGTGCCCTGCATCACCCCCATTGGCACGTCGGGGGGGACGTTTTCCTTGGCCACCTCGGTTTTGTAGGTCGCCAGCTCCTCGTAGGGAGGGAGTGCGTCGTTCGTGCCCCGGCCGTAGAGCGGGCCTTGCCCGTAGTAGACCTCCACTTCCTTCTCCGGGTGTCCCAGGGCCTTTTGTCCCAAATCCGATAGGGTCAGGATGATGTTGCCCTTCCCGCGGGCCCAGTGTTCCCGGTCAATGACCCGCGCGTTGATGAGGTGGAGGGACCAGGCGTAATGGGAGGAGGCGAGGTAGGCGCCGGCACAGATGCCGACATAGCCGCCACCGTTTCTGACGAACTGCTGGATGGCCTCCCGGCCGGAGGTTTCCAGGTTGGTGGCCTGTTTGCTGCCGGAACCTCCCGGCATCACGATCACATCGAGGTTGGTGAGAATCCCGTTGCGGATGTCCTCGGGCTTGATCCGCTGCACGGAGAATCCCTTCTCCGGGGTGAGAATTAGGGTGAAGACGCGGACGATGCCGGCCGCCTTGGTTTCGTTGGTGGAGTGGGAATAGACGCCGATCCGCATGGGTTCGTCCGACCATCCTAAGGAGGAGAAGGCCAAAATCCCAAGACAGAGCATCG
The DNA here is from genome assembly GCA_002342345.1 of Verrucomicrobia bacterium UBA2460. Lineage (GTDB taxonomy): Bacteria > Verrucomicrobiota > Verrucomicrobiia > Methylacidiphilales > Verrucolacustridaceae > Verrucolacustris. The sequence continues at coordinate 9,207 of DDPU01000068.1, forward strand.
TGCGCATGGGGGAAACATTGTCCGACCTTATCCCCGGAGGTCGATAACCTTTGTGCTCAGGTAGGGCGGCCGATCCTCCGGCCGCCTTCTTGAGCGATCAGAATTCAAAGCGCCAATGAGGCGGGCATGGGGCTGCCCGTCCTACCTGTGTAAGATTTTAAGATTTGCCGATGCCTATGGTCCCAGGCGGACCTGGTAAAAGCGCCTTGGGAACTGACCGGCGTTTGTGTCCGTCCAGACAAACGGGAAGCTGCCCGGGGTGTTGGTGGAAAGGGTTGTCCAGTCGGTCAGGTTGGTGGAGGCCGACACGATGTAGTCCGGGCCGTTTTGGCCCTGGATGGAGATTTGCAGTTGCGGGACCGTATTCGAGCCCGTCACGCGGTTGGACCACAGGGTGGATAGGGCGGGGGTTTCCGCTGCCAGCACCTTGACCGTGTTGGTGACGGTGGCGGTGAGCGGGTTGGTTCCGCTGTCAGTGACGCGGATCACCATCGGATAGGACTGGCCGGCCTGGGCGATGGTGGGGCGCCAGGTCACCGTTCCATTGCCGGCCTGGAAGGTGGCGTTCGTCGGAAGCCCGGAAAGCATCTGGTAGGTTAAGGTATCCTTCTCCACATCCGTCGCCGGGTTGGGGAGGATCAGGACGAAACCGGGGTTGATCGTCGGGTTGCTGGGGGCGCTGAAGACGGGCGGGTCGTTGACCGGGTTGACCTGGAGATAGAACCATTCCACCGCGACGCCGCCGGCCGGATTGCTGGCGGTCAGGGTGACCCGGGCGTTCGTCCCCGAGGCGTTGGCCAAGGGCGTCACCGTGAGGAGGCGCTGGGTGCCGCTGCCGCTGGTCTGAAGGCTGGTGGTGCCCAGAAAGGGGGAGGATTCGGCAGTTGCCGCCAGCACGGCGGCCGGGTCGTCCACGGAGAGGGACAGGGAGAGCGGGTTGTCCTCCGCCAGAATTTGGTCCGCGGATCGCGAGAGGGCGGGGGGAGCGGACAGGGAGGAGAGCCTCATGCCCACGTGGGTGGAAAAAAACTCGTCGAGGGAATCAACCAGCTGGGCGGCGAAAGCGGCCCGGTTGTCCAGGGTGTCGCGGACGCCGGTGAGATTGCATTCGATCTGGATGGCGTTGATCAGCCCCGGATTGGGGCTCATCGTGCCGTGGGTTTCCACGATGTATCCCCCCGAAAAATATTCGTCCGCGCCGGGGCCTGGGTACTGGGGGCTGGGCACCGAGGGAAAACCGCGGGTCTGCAGAAGGCCCCCGAGGCTGGAGGGGCCGCGAAGAATTTCCTCGAAGGACACGCGGGTTCTTTGCGTCAGCTCCCGCATGCTCAACGCGTTTTTCTGGCTGGTGGAAAAGGAGCCGAGGTTAAGGGCGGACCCGCTCAGGTTGTAGCCCAGCTCGCAGCGCTGGATGGCGTGGCCGTGCCCGTGCAGATCCACGAGCAGTCCGCGGCCGTAGGTCGCAGTCACGTTGCTTTTGGCCATCCGGATGAGGTCATGGTACTCGTTCCAAAGGGCGACGGTGGCCGGGAACCCCTGGGCTCCCTCCAGGACTTCCCGGTTGCAGTCGATTTTTTTGCGTTGGACGTTGCAGATGATCACGTGGGGGTAGCGGCCAAAGCGGTTGAAACATGCCGTGCGAACGGCCCGGGCGAGGTTGTCGGTGTTGAGATCCTCGGAAAACGTCCCGTAGGTGCGGTCGGGCAGGGCGGAAGGCAGGTCCGATCCGCCGTGGGGGGCGCTGATGATCAGCGGCAGGTTGCCGGCAACGTACTCCGTGTAATTGTTGGTCCCATAATAGGTTTGACCGGGGACATAACCCGATTGGCCGAAGGCCATGTCCGAAACAAGCAACAAGGCCGTAAGAAAAAAGCATCCCCGGAACTTTGGAGGCATTTTTTTCCAAAATTTGCGCGCTCCGGCATCTTGGGAGGGGTGAGGAGAGGGGATAATGTTTATTAGCACGGAGTTGCGGTTTTTCAATTTGGCCGGGAATGGACGATTTCCCTTTGTAGTTTTGGTAGGGACGCATGCCTCATGCGTCCACGGGGATGGTCGATCGCTGAATCATAGGCATGGACGCCTAAGGGTAGGCGTCCCTACCAGCGCACAATTCGCGGATCAAAATTGGTAGGGACCGTTACCCCTAACGGTCCATGCATGGGGTTCAATCATCCACAACCGACGGTCAGCATGTACGCCTAAGGGTAGGCGTTCCTACCGGTGATGGATTTTTAACGGGATGAAAACATTTGCGGTTTGGGGATCAGCCGTGGACGATGGCTCTCCCGGCATGAGCTTCTCCCTGATTGAAACCCTCGCGATTGCCGCCGGGGGAATCCTGCTGGGCAAGGGGCTCGTCCGGCTATTCCCGCTTTTGCGTGATCTTTGTCTTCCGGAGCCCGTTTTGGGGGGGTTGCTTTTGTGCGTTCTTTTCAGTCTCCGGGAGATGGCCGGGGCTGCCCCCCTGCAGTTCGACCTCACCCTGCAGACCCCCCTGATGATTGCCTTTTTTCTCTCCATCGGCTGGATGGCTTCCTGGAAACATCTGAAGGCAGGCGGCCCGGATGTGGTGAAGTTCTTTCTCGTCTGCGGTGTCATCCTGGTTTCCCAGAACATCATCGGCATGGGGCTGGCCAAGGCCCTGGGGCAGAATCCCCTCATCGGGGCGCTCGCCGGATCGGTTTCCATGGCGGGCGGCCCGGGCACGGCCCTTGCGTTTGCCCCGGCCTTTGAGAAGGCGGGCGTGGTCGGGGCGGGCCCGATCGGCACGGCCGCCGCGCTGGCGGGGATCATCATGGGTGGATTGTTGGGGTCCCCGTTGGCGGCGCGGCTGATTCGGCGCCATCACCTCCAGTCTTCCGGATCCGGGAGGCTTGGGGATCGCCCGGTCGCGCCGCACTCCGAAACCCCGATTGCCGCGGCCGGCCACCCCGACCTGGAAAGTTCCAGCCTGATGAACCACCTGAAGTTTTTCTTCCTGGTGATGGCGCTTGGGGCGGTGGTGGGGCAGTGGATCCAGGCGAGGGGCATCACCCTGCCCGTTTACATCGGGGCGATGATCGTGGCGGCGCTGCTGCGGAATTGGCACGACCTCGGCAAGGCCGGGGCGCAGAAGGTGAAGTTGTCCCACGAATGGATCGAGGAACTGGGCTCGATCGCGTTGTCCTACTTCCTGGTCACGGCAACCATGACGCTCCAGCTAAAGCAGCTCGCGGGTCTGGCGAGTGTGCTGGTGATCATTCTGGCGGTGCAGGCGGCGTGGATCTGGATGCTTGCCTCCTGGGTTGTCTTCCGGTTTTTCGGCAAAAACTATGATTCCGCCGTCATCGGGGGCGGATTTGTCGGTTTCATGTTGGGGACAACGGCCAATGCCATGGCCAACCTGAATGCCATTACCAGGCAACATGGGCCGGCCCCGCGGGCGTATCTGGTGGTCCCGCTGGTGGGCGCGTGCGGGACGGATTTCGTCAACGCGGCGGTGATCACGGCAATATTGGCGATGTTCCGCTAGGGGCGGGGTTGGCGTTCCTTCCGGCGGTCAAAGGACAAATCG